>PDRA01000005.1 GCA_002747975.1 Candidatus Altimarinota bacterium | reverse complement strand
TTATCCGCAAGAGCTATCAGTCATTTCTCTGCTTTTGTTTGTGGTTTTGGAAGATTTTTTTTGATCACTTCCCACACTATATCCGGATTTTCTCGAAAGTTTTTTTCAAAATCAGTCCTAATAGCATCCAGCGATTTTGCTGGTTTTTCTGATGCTTCAGGTGATGCCGTTGGGTTTTCTTTCTGAAAGAATATTTTCATAAAAAATAAAATTGAGAATAAATCAGATATATTGTACCATAAAAGTACAGAAAATGCAAGAAAAAATCAACTTATTTTTTGTATCCATCTCTCTCTAGGATAATTCTCGTATCCTCAAGTACTTTCCAGATAATTTCTGGGAAAATATTATATTTCTTATAATATTCATACTCATCTCTATACCTCTTATACATACGTATTGCTTTTTCTCTCTGGGTATTAGGAAGGGTGAATATATTCATATACCTATCAGCTGTTTTTACAATTTTTGCATCAATATTTTTAGATATATCTCTGTAATATTCATCAAGTGTTTTTTTATTGCCATCTCAGTGATACTTATTAAGAGCTTCACTATCATCTCAAAGTCTCTTATCAAAGAGAAAGGTAATAATTTCACCAGTAAGACCAGTATCTTCGGGAGCATCATGTAACCAAGATAGATCACGAACATGAGTTGTATCTTCTTTTGAGCATCATAGTGACCGAGCAATCCGATTTGCTATTTTCGCAACAGGAATAAGGTGATTTTCGAAAACACCACCTTCTCCATATCTCTGTCATCTATGCATTTCTTGAGCTACTTGTATTGGTCTCTTGCCAATAAGGCTCTTGATTTCAGCTGCATTCATACTCCAAAAAAATAAATGTAATAAGTACTATATATAAATATATACTTTTGTCAATACTTTTTTAAAAATGAAGTATTTCTGGAATTTTTTCGAAAATTGCATCACTCCATTCTTCTTTTTTGTATGTTCTAACCAACCGAGCTAATTGTTTTCACATTTCGATTTCAGGAAGAGCATTTTTTCTTGTATAAAAAAGAAAATTATCATATATATCAGCCATCTTTACTATCATCGCACGCTCTCATACTTGAGCGCATCTTTGTACCATATCTTCAAGTATTTTAGATTTTTCTAAATCTGGATTTTTAGAATTTGCCCTCACAATATCGAGAACCTCCTGTCAGAAATTGTCTCAAATATCACGCTCTTGCAAAGGAGTATCTTCCAGAGCATCATGAAGAAGTCCGGCAATTTGCAAATTTTCATCATACGAGTGGTTCCAAAGATAGACTCATACTCGAACACTGTGGTAGAGAACTGGTTTCTTCATCGGTTCTTCGGGGAAATTTTTGGCCAAAAGTCGCAGGGCACGCTCAAAGAGAAATCACGTCATAGACTCCAAAAGATAAGAAATAAAATACTATTTTGTATAATTTTCAACCGAAATTAAATCACCAAGTGGAATTTGAAAACAATTTTTTCCGTTGTGTATCTGTGGTCAATGGGTTCATTTGTATTCAAAAATCGCCAGAGGAGAATCACTTTTGTAGCCATTTTTGATATGAACTTCATCAAATTTTTTTGGACTTCAATCACTCTCAAAAAGCCGTGTTTCCCAGTATGGCTTGACTTCTAAATATCGAGCATGCAGTTTTCCAGTAACAAGTTCTTCAAATTCTTTTTTGCAAATTCGAAGGAGGAGGATGTGTTTTTCTTGCATATTTTTTTCGGATTTAAGAAATACCTAGCTGTCTCAATCTATCATTTCTGCTACCACAACTCTCCAACCGTGTGGACCTACTTTGGCTTTGTGTGGTCTTTTTAATTCAGGATAGATCAAATCTCATTTTTTGAGTATGTGAACTTCATTTGTATCCGTATACTCAAATTCTATATCTCCATCGATTGTATAGAGTGCGGTTTTTCATTTGTGAAAATGCTCATCATAAATAGTATTTGGAGCATCTTCCCATTCATATACAAAAGGAAATCATTCATTTTTGAATTCTTGAATTTGTTGTTTTGCTGTATTCATAATTTTTTTTTACAGTGTATAATAAGTATTAAAAAATGCTGGAACAGCACTTAAAAAAGCTGATATAAATTGGTCTTTTCTCGTAAAGATATCATCGCTCCAAACTCCAAATGCTCAGGTTTTTTTTGAGACATTTTGTATTCATGTGACCTCCTGCAAGACGGGTCACAGTTCCTGTTTTTCATAATAAATTTTCTTATGAAAGAATTCTGGCACTTCCAGCATATTCGATATTCAAAAATGTCAATTTCATTTGCTATCAAGCAAATAAACCACTCAAAAAATATATGATTTTTCTCATAGAAACGTGGTTCCTCATTCCATTCAGATATAAAAATCAGCTTCAATCTCTCTTTGAGCATTTATGGCTCTATTTTTTGCTCCAAGCATATTCTCCTCGATACTTGTGGGCATATCAGAAACTCCGCTCCCCACTGTCAAGGCTGTAATCTCTGGATGAAATCCGTCAAAATATGGACACTTCTGTATCGCTTCTTCTATTGCAGCAAGTTTTGGAGGAGATTTCGTTCAGATCGCTATTTTTATTGTTCGATTATGATTCATAATATTGTGGTTACTAGTATGCTAAGTAATGAGATGTATTCTATCTCTTTTATTCAAAAAGTCAAAATAATTGATTTCTCACGAAAAATATATATACTTATCTTCTATGAATATGAAACTTCAAAAATATATGTCTGGGGCAGGTATCTGCTCACGAAGAAAAGCCGAAGAATATATCGGGCAGGGCAGGGTAGAAGTCAATGGAAAAACAGCACACATCGGGCAAGTCATCGATCCAGAAAAAGATACAGTCAAATTCCACAATGATATTGTCAAAGCGCAAAATGATCTTGTCTACTATGTATTTCACAAGCCTCGTGGCATCGTCACAACCTGTAAGTCAGATGAAAAGCAAATGGGTATTCTTGATGTTGTCGATATCAAGGAGCGAGTTTTTCCAATTGGACGCCTTGACAAAGAGACTAATGGGCTTATCATCCTCACCAATGATGGACGACTTTCTAACTATCTCATCCATCCAAAGTATCAGCACGAAAAAGAATACCTCGTAGAAGTCTATGGAAAAATCACCGACAGGGCTCTCGATATGATGCAAAGTGGAATCAAGATAGATCTCTCTCGAGGATCCGAACACAAAAAAATCTACAAAACACAGCCAGCAGCAATTGAGCGACTCTCGTCATCGAGGTTTCGTATTACTCTCAAAGAATGAAAAAATCGACAGATCCGCCGAATGGTCAAAGCAGTTTGATCCGATATCAAAAGGCTTTCACGCGTACGAATCGAGAATATTCGTCTTGGAAAACTCGCCGAGGGCGACTGGCGACCTATGAGCCGAAAAGAAAAAGAAAATCTGTTTGAGCGATTGAAGATAAAAAAATAATTTGCAAAAAATCATTTTTTTTCTATACTCATTTTATAAATTTATTTTTTAATCTTTTTTTTCTATGAAAGATAATCTACGAGGTATTGGATGATTTCTCATCATCTTGGGACTTGCTGCTATTGTACTCAATTATTTCGATATGGTCCCAAAAATTTTGATCTGGATTTATAAATGGGGAGAGGTCCCTGCCTGGGGAATCAAGATTGGATTTATCGTCGTTGGTGTAATCTTGTATCTTCTTGGTATGGGAAAAGAAGAAGTCAAAGAAGCTCCAAACAAAGAAATCCCAAACAAAGAAAATACACAAACCAAAGAACAAGAAACTCCTGTAAAAGAAACTCCTGCAAAAGAAGTTTCAGACAAATAATCAAACAAAAGCATTTGAGCGGCTATCACCCGCAAGCTGAAGAAAGAAAACTTTATGCTTTGTAGTGTCATTCTGAGTTTATTTCAGAATCTCTTAAAACAATTCAAAAAGCCAGTAGAATCTTCCGGAGTCGTAAGTCTCCGTCATCAAAATAAAATCAAGTATACCCGCTTTAGGTGGTACCTTTCAAAAATAATTTTTGAACCGAAAGCACACAAATTTGTATTTTTTGTGGGCTTTTTTTATTAAAAATAAAATATGGAAAAATTTCTACTGAAACATATGTGAAAGGTTTTGACTTGAATATGAACGGCGATTTTCTTGTTTTGGCTAATTCCTAAATTTAATCTTCCTACTTGGGAAATATTTAATATACTCTTTTGAATAAAAGAATTAAAATCTCCTATTTCAACTCAATACATGTTTATAAGCATCTGAACAATTTTTGCGTTTTGGTATTGATATAAAAAATATGAAAGAGATAAAGAGTTAGAATTTATGAATATGAACCTATGAATATTTGATAACTCTACTCATGAACAAATCATTGATAAATGGAGAGATTTGTATTATTTTTATAGCAATTGATATATGAGTAAAGAATTATTCGAAAGAAAGGAACAAGATTATATTCATTATATAGAAAAATATATTTTAAATTCTGATGATTTTAATTTACTGCAGCTTGAGCTTACAAAAATTTTATTTAATGTACAATCAAATTGATATTTTCTAGATATATGCAGAAATATTAAATGTGCTTTTGAGAAAAATAAAGCAAATATTCCTGAAGATAAGAAAAAAGAAGTTATAAAAGCGAGTGTATTCGACTACCCAATAACTTGGGAATTCTTTGATTATCAATACACTCATACAATACAATGTTTGAATAATGTTATTGTTGAGTTTGAAAAATCCAATCAAAAAAAACTTTAAATATTAAAAATTTATAATTTACTACCCTAACCCCCATTCCCTATGTCTTTTCCACACGTTTCCCCAAAACAATCTTTCCCAACACTTGAAAGTGAAGTGCTCAAATTCTGGAAAGAAAATGATACATTCAAAAAATCTATCGAATCTCGTCCCCAGGACAATCCATATCGATTCTATGATGGTCCTCCTTTTATCACAGGGACGCCGCACTATGGATCACTCCTCTCATCAGTTGTAAAAGATGTCGTCGGACGATACTGGACGATGCGCGGACGACGCGTCGATCGAGTCTGGGGTTGGGACTGTCATGGACTGCCAATCGAAGAAAAAGTCCAAAAAAAACTCGGACTCAAATCCAATAAAGACATCGAAGAAAACGGCGTTAAAAAATTTATCGACGGCTGCTATGAATATACAAAAGAAACTTCTGCCGAATGGTGATGGTATATTGACAAGATCGGTCGCTGGGTTGATATGGATCGAGCGTATCGAACTATGGATCAGGACTATATAGAATCGGTCATGTGGGTTTTCAAGCAACTCTGGGACAAAGGACTCATCTACGAATGAAAACGCGTCTCACTCTACTCATGGAAACTTGGAACGCCGATTTCAAATTTTGAAGTGGCGATGGACGACACATACGAAGAAGTCAATGATCCAGCTATTACTGTCAAATTTGAACTCGAACAAAATACAAGCGAAACTGATAAACGCGAATGAGGAAAATTTGAATATACCGACGACGGATACCTGCGCTATGTTCTGGGAGTTGTAAAAAATGGGGAAGGTGAATATTTGATGCTCAAAAATAAAAAACATGGTGGAAAATGGCAGTGTCCAGGCGGAAAAATTGACAAAGGTGAAACTGCTGAGCAGGCTTTAAAACGAGAAATAAAAGAAGAATTATGAATCGACTGCGAAATCAAAAATCATATTTCTACCAAAAAAACATATGTCCAAGAAACGCTCTGGCAATGAGAATACTATGAAGTAGAACTTCAATGAGAGCCAAAAATTCAAGAAACAAATAAACATGAAAAAATTGAATGGATTTCTTTTTCTCAAAATGATGAAGCATATGAGCTCAAAAGTGAGACTG
This sequence comes from Candidatus Altimarinota bacterium, assembly GCA_002747975.1. Lineage (GTDB taxonomy): Bacteria > Patescibacteriota > Gracilibacteria > BD1-5 > UBA2023 > GN02-873. The sequence continues at coordinate 19,173 of PDRA01000005.1, read as the reverse complement.
AATGCTATGATGATTTATGTTTTATTCGGGAAAATTTCGATATTTTCAATCTCGAAGCTGACCGCGATGATATCTCAAAAATCTCGATCCTCGCTTGGACGACAACACCTTGGACGATTCCAGCAAACATCATGCTCGGTGTCGGTAAAAAAATCGATTACGCACTCGTGTCTTTCGAAGGTGAGGGTTATATCGTAGCAAAAAGCCAATTAGAATCAGTTTTCAAAGGAAAATGAGAATACAAAATCATTCGAGAAATGAAGGGAAGTGAGCTTGTTGGTATGAAATACAAGCCACCTTTTCCACAGTATTACCACCACAAGAGCCCTGGCTACCACGAAATCTATGAAGCAGATTTTGCCACAGATACCGATGGTACTGGTATCGTCCACTGTGCACCAGAATTTGGTGATGTCGATTTCATGCTTGCCAAAGAAAAAGGCATCAAAATTACGCATGCGATGGACAATGAAGGAAAATACACCAAGGAAATTGCCGATATGAAGGGTATTCACTATCTCGATGCCAACAAAATCAACACTGAGAAAATGAAAGAAAATGGCTCACTTTTTAAAAATGAAAGTATTACTCACCGAATCCCATTTTGTCCGCGATCTGGAACACCACTCGTCCAAAAAGCACAATCAAGTTGGTTTGTCGATATCCAAAGTCAAAAAGATAAACTTATTGAGGCAAATGAGCAAATCAACTGGTTTCCAAAATATCTCAAACATGGACGATTCAAAAAAGGAATCGAAAGCGCGCCAGACTGGTGTATTTCTCGTACGCGATTTTGGGGAGCACCAATGCCAATCTGGCAAAACACCGACGCCAGCGTCAAAGAAATTTACGCTGATCGCAATAGAATTTTTGAAAAAAACCAAGCCTATGGACAACTCTCAAAAGAGCAAAAGGATGGAAAAAATCACTACACTTTTGTCGGTGGAGAATTTGATGGAATGCCACTTAATCTGCACCGACCATATATTGACAGTGTTTTGATTGAAAAAGAAAATGCCATAACATCAAAAAAAGTTCTTGGAATCCATGGATGGCAAGATGATGGACTTGAAAATCCAAGCACGATTTGGAGTCGAATTTTTAATGCTCTCAAAACCAGTACGATTGAGCTCGATGTACCAATTTTTGACCAAAGTAAGCATACAACCTATCATTCTTGGAAAGAAAAATTCGATGCTCTTGATCTCACAAAATACGACACCATTATCGCTCACAGCCTCGGTTGTCCAATGGTTATCAAATACCTCACAAGTCACCCAACCGCTCTCAAAAGACTTATTTTGATTGCGCCGAGCGGTCTCAAAGGAAATGGTGAGTTCGAAAATCTCATTGATACCCTTTCTTGCAATGAGAAAAAACTTCTTGATTTTGTTGAAGAAATTACCATTGTTCATAGTCGAGATGATAGCTCAGCTTCAGCAAAATTCTCACACGGACAAAAACTAGCAAAAAAACTTGGGGCTGAATTTGTCAGTCTCAATGGCTATGATCATCATTTCAAAAATGGTGGTGAAAAAATCATCGCTGGTATCCTCACTAATGGAACGCCACTCCAAAGAGTCAGCGAAGTCCTCGATGTTTGGATGGATTCTGGATCAATGCCATATGCACAAATGCACTATCCTTTCGAGAATAAAGAAGTCATGGAAGCAAGTTTTCCAGCCGATTTTATCGCAGAATATGTCGGGCAGCTTCGTGCATGGTTCTATGTGATGCATGTACTTGGGGTGCTTGTATGAAGCTCCCTTTGAAAAGGGAGTACTCGCGATAGCGAGGGAGGGATTTTAAAAAATGAAGATCAGGATAAGATTATTCCATACAAAAAAGATCTCAAAGAAAAAGCACAAGAATTACGAAAAAATATGACATGACCAGAAAAACAAATTTGGCATGAAATTCTTGCGAAAAAACAATTTAAATGACTCCAATTTCTCCGTCAAAAACCTCTACTCGATTATATCGTAGACTTTTATTGTGCTGAACTTCTTCTGGCTATAGAAATTGACTGAGAAAGTCATATATGAAATGAAAAATATGACAGCGAACGAGAAAATGATTTAGAAAAAGAATGAATTAAAATAGTTCATTTTACTAATGATGAAATCATGAAAAATCTTGACGGAGTCTACGAAAATCTCATAAAAATTGTAGAGGAAAGGAAACAAGAAATTCTCAGTCGCTCTGCGACAGCTCCTTTACAAAAGGAGCCAAAACCACTTCCAGCCTTTACCAATGTCATCACCACAGGTGTCATCAATGGAGACGATGGGCGGAAAATGAGTAAATCATTTGGAAACTATCCAGATCCACGAAAAACCATAGAGACATATGGCGCCGACCCAATCCGATTCTATATGCTCAATAGTCCGCTTCTCTCTGGTGGAGACATGGATTTCAAAGAAGAGGGAATCGTAGAAACAATCAAAAATACCATGCTTCCAATTTGGAATACATATAGCTTCTTCACGACCTATGCAAATATCGACAAATGGGAAAAAGAAGGAACTCAGGTTTGGTTTGCACGACACGGAGAGTCAACTTCAAATGTCGCTATGAAAATGAGCGATAGAACCGATGATCCAGAACTCACAGAAAAATGAGAACTCCAGGCAAAAAATGCTGGGAAAAAACTTGCTGAGCAGGGAGTGAAGTTTGATGTAATCATTCATACTGATCGCATCCGAGCGAAAAATACGGCTGAAATTATTGCAAAAGAACTGAATTTTGACGGAGAATTTGTAATAGAGGATGGATTTGCTGAGCAAACAGCTGGAGAATACGCAAACAAAACGACAGCCGAAATGAAAAAAATCGCAGGACTTCCAGATGACTGTGATCCTATTGATTTGGGAAAAGCTTACAAAAATAATAACGCAGAAAATATGGAAATGTTTGGGAAGAGAATTCTCAAAACCTATGACTCAATCCTTGAAAAATACAAAGGAAAAAAAGTCCTCATCGTCGCGCACGCTGGGACACCACGACCAATCCTTGCGAAATATAATGGTATGGATACAGAAAAAGCCTACTATGATACAACAATTCAAAATGCTGATCCATTTGAGCTCATGACAACACCAATTACCAATCCTCTCGACAAATGGATGCTTTCTCGACTCCAAGTTCTCATCGCTAAAACCCATGATGCTTTTGAGGCGTATGATATTAGTCGAGCCTGTCGTGGACTGGTAGAATATATGGATGCACTCACTAACTGGTATATCCGACTGTCTCGACGACGATTCTGGGGAAGCGAGATGACCGAGGATAAAAAATCAGCCTACGAAACCCTGTATCGAACCCTCACAGAAACCTCAAAACTCTTAGCACCATTGATGCCTTTTCTCTCAGAGAGTATCTACCAAGGAATCACAAATCCACTCTCAGAGAATCCAAAGGACAATAGTGTCCACTTGCAATATGTTACCTATCCAAACCAGCATCTCATCTCAAATACACTCAATGAAGACATGGGAATAGCAAAAGATATTGTCTCTATTGGACTGGCACTTCGAAGTCGCAAAAATATCCGTGTCCGCCAGCCACTTGCTGCCGTGACAATTACCCACAATCTCGATGAATACTATATGAATATCATAAAAGATGAGCTCAATGTAAAGGCAGTCAAAGTTGTCGATCCAGAAATGCTGGCAACAAAAATCTGTAAACCTGATGCACGAAAACTTGGTCCAAAATACGGAAGGGAAGTACAAAATATCATTCGGGAAGGGAAGGCTGGAAATTTTGAAGAAGTCTCCGATGGGCAGCTTAAAATCCTTGATTACACGCTTGAAGCAGATGAATATACTATTGAATACCTTCCAAAAGAATGAGTTGGTGATGTGGAATGATTTGGTGGGCAGGTCATCGGTCTCGATACAACTCTTACAGAGGAACTCAAAAAAGAAGGATTTGCTCGCGATATCATCAGAAGTATCCAAGAAATGCGAAAAACAGCTGACTACAAAATTACCGATACAATAGAGATTTCTTTGGGGTGAGAGAGTATTGCAAATATTTGTGATAATTTTGGAGATATGATAGAAAAAGAAACTCTTGGTACAATCGTCGAAAATATCACAAATCCAGATGAGACAAAACAGCTTTCTCTCGATGAAGAACAAAGTGTAGAAATAAAAATAAGGAAAAGGAAATAAGGATTCTTGTTTTTTAGATTTCCACGAGATCCTGTATTAAATAAGGAACAAGGAAACCATAAGAACCATGGAAAAAAGAGATCCTGAAATAAATTCAGGATGACGGGGACAACAGAAACCTGGATCCCGCATCAAGTGCGGGATGACAGGAAGAGAAGAAACAACAATAATATGTCATTCCTGCGTAGGCAGGAATCCATTCGGGGAATTCCTGAAAAAAAGAAGAATGCGAGAAGTCTGAAGAAAATGGAAATACAGAAAGAAGAAGATCCTGAATCAAGTTCAGGACGACAGGGAAAAGTCATTGCGAGGATTTTAAAAAAATCCGTGGCAATCTGTGTGATGACAAGAAAAGGAGATCTTAAAATAAATTCTTAGATGACAAAACCACGGGAAGAACAGAAACAAAAATCCCCCTGTCCTTACGGACATCCCCCTTTACAAAGGGGGCTTACAAAAATCCCTCGGCTCGCTTCACTCGCTTTCCCTCTTTACAAAGGGGAATTACAAATAAAATCTCTGCCCTCTAAATTCTAAAATCTAATTTCTAAAATCTAATTCCTAAATTCTACCCTCTAAAATCTACCTTCTAATTTCTCCTCTATGCAACAAATTATCCATATTCACGGCGGAAGTGCTTTTGACAGCTATGAGCAATATCTATTTTCACTTGAAAATTTCATAGAGTTTTCACCAGAAAAAAAAGAAAAAAAGAAAAAGTGGAAAGAGCGATATGAGGAATTTCTCTGAGAAGAAAACTATCAAATTCTGCGTCCTTGCTTTCCTTGTTCAGATAATGCAAAGTTTCGCGAGTGGAAAATGTACTTTGAAAAGGTACTCCCGTACATAGAGGAAAATTGCATCATTGTTGCTCATAGTCTTGGTGGTATTTTTATTACCAAATACCTCAGTGAAAACACATTCCCAAAAACAATTTCTGGACTTCACCTCGTTGCACCACTCTACTCTCACACCAGTCAAGTCGAGCAAATTGGGGACTTTCGTCTGGCAGATAACTGGGAACAATCTTTTGCGAAAAATAGCATTAAGAAAATTTTTCTTTATCACTCAACTGATGATACGATCTGTCCAGTCGAAGAAAGCAAAAAATATCATGAGAAACTTCCTCAATCAAAATTGCAAATATTTGCAGATAGATTTCACTTCATTGGAGAAGACTTTCCAGAGCTCTTCGAAAATATACAAAGATAAAAAATATTTTTTACTTTTTGCTTTTTCTTCTTATACTAGAGAGCATATATTTTCTATTTTGCAAAAAAATGTGTAAACTCCTCTTCCTCAAAGGAAGCAATACGTCTCGTGCCATCGAGTACTTAGATGCTTTTTTGGAAGCATCATCGTGTGATGCGAATCTTCAAAAAATCGCAAGTGAATTTGGTATTCCATGAGTTGGCGACTGTCACAATCATGGATGGGGATTTTTACTTGTTACAAAAGAAAATATCACCAAATACACTTCAGTTCGCTATTTTATGGATGATTCCACAGCAATCAATCGACTCAAAGATCAGCTCAAGGATATAAAATGAGAATTTATTCTTATGGGTGAAGTCAGAGTGACGGACAAGTGACATGTCAGCGCTTTTAATGCACATCCATTTTATTTCGTCAGTCGAAATGGATATGAGTGATGGCTTTTTTATAATGGACTTCTCGATTATGAAGAGCTCGCAAAACAAGAATGAATTGATTTTAGCAATTATACCACAAAAAATGGAACCACACTAATGGGCATATCAATTGCAAATGCTCTTGAGGCGGGAAAAGATTTCAAAGAAGCCCTCCTTGAACCAAAAAAGACACTCAAGTCAGCCTACAATGCCCTCTTTTTTGTCCACGATAATACTGACAAATATACGGCCTATGTACATTCTTTTATCAGCGATGCTCTTTTTGAAAAAGACTATGTAAAAAATCATAATAGTCTTATTTCTGCCGATGAATGAGATCTCTTTTTTGCAGGAAATAATTCAATACAAGAGTGTATTTCTGGTGATTTTCACACACTAGAAAATGGAACGACCCTCGAGTTTCCTATCGATTTTATCGAGGAGTACTATTTTGATGGATACAAAGAAAACGAATAGACCGATACAAAGCTATCGTACAATTGCTTGTCCTTGGATTTCTTGTATACCGCCAAGATTGATGATATTTGTATAGCCTGCTTTTTTGAGGATTTCGAGAGCAATACCAGACCGCCGACCACTTCGACAGTACACTCATACGGGCGTATTTTTTGGTACTTTTTCAAAATTCCCAGCTTCAATTTCACCCAGCGGAATATGAATCGCATCTTTGATATGTCCAGCATTCCATTCGAAATTCTCACGAACATCGAGGTAGAGTAATTTTTGTTTTTGCTGATTTTGAGACTCGCTCACCTGTGAAGGCTGAGTATCGACTCATTCTTTTGAAGAAGCGCAAGAAAAAAGGAGAAAAAAAGAAAGAGAAAAAATAAAATATTTCATAAATAAAAATTAAGAAATTATATATTGTGGAAACTGTACTTCAAAATGTACAATTCCATCAGAAAGATTATAGGCATCAAATCATCGATCTAAGGCAAACCGTGTTGCCTGAGCCGATCGTCCACCTGAATGACAAACAAAAATAATCTTCTTGGAAGGATCAAAATCCTGTAATCGAAGTGGAACAATATGCAGTGGAATATGATGACTTCATCTGATATGTCCCCTTCAAAATTCTTCAAATGTACGGGTGTCAATAATAGTGATGTTCGTAGCATTGGTATCGAGCAAATTTGCAAGATCATTTCCAGAAATTGTCGGTATCATAGGCTGATGATACCAAAAAAGAGAAAAAAATCAAATATTTTATCACTCTTGTATTTTATCAAAAAATGAATATAATCTTGGCATTTCTAAGATATATTCTATGAAACTTATTCTCAAATTTGTCCTCACAGCCGCAGGAATCTACTACCTGGCTCAGTATGCTCCGCAATATACCGATCTAATTCAAATCAAGTTTAGTGATACCTATAAATCGGTACTTATATTTACTGTTATCTTAGCTATTGTCAATACTGTTTTGGGAACTCTCATCCGTGTTATCACATTTCCAGTACGCCTCTTGACACTTGGACTTTTCAATTTTGTCATTATTGCATTTATTGCCTATACAACTGATCATATATATGATGGCATAGAACTTCAAGGAATAATTACCTATCTTGCTGTTGGAATTATCCCATCGTTTATCAATATTATTTTTGGAAAATAAGCGAAAAACTTGATTTTTTATAAAAAAAATATATACTGGAGGTGTTTATTTTTTTACACTTCTGCATTATGAAGACATTCTCTTTTTCTGATTTGACCAACTCTGATACTTGGGTCAATGTTTGGCACGCAATTCTTCCTTGGATATATGGGATTATATTGATTGTCGTTGTCTATTTTGTCGCAAAGATTGTACGATGACTTTTGGTAAAAGCACTCGATAAAATCAAAATCGATGCAAAAGCGACCAAGCTTCTCCATGGAAAAGGAAAACTCAGCCTCGTCGACCCAGTGGCAACAGTTGTCTACTATCTTATCTGGCTCTTGGCTTTGCCAACTATCCTCGAGAAATTTAATCTCTCTTCACTGGCTACATCGATCAACTCTCTTATCGATGATGTGATGAATTTTATACCAAATCTCGTCTCAGCAATCTTGATCTTTGCGATTTTCTACTTTATCGCAAATGGGGTCAAAACTGTCATTGAAAAAGTGCTCGAGGGAATTGATATGAAGAACTGGCTTACAAAAATTGGACTTAAAGGATTGGTAGAAAAAGTCGATCCTGTCAAACTCCTCTCAAATATCGCTTTCTTTATTATTCTCCTGACTGCCATCAATCAATCACTTCGTATTCTTGCTCTTCCAGTTCTCTCTGATATTGCTGATACGGTACTTATTATCGCTGGTAATGTCCTTTTTGGAAGTATCATCATCGCCATCGGTGTATGGATTGCAAATTTTGTCTCTGATCTTATCGTAGAGCATAGTGGACAAAAAAATACAGCCCTCCTTGCAAAGTATGTCATCATCGCTCTTATTGGTATGACTGGTATTGAGCAGATGGGTCTTCAAACAGCTATTATCACTGACGCCGCTCGTATGTTTATCGCAGCGATTGCTCTTGGTTTTGCTATTGCTATGGGACTTGGAGCCAAAGAAACTATTGGAAACCTTGTCTCTGACACACTCAAAAAATTCAAATAATTTCTTGAAACATTCTCAAAAAAACTCCTCGGGGAAATCGAGGGGTTTTTTATTTATTTTATTCTTTTAAGCTGATTTTTAAATGTACCTAGAAATCTATCGATATCATTTCGAACCAATTCAAAATTATTGCTTGCTATTTCATATTTTTTGGGCGTATCGAGCACTTTTGATGAATCGAGTACATTGAGCATGCGAAAAAACACTATGGCTCGTGGATCTTGCTTGACATCAATTTGACTTTTTTGAGCATCTTCATCTTTCCACTGCACAGAATAGAGTCATCATCGTACGAAGAGAATATTTCCATTCTCATCAACCACATCCCGAAGAGCAAGAAATGATTTTTCTCCTTTCTTTTTTGTAAAACCAAGAGGAATCTCTCCATAATAGTATGTTTTGTATATTCCATCCATATCTCAGCGCAGTATCTCATAGAAAAAATTATCAGCATCTGGACAAGTACCAACAATTCGACACTTTTTTTCATTGAAATAGAGTGGATCCACCGTGTATTCTTTTCAGGTTTTTGGATTTTGAAATGATTGCCCAGAAACTGTAATTGGATTTTCGAGTTTTTTGTTGTGAACAGCACCATACAATTGATCGAGAAGAAGTATTTTCTCGTTTGCATATGCTTTTTGCATTGAAGCATTAAGATAATATATACTTTCTCTTTCGACAGCATATTTGAAAAAATGAAAGCCATCGCTACTTATATGAGTAAAAAACGCATCTACACCCGAAAACTTCGAAAGATAGAACCTCACATTTGTTTTACTTTGAGAATTCAAAAAATTCATCACATCATCTCGGCGTTTTTGTTTTTTCCATTTTTCATATTCTTGTTGGTTATGACAGAGAGCATAGGCAACATCAAGAAACTTTTTTGTTGTTACTTGATATGAATTGTCTTGTATATCATGAGCTTCTTTTTTCGCTTGATATATCAACTGATTCGTACTGCGTATATCAAAAATTTTCACTACATAAGAGAGAAACTGCACTGGATGCACTGTAAAAGGAAAATTACGAGAATCTGCCAAAAAATCATAAAATATTTGATACTCGTCAATAATACAGCCATTATTTTCATGAAGAAAATCAACAATATATTTAAATCCCCAAGAAGATGCTGTAGAGGTGATACGGGCAATATTCTCGGGTGTTTTTTCAGCAAGGTGAGAGAATACAAGACGAAATTGGTCAGGGTCTAGATTAAAATCGAGGTTTTTAAATTCTTCTTGAGAAAACCCTGCCTTTTGAAGAAAATCAAAATTCTCCTGCTCATTTGCGGTTTGGTTTACAATTTTACCCGCTCTATGATGCATTTTTCTCTCTAATCCTGAAGCCTCTGGCTCTGAAGAATGAGCTGGTATTTGGACGAGATTTTCTGGTGTGGTATTATCCATACAAAGGGAAATAAAAAATTACTTTTTAAGTTGTTGTGAAAATTTTGTAAGAAATCTATCAATATCTTGGTGTACACTTTTTGTATCATTTTGTACCTGCTCTCTTTCTTTTGGTGAAAACGTAAATTCCTCGGTATCCATACTGTGAAGCGATCGCAAAAAATATATATTTCTCGGATTTTCTTTTATATCTATGGTATGAGTATATCTATCTTCATCTTTCCACTCCATGCTATAGAGACAGCCCTTGAGCAAAAGAAGATTTCCATTTTCATCAGTTACATCTCGAAGAGCGAGAAATGATTTTTCTCCTTGTTCCTTTGTAAAGCCAATAATCGTATCTTCATAATAATATTTTTTGTAAATATATATAGTATTTCATGTAAGTATAAATCAGTTGTAGAGGTCTCAAAGAGTACAGGCAACAAAGTCCTTACATCCATCGGGACAAAAACGAAGCTCATCTCGTATGATAATAGGATTTTTTATTTTTTCATGTTCAACTCTCTGGTAGAGAGCATCAAAAAAAGGAGTCTCTTTGCCGTAAAGTGGTTCAAGTGAGCAAGCTGACGAGAGAATATAAAAATTATGACCCTCTATATGCGCCAAAAAATCCTGCAAATTTTCAAAGTGAGAACAATAGCTTTCAAAATTTTGAGAAGTACTTTCTGTGATAAGACGATACAAGCGAGAAAAAGGAGTATCTTCCTGGTCAGATTCGAAATTTTCTCCAGAATTTTCTCAAGCACGAAGAATTTTTTCTATTATTTCATAGTCTTGAGGTGTTCTGCAAAATTGGGTCACAAATGTGACATAATTTGCAATCATATTATTTCTCAAGATAAGATTGAGTCCTCAGAAACGAGAAATATGTGTATTGAGTGTGGCAAGAATTGTCCCGCTTTCTCGATTACCAAAAAGACGCCTGTGTACCTCAAAAAAATCAAAAATATTTTGATGATTGGTATTTTCTCAAATAAGGGTATCCATTTCGGCAAGACTATTCGGATCATCTATTACAAAATCTGGATACTTTTTGAGAAATTGCAAACACTGGGGCAGAGATCGAAGGCTCAAAAGTGCTTTTTTATTTCCTTGGTTTTGTATTCTCAATCGAGAGAGAACAAAATCCCTCTCTTGAGGATTCAAACAAAAAGAGTTATGTGATTTATTTTCTACCCAATCTGCCGTGATTGCCCCTATCATATTCGCACAAGAGTTTCGAACCGCATGCGCTCATTTCTGAAGTGAAGAGGTCAATGATGTAATAAATGGAGGAGTTTTATTTTTCATACTACAAGAAGCCTATTATACTTTTTTGAGTTGTTTGTGGATTTCATGAACCGCACTTGGAATCACTGCAAGCCCAATGACATAAATCCAATTTTCTGACGAAAGGTACGAAAGGTGAAAAATATCATGCAAGGCTGGTGTATAGATAAGAAGAAGCTGTAAAGCAACTCCAGTCAATACGGAAATAACAAGAAATTTGTTTCGGAAAATACCACTTTCGAGAAAAGAAAGAGTCGTACTGCGAATAGAAAAGGTAAAAAACATTTGTGTCAGGACCAATGTCATAAATGCAAAAGTTCGCGCTTGTGTGGTAATTTCTGCTGGAATATTTTCTGCAAATGGCGAATAACCAGCAATATAATACCCATACCAAAAAGCAATTATCGTCATACATCCCATAAGAGTTCCATATACAATAATTTGAAGTCCCGCACCATCAGCAAAAAAACTTTCTTTGGCAGGACGAGGTTTTTTCTTCATCACTGCACTCGATCCATTATCCATACCGAGGGCAATAGCTGGAAGTGAATCTGTCAAAAGATTGATCCACAGAAGCTGGATAGCAAGCAGGGGACTCTCCCAACCAATAAAAATAACGATAAACATCGCCACCACTTCTCAGAAATTACAGGCAAGAAGAAAAACAATGGTTTTTTTGATATTATTAAAGATATTTCGCCCAGCCTCAACAGCTGTGATAATCGTCGCAAAATTATCATCGGTAAGAATCATATCACTGGCTCACTTGGCAACATCAGTTCCTGTAATTCCCATCGCCACGCCAATATCAGCGCCTCGAAGAGAAGGAGCATCATTGACACCATCACCCGTCATCGAGACAATATGCCCAGCTTTTTTGAGTGCTTTGACAATACGGATTTTATGTTCTGGCGATACACGAGCAAAGATTCGATAGTGGGCAATATTTTTGTAAAAATCAATTTCATTCATAGCATCGATTTCTTCTCCAGTGATGACACTGGTCATATCATCGGCAATTCCCAGTTCTTTTGCAATAGCAAAGGCTGTATTTTTGTAATCTCCTGTAATCATAATCGGCGTAATTCCAGCTTCTCTAGCGGTTCGGATCGAGACTTTGACCTCTTCTCGTGGTGGATCAATCATACCAACGAGTCCAACAAAAGTAAGATTTTTTTCAAAATCTGGACTTTTTAGATTTTTATCGGCTTTTTTATAAGCAAATCCGAGCGTACGAAGGGCTTTGTTCGACATTCTCTGCATTTGGAGGAGAATTTCTTTTTTGTATTTTTCACTCATTTCTTGCTCCTCATCATCGATCTGTATATGCGTACAAATATCCATAAGCTCATCGATAGCTCCCTTTGTATAGAGCGTGTATTCTCCATTTTCTTGAACCAGAGTCGACATACGCTTCCGATCCGAATCAAAAGGAATCTCGTCAATTCGTGTACAATCTGTCTCAAGTTTTTCTCTCTCAACGCCCATTTCATCAGCGAGAAGAAGGAGCGCGATTTCGGTAGGGTCACCGGTCGCCTCACCATCTTCATAGGTGGCATCAGATGAGAGAACCATTCCTTTTGCAAGGAATTTCTCTTGATCACTAAACCTGGTAACGGCAGTGATTTTTTTTGTCATATTTGATGCCCACATTTCAACGACAGTCATCTTATTTTGTGTGAGTGTCCCTGTCTTATCACTACAAATCGTATCAACTGAACCCAGTGTCTCAACAGCAGGTAGTTTTTTGATAATAGCATTTTTCTTCGACATTTTAGCAACTCCTATCGAGAGGACAACCGCAACGATAGCAGCCAATCCTTCTGGAATACTTGCCACTGCCAGCGACACAGAGATCAGAAACATCTGACTGACTTCTCTGCCTTGTAAAATCCCAATAGCAAACATAATAATACAAATCCCAATAGCAATTTTTCCAAGGGTTTTCCCGAGAATATTAAGTTTTATTTCAAGCGGTGTTTTTTCTTCTTCACCATCTTCTAAAAGTTTTGCAATTTTTCCAATTTCGGTGTGCTTCCCAGTAGCAACAACAACACCCTCACCACGACCAGCCGTAATCAAAGTCGACATATATGTCATATTTTTTCTATCACCGATGCTCATATCTTCTTTTGCAACAAAATCAGCATCCTTGTGGACAGCAAGAGACTCACCAGTGAGGGCTGACTCCTCGATAGAAAGATCGGCCGACTCAAGCAATCGAATATCTGCTGGCACTACTCGTCCTGCATCGAGAATGACAATATCTCCAACAACAACCTCACTGGCATCGATTTCTATGGCAACATCATCTCGGCGTACCAAAGTTTTTGGTGATGAGAGTTTTCGCAGTGCATCGATCGCTTTTCAAGCTTTATACTCTTGAAGGACTCCAAGAATCGCATTGACAAAAATCACACAAAGGATAATCACAGCATCAATATATTCTCCCATGAATCCTGTAATCAACACGGCAGAAAAAAGAATATAAATCAACCAATCATTGAGCTGTGAGAAAAAAAGCTCTATCAAGGTTTCTTTCTTGTGTTTTGGAAGGGAGTTTTTCCCATATTTTTCTCGATTTTCATGGACTTGTTTTTCGGTGAGTCCATTTTCTCTATCAAGCTCGAAATGCGCTATGATTTGTGAAAGTTTTTCAGTTGTAAAATTCATAAGAAAGGCATTAAACAATAATCTTTCTTATTGTAGCATATTTTGAAGGAAAATGCAAGGAAAAATAGATTGTAGAAAATAGAATTTAGATATTAGAATTTAGAGGGTAGAATTTAGAAATTAGAAATTAGAAATTAGAATTTGGAGGGCAGAGATTTTTTTCAAGCCTCCTTTTTGAAGAAGGAAAGCGAGTGAAGCGAGCCGAGGGATTTTTGTAAGCCCCCTTTGTAAAAGAGGAAAATCGAGTGAAGCGAGCAGGGGGATTTGGTTCTTGTGCTTCCCGCCGCCCTTGTCATCCTGAACTTGTTTCAGGATCTCTTGGTTCCCGCAGTCTCTGTCATCTAAGAACTTGATTCAGGATCTTCTCAATCAATTTAAACGCCACTTCATCAACACCGATCAGATCAAAACTCTGGTCGGTGCTTTTTATTCCTCATACTCTTTTCGAAGAAGGGAAGTCTTCCACTTCTGCGTCTGAAATCCATCAATTCGAGTGATGGCAATGTTTGGAAATTCTTTTTTGATTGCATCAAGTGGAACCATTTGATCATATCAAAAAACAAGCATATCTGGCATATACTCTCGTATCGGTTCCAAAATATCATTTTCATTTCCCAAGATCACCCTTGCATCACGAAAAACCTCAGAGACATTTTTTTGTCTTCGAACCTCATCATAAAATGGTTTTTTTCATTTTTTTTGGATCACGCGATGATCTCGAGCCACTACAATCGTCATATTTTTCCCAAGCTTCTGAGCCTCTGTCAGATAGTAGACATGCCCTGGATGAAACAAATCAAAAGTCCCAAAAGTCATAATATGATGATGTAAATTGGTTGTTTGCATAGAATCAAAGAAATGGGAAGAAGTGAAGAAAAAACGCAAGAGTACCAGTGGATTGTCATTCCTATAAGTCAAGAATTCACTTGGAAAGAAGGAAGCAAGAGATCCTGAAACGAGTTCAGGATGACAGGAACAGAAAAAATGAAAACTATCTGTCATTCCTGCGTTAGCAGGAATCTATTTGGGAAATTCCTGAAGAGAGTGAGAATGTAAGAAGTCTGAAGAAAATGAGAATACAGGAACCAAGAGATTCTGAAACGAGTTCAGGATGACAGGAGATTTAGTCACCCAGAGGAACGAAGTGACGTGGCAATCTGTGTGATGACAGGAAAAAACAGATCGCCACAGTCGTTCGTTCCTCACTCCTTCGCGATGACAGGAAACGTACTACGCTCGCGATGACGGGAACAAAAATCCCTATCATCTACTTTCTAAATTCTACCCTCTAAATTCTAATATCTAAATTCTAATTTCTAAAATCTACATTCCCTACACATCCAAATTTTCTACATCCTTAGCGCGAGATTGGATAAAGTGCTTTCGTGGTGCTACTTCTTCTCCCATAAGGACGCGGAAAACTTCATCTGCTTTTTCTGCATCTTCTATTGTCACTCGAAACATCTTTCGTACTTCTGGATCCATAGTCGTCTCCCAAAGTTGATCAGCGTTCATTTCACCGAGACCTTTATATCGCTGAATTCATTCTGTCGTGATATTTTCCTCAGCAATAATTTTGTTTTTTTGATCATCATTGTACGCATACCAAGATTTTTTTCCTTTTGTCAGTTTGTAAAGTGGTGGATTGGCAATAAAAATATGTCCGTTTTCGACTAATGGTCGGAAATACCGGAAAAAGAAAGTCAAAAGAAGCGTACGGATATGCGCCCCATCTACATCGGCATCCGTCATGATAACAATTCGATGATATCGCAATTTCGAATAGTCAAAAGTCTCTCCTATCGATGTACCAAAAGCAATGATAAGGTTTTTGATTTCATTATTGGCAAATATTTTATCAATTCGAGCCTGCTCAGTATTGAGAATTTTTCCTCGAAGTGGAAGAATCGCCTGAAATTCGCGGTCTCGCCCAAGCTTGGCAGATCCACCAGCCGAATCACCCTCCACGATATAGAGTTCACTTTTTGACGGATCTTTTGATGAACAATCAGCCAGTTTTCCTGGAAGTCCAGAACCCTCGAGTGCTCATTTACGAATAATAGTATCCCGTGCGTTACGAGCGGCAGCACGAGCTCGAGCCGCCAAGAGACATTTCTCGATGATAGATCGAGCGGCTTTTGGATTTTCTGACAAGAAATCATAGAGCGCTTCACCAGTCACTCTATCAGTAATTCATTTGGCTTCTGGTGTTCCAAGTTTTGCCTTGGTCTGTCCTTCAAATTGTGGTTCTGGAACCTTGACAGAGACGATAGCAGTCAATCCTTCTATCATATCATCACTGACGAGATTTTTGTCTTTTTCTTTGAGGATTTCTTGTTCACGAGCGTATTTATTGATAGTACGAGTGAGAGCAGTACGAAATCCTGATACATGCGTTCCACCTTCTGGTGTGATGACATTATTTACAAAAGAAATAAATTTTTCGTTGTAGTCGTCTTTTTTGTATTGGAGAGCGATCTCAACTTGGATTTCATCAATTTGTTTTTCGACATAAAAAACCTCATCCGTCAGCGGATCTGCTGACCGATTGAGGTAGTGAATATAAGATTCAATTCCTCCTTCAAAGAAAAATCGATACGACTCATCAGTAAATTCATTTTTGAGTGTGATCATGATTCCTTTTGTCAGGTAGGCTTGCTGACGCAGACGAGTACGAATCGCATCATAGTCAAATTCTACTGTCGTAAACATTTCTGCATCTGGCCAAAATCGCACAATGGTTCCGTGTTTTTTTGTTTTTTCTCCTGTTGGTGCAACTGGACCATCTGGCACTCCCATTTTGTATGATTGCGTATGAACTTTTCCATCTTTGTGTACCCAGACTTGCATCTTGGTCGAGAGAGCATTTACAACACTCGCCCCAACACCATGGAGACCACCAGAAACCTTGTATCCACTCTCATCTCATCCAAATTTACCACCAGCATGAAGTACTGTCATAACGGTTTCAAGAGCTGATTTACCAGTCTTGGCATGAATATCAACAGGAATACCTCGCCCATCATCTTCGATAGAAACAGATCCATCATCGTGAAGTGTTACCTGAATATGAGTGGCATATCCTGCCATTGCTTCATCGATCGAGTTATCGACAATCTCCCACACCAAGTGCAAGAGTCCGCGTTCATCGGTCGATCCGATATACATCCCAGGTCGTTTTCGTACTGGTTCGAGTCCTTCGAGGATTTGAATATTTTCACTACTATAAGCCATAAACACAAATTAAAAATACTTCTTTCTACAAAAGAAGAGGGAAATCCCTTGATAAATACGAGAGTATTGTATGAAAAAACTCGAAAAAAGCAAGATGAGTTTGCGGTTTTTTATCGAAAAAATAAGATTTTTTTGATTTTTCTCTTGACAAAAAAAAAAAACGGTGTATAATGATTTTATCCATCAAGAGAAATAGTGCTTTAGTATAAATAAACGCAACTATTATCCTTGACTGGATGGTGGTTGTTTAACATACTTATTAGTATTATTTTCTTTTTGAAAAATTTTTAAAAAAGGAGGAAGAAAATGAAAAACAAATCTTTTATTTTTATATTGATGTATTCTATAATGTTCTTCGCTGGATTTTTATCCAATATGATACATGGAGAATATGAGGTGGCACTTAGTAGTTTGTTAGCATTACTTTTAATGCTAACACTAGGAATCTGTGAATCTCTACAAGAGCAAATTACATCTCTAAAAGAGCAAGTTCAAGAACTTGTCTCAACAAAAGAGCAAATAAAAGAATAACCACCACAACCGAGCAAATTGCAAAATCTGCTCGGTTTTTTATTGCTTTTTCTCCTCATTCTTGATGCTCAATTTGACTTTCTCATACAAATAACTACAATCCAATTATGCAATCAAATTTCAAAAATATTCGCGAATCTGAAGCAAGATATCATACTCATTTATACAATCAAGAAGCAGTTTTTACTGGCAATTCTTGGTTGGCTCGTCCAATTGAAAAAGTACTTTCATACTTCGATGTTCTATTGCAAGAAAAACCAGAAAATCTACAAATCCTTGATCTCGGCTGTGGAGTTGGTCGTCACGCAATCCCTATTTTGGAGCAGGCAAAATCCAAAAATATCAACGCTCACTGTACATGTATCGATATTCTTGAATCAGCCCTTTTTCACCTCAAAAAAAACCTTGCCGAACGAAACCTCACCAAAAACGCCTCATGCATCCAAAGTGACATTGAAAACTTCATAATCAATACAGATTTTTTTGATTATATTCTCAGTATTTCTTGTATTGAGCATGCCAGCAGTCGAGCCTCTTTTGAAGAAATTCTCGAAAATATCAAAAACGGTACGAGAAAATGAGGAATAAACGCTTTTTTTATAAACTGTGATGTCGTTTGGAAAGAGCAGCAAAGTGGGAAAGAAATCGAGCCTCAAATTGAACTCAATTTCTCAAAAGAAGAACTTCAAGAAATCTTTTCAAAAGCCTATAAAGATTGGAACATATTAGAAACAAGCAGTAAAAAATGGCTCTCAAGCCAAGAATACCTTGGGAAGAAAATTGATTTTGAAAGTACCTGTTTTTTCTTTTTCTCGCAAAAATAAATCCCCACGATCTGTGAGGATTGTTTAGAAATGTATTATACTCGAATTGTTTTGATTTTTTCTCCGTATTTCTCATTTTTTTTGGTAATATTTTTGTTATTGAGGAAAAAACCAGTAAACATAAGGATAAATCCACAGAAATAAAACCAATTATCTGTTGAGACAGAAAAGGGAAGTGTAGATTTTTGTTGTGTGATTTGGGTCGCATCAATAGATGTATTTTTCGCGTCTTCAAGAGAAGGGGCCTTTTTGTCTTCTATGAAAAAAAGTGAGATTACAATCATAGCAACACCAAAACCAAAAATTGTCCATTTCCAGATTTTTTTACGAAAAATTCCTGGATCAAAAATAGCACGGATAAGCCCAATAGCAGGGAAGAAGTAGAGTGCATATTTCATCTCCTCTGGAAGTCCCCACTCCATACGAGTCACATCCCATCCAAAATAAATGAGAAAAATGAGAAATAGAGCAAAAAGAGCTCGATAGAGTCGAATCTTGAAATCAGTTGGTTTTCCCATGAGTTTTTGTGCAAAATTAAGCATAATGATAATGAATTATAGAAATGATGATAAGAGATGGATTCGCCCCTCAGTCGCTTTCGCTCGGGACTCTTTTCGAATCCTTGGTATCCACAGTGTTTTTCCTATGCATTCGTACTTATGTAAGAATCATTTGAAAAAATGGTTGGTGGGAGTAAGATTCGTTCTTCTCAGTCGCTTTCGCTCCCTGCCAGAGACGACTCGGACACGAATAAGCAATTCAATGCTTATTCTTTTTTTCTTCGAAAAAAGTCCTC
>PDRA01000004.1 GCA_002747975.1 Candidatus Altimarinota bacterium | reverse complement strand
TGAATCTGCTGTGGTGGTGAGGGTACAACAATCTTTGTCTTTTTGAGTAGCATCTTGTGATGTTCCTATGTTTTGTCCTGCTGGTGAAGCTGGGTTTGGGATACCATCACCATCAACTGCATTTCCAAGGTTTTGGTTTGTTGTTGCAGGTGATCCAGTTCATACAGTTACAGTTCCTCCGGCTGCTTGAAGGTCTGTTGGTGTGAAGGTACCGGCTCCTTCGACTGCGTCGAAGCAGCCATCATTGTCTGAGTCGAGGTCAAATTTATTTGCAATTCCATCACCATCAGTATCACATGATTTGTGGGCGTAGAGGGAATAACCAATCATATCATTAGCAACGGTGATATTAGCTCCTATTATTCTGAGAGAGGTAACTGGTGTTGAATCACTTCCAACAATGAGTATATATTGGTCGTTTTTAGCTACAGGTGCAGATATGACTCCATTACTCAGAACCATATCATCATCATTTGTTGCGTATGTTACATCCATTTCTTCTTTTCTAAAAATACCTGTGGTATCTTGAATTCCATTAACTTCAATGGTCCAAGTAGAGTTAGAATTTGAATTTAGAGTGTCTACATCCATTACCATAAAGGCGATTTCTGAAGCAGGAACTGGAGTGTCAAAAGTTGTTTCAAAAACAACATCTTTATTGAGTCTTCCCCACTGTTCTGCACCTCCTACATTATCATCAATATGGAGTGTGTACTGTGATGTATATACCGGCCACGCTCCTGCAACAAAGTTTATTGCTGGTGTCCAAGTGATGGTAGCATTGGAAACAGTGTTTCATTTCCATACTCCTGTTGTGTTTTGAGCAATAAATCCTATACACTGCTCATTGAAGTCTAAAACTCCGTCGTTGTCGTCATCTAAGTCAACCCTATCCTCAACACCATCGTTGTCTGAATCTGGACCAGGAAGCGCTGAACCAACACTAATATCAACTTGTGTTACGACACAAACTGGAGTTGGGTCATTACTACACACTTCATAAAAAGCGGTAACTGTTGAATTTTCTTCTAGTAATGCTGGTTTATATGTCAATTTTCCTGTTGCAGGGTCAACAGTGATTATCCCTTGAGCCGTACCGCTATTTGCTGCTGTTACATTGATAAGTGATGAAATATTTGTCGTATCGAAATCTGGATCATTTGCTAAAACATCAACTGTTGAAGTTGTTCCAACGTTTACGGCTAAAATATCGTTGTTTGTTTCCTTACAAGTTCCTTGTTGAGAAACGGTAATATCATCAAGAACAAAGTCATTTCCTTGTCCACCACCAGCTGCATTTTTAATATCAAGTCTCATTTGAGTGTCTGTATTTCCAGCAGGTGGATTAAAGGTATGAGTGAAGACATGCCACTGCTCATCATTGTCAATTTCTCCTGTTGTTAAGAGTGCTACTTCTGTATTTGATGGAAGAAAAACAGCTTTTGCTTCTATATTTGGTTTCAATCGTACCATATGAGATTTAAGAGAATTTTCAACCGCGAAGCTTACGGTAATTGGATTTGTTGGATTCAAGCCTGTTGTGTCTTTACTATAAAAAGTTCCTGTCGAAGTATCAGCATTGATAAACATCATTCTTCCCATTCCGTCATTTGTTGTATGGTCATATCCACCTGATCCATACAGGTATGAAAACCAAGGATCATCATTGTAAGCGTCTTCCATATGAGCGACAATTGCGTATTCTCCATCAAATACATTTCCTGCACATTTGAATATGTATGTAGTAGAAGATCCTGGCTCCGAAGATGTCGGCACACCAGTACAGCCTCCGTTTGTTCCTCCATCTTGATTATTGAAAAATCGATGCTTGTCAGTATTTGTTGCAGATCCTACACCAAAATCTTCTTTAAGAAAATGAGCATCACAAGATTGATTATCAGCTGCGTTTGTTACTGCCGATAATGACGAAAACATTGCGGTAGCAATCAAAAGAATGCATATATAAAAAAGCCTCATAAGAAAAAAGGGGGTTAAAAAATACTCAAACATAGTATACAAAATTTAATCAGAAACAAGATTTTTTCAAAAATAACCTTGACATAAATACTTTTTTTACAATAATAAAAAAACTTTAATTTTTACTTGCTTTTTTGTAAAAGTTATGGTATAATAAATTTGTAATTTAATTTTTTTCTATGAAAATCTTTTATCAAATGGCGCAAGCAGATGTGCCTAATGGGCAACTGGATACCATAAACGCAGGAAACGATCGTGCTGAAAAACAAAGACAGATTGATGCTCTTGTTAACCAATTTGATGCCGTCGAAAAAAAAATAAGTGAATATCTTCGTACACTTACTTGAGAAGGACATCTCTCAGAAGAAAGCATCAAGATGCAAAGGAATATCGTCCAACAAATTAATGATTTAAAAAACAAATTGTCAGAAGAGTCAATAAGAAATTGAATAAACAATTGACATATAGATACAAAATTGGTAGAATGAACCTTACAAGAAGTACAAGTAAGGCTTGCAAATAAAGATCACATTAACATTCAATTGCTCGTTGATACTATGAAAGATATTCTCAGAGAACTCTGAGAATCAGATGAATTCAATGTGTGAGGAGATGCTTGGAGAGTAAGTTAAATTCCTATTTTCCCTCTATAAGAGGGAATTCAAACCAAAAAAATCAAAAACAAATATAACCAAACACTATGTCAAATACACAACTTGCCACACTCTTGGCGCGGACTCCGCTCAGTGATGAAGATAAACACAACATCACGGTGATATTTGACGCTCTCGACAGCCAGAGGCAACAAAAAATACTCGATACATGGGAAATATGCTCCGCTCGGCTTATCGCTATCAGAAAAAAACTGGATTACAAACAACAGTGTGAAATTTTTGAACTGCTTAAATGACTCAATACTTATCTTGATGAAGCAAAAATTCGAAACCTGGAAACAGAAGAAAAAAAGCAACAAGAAAAACAAAAGGTACGAGAAGAACTCGAAGCAACTGTGGCATACGAACAAATGAAACAACTCAGACGAATCAAGAGAATATGAAGAGATCCTACTCCCGAAGTTCATCAAAAATAAATACATCCTTTCTTTTTCGAGAAAGGATTTTTTTGAAGTCAAAAATCATAAGAAATATTTGCATATATCAAGAAAATATGATACAATAGGGCAAATTACTCTTTTTTTATGTCTCAAAATACTGTTATTATCTCACCAAATACGGGCTTTGGTTGATACCGACTCCGAAATTTTTACTTTACAAATGCCTTCCAATGATTTGTATGGATGGTATTTCATTTTGCGGTTATTTACTTTTTTACGCTTCTTCTCAAAAATATAGCTCTCGTGGGAATATTTTTGGGAATTGCAAATCTCGTTTCTTTTCTTCTCGATATTCCTCTTGGAACGCTTCAGCGTTATATTTCCACAAAAAAACTCTTTGTAATGGGATGAATTGCTCAGCTTATTGCCACTGCAATCTTCTTTGCTTTTATTGCTCAATTTTTCTCAATTATAGAAACGGTGGGAACAACTATTACACCTGAATCTCTCTCTAAATGAGCCCAGTGGTTCTTTTGAGATTTTCTCCACTGGATTGGAGTATTTGTCGCTTCTATTTGCTATGGTTTTGCAAAAGAAGTCAATGAAGTGACAACATTTGGATACATTCTCTCAAACTCTCACCCAAGTAAAACTGGACAAATTATCGCACGAGCCAATATCACTTTTGGAATTGGTTCGCTTCTTGGTCTACTTATATCCGGTGTCGTACTTGGACTCTCATCGTCATTTGCACTTATATTTCTCGGTATCGTGATATTTGCTTTTCTCGCCTTTACTATGCGATACTTTGATAATTCTCTTGACTCTATCAAAATATCTGATATCCAGAATTTCACCGTTTCAGTCAAAAAATGGAATATCGATGAGACAAAAGATCAGATCGTAGAAACAATAAAAAAAGCAGATCTCGGAAAAATTATACAAAACACAAAATACCTCTTCATGAAGCCAAAGCAGCCAAAAAATAAAAAAATAAAAGAGATTCCTTGGAAGGATATTTTTGAACTTACGAAAACAGAGATGCGAGTGATTTGGGATATATTCTCCCAAAAACCACTTCAATTTGGTCTCATTTGGACCATTTCTCTCGTGCTTATTTTTGGATTTTGGGACACATTTGCTTCGAGTTTCTTGCTTGATTTTCTCGACAAAGTCAAGCCAGGATGGAGTTATATTCTTCTGGCTATTATCGGAGTACCATGAATTCTCCTTCAAGATGTGGTGAGTCGATATACATACGTATTTGGTGCAAAAGCAATTGGAATGTTTGGACTTGGTATCTCATCAATCTCTATCCTTATCATGGGTCTCCTTGCCCTAAGTAATGATATAAATCCTATTGTTATAGTAGTCATTGCTCTTATCAATGCTGTTTGATATGCCTGTGGAATGGCCATAGGACAAAATGAATTTCTACGACTCTACAACGAAGTATATGCTGAAAAACAACAGCTCAAAGAAATTGATGCAAATGCCTCTGCTGGACCAATGAAACTCCTCCAGAATTTTGCAAATGTCATCGGACTTGCCGGAGGTGGTATGCTCCTCTCATTTGGTTTTTCATTCTTCTTTTTCGTTTTTGGAGCCATCATCTTAGGCGTCTTGATTTGGACGATTATGAAGAAAAAAAATATTATTGTATAGTTTTGTACACTACTGCCATTCGATATGAATTGACCGATTACGAACAATAAGAGGAGTGAGTGTTTCTAAGATATCGAGCACTCATTTTCCTTTGAGAATAATTTTTTGATTCCACTGCCCTTGCATCCGAGTCCATATATCAGTATCGGCAGAAAAAAATATTTCACTCTCACTCAATTGAGGCTCGATTTTGTCTGTCAGACTTTCGACAAGAGCTCGTACCCTCTCTTTTTTCACATGATGAATACGGATAATGACAAATTCATTGAAGGGCGGATAGAGAAAGGCTTTTCGCTCGGGTATAAGTGTGTTCGAGAGAAAGTCTTTATAATTCTCAAATACCAAAGACTGAAGAACTGGATGGTGAGGAATATATGTTTGCACGTAGACCGGGAGAAGTTGTTTTTTGAAATAGGCAATCAAATGATAGGTATTTTCTTCGATATCATAGGATGGAACCGAAAAATTAACCTCAAAAAGCACAAATACAACCGCAGCAATATCAGGATGCTGGATAGAGCTTCATTTTTGCGTCGAAAGTAGAATTTCAGATGTATCAATATTTTCTTTTACTCTCGCAGCATTATCCTGCATATCGGAATCAATTCGATACAGTGAAGCATTTGGAAACAGTGCGTGGAGTCCCTGCTCTACTTGTTGTATTCCTATACCAACAGGAGCAGAAAAAAGAGATTGACAGTGAGGACACTTCTCAGGAACAGGAGAAATTCGTGAACAGTGATGACAGCGCAAAAGTGGTTTTGGATCACTGTGGTATGCCAGGGCAATGTCACAATCTGGACATGACTCAAAATGCCCACAATCCTGACAGATCCATGCATGTCAAAAAGCTCTCCTATTATAAAATAGGAGGATCTTTTTTCACTCTTCAAGCGTTTTTTGGATGAGATCTTGCACCTGAAGAGAGATAAGTCCTGCAACGAGTTTTTGACCCGAAAGAGCAATAATATGGATACTAGGATGTGCTGAGCTCATTTTGAAGAAAATCTATAAAACCACTCACACTTTCGTGATTATGATAAATTGAAGCATAACGTAAAAAAGCGATTTCATCAAATTCTCGCAATTTTTTGAGAATATCTCGTCAAATCCGTTTTGATGTGATGGCGTGCTTATTTCCTGCCCACTGCATCTCAAGTGAATTGATGATATCAGTGAGTTTTTCTGGATCAAATGTCCGCTTCGTAAGCGATTTCATAATGGAAGCCTCCAATTTATCTCTATCATAGAGCTCGAGCTCTCACGACGATTTGGTCACCATAAAAGATACAAACTCAAGTCGCTCAAAGGTCGTAAATCGTGATCCGCACTTGTTGCACTCTCGACGTCGACGAATTGATCGACCATCATCAGCGGTACGACTATCGACAACTTTTGTATCAGAACTCTTACATTTTGGGCATTTCATAAAAATAAAAATTAAGGAATAAGAAATATTTTTTGATCTGTGCTGGCTTGAATATTTGGTTGTGATTGTAAGTAAACGCGCGAAGGAGGAAAGGTGTATTTTCCAGAAAATTTCGGCTTGATATAGTACACATAATTCCACGTATTTTCGAGTTTTGATGGCTTGTATATGCCAGAGAATCCATCATATGATATATGAGAATTTGAAAGAGGAACAGTGTATCAATCTTGCTGAATCGTATGAGTAAAAAATGACTTAGCACCAGAGACCTCAGGAACATCAATCATATATCACAAAGGGTGTCCTCTCGATGTATCCATATTTTCAACTCGAAGTGTCACTCGATAGAGTACATCTTTTTCGAGGGTGTTTCATGAAACTTGTGAAGATTTTTTGAATGTGCCATCTGGATACAAACCACCTGTTGTATCGATTTTTTCAAGAGTCCGAGTCATACGAATGGAACTCTCTGGGTCTCTCTGTTTTGGAAAAAATCATAGAATGTATGAGGCATCTCTATTGTTTGATTTCTCTCAAGTTATTTTCATAGCGCCCTGAAAATCCGAAGGATCAAGAGAATATGCAAAGTATGGTGTCTTTGTTTCAATGGTATTACCGATACGTATCTTCCCAGCCGAGAAATTCCAACGAGCTGGTATAAGCTCATTTTTCTTTTGAGATTGAAGGTATATAGCCCGAAGTCACTCCCTAATTTCACGAACCGAGAATACATGAGGTGCTTCTGAAAAGTCAGTCATTACCGTCTGAAAAATCTTTTGTACTTCTTTTTGTTTTCATTCATTGAGCAATACTTGCATCAGTATCATACGATCTGCAAACAGACTCCATCATCTCTGCATTTGGCTTGATCAGCTCAAAACAGATTCAAGAGCCTCATCAAGAAGAGCGCCAGAGAGTGTTTTTCGATGTTTTTGGAGTCAAGATATATAGGCAATTCTACTGTGGCGATCAAGTCGATTGATATCTATATTCTCATAGAGTGTTTGGGCTCATTTTGACCCAAGTCAAACCAATACTCTATAGGCATCAGCAAAAATATAATTGTTTTGATTGGTTTCGAGATATTCTGATACCAGTTGTATGTTTTTATCTCGATACGCACGAGGTACTTGTATTCCCATGTTTTTGAGGTCTACAATCGTATCAAGGGTATCAAGGTGATGGGCGAAATCTTGTTCTTGGAGTCAAAGCGTTGTTGTATTTTCAAAAACAGGCATTTCTGGCACAAAAATATCAGGAACAAAAGATTTTGGAAGTAATTTCGTGATTTTTTGCTGAAGCGTGTAGGCAAGAACAAAAGAAAAATATGAATTGGCATCAGGAGAAACCTGTCACTGGAGTGATTGGAGCAATGGAAGTAAAAATATACGTACATCAGATCATACAGAAAGTGTGGCAGAATTGTAGAGTGATCCAGATATACTGGTACCTGTATGAGTATTTTCATTGATAAATCACGCGGTAAACTGAGGTCGCATCTGAGAGTATTTTTTCTTTTGAATTGTGATGGGACGTGAAACAGAGGCAACAATAGTATCTCATTTTTTGAAATAGACTCGTATTTTTTCGTTTCTTTTCCATGAAGCAGAAAGAGGAATATTGAAACGAGAAGTGAGTTTTTGTCCAATATTGACAATAGCCTTTTGCTGCGATCTATACTCACTTTCTCATGATCATACTTTGACAACTAAATCCATATCATGAATACTCTCTGTAGTATTTCTAACATCCACATATGCCGATACTACATCCTGACTATAGGCAAGATCAGGAGCTCGTACCTGTAAATCATACGCAGCAGAAATATGAAGAGGAATGGCCTGTACATCAAAATCTCCAAGAGCAGAAGTCGTGACTGCCACGAGTGAATAATATCCAGAAATATTTTTTGGAAGGGCAAGTGTTCCAGAATATGTCTTATGAAATGTGATAGCGTCTCATAGTGAAATACTGGTAAAATCTTCTGGAAATTGCATTTTTACATTGCCAGTAGCAGATTCTGAAGATGCTGCAAAAGATTCAAACCAACGAACTGCATTATCTTGATCTTGGTAATCTACCAAAAAGAAAAGGGTATTTTGTGTACTTGAAGATGTATTTGACTGAAGGTTATAGGCTATATTTTGTCCCGGTACAAAACTCGATTGTTGGAGTTTCCATATCACTTTTCACTTACGAAGAGGAGAGAGAGGAATACACAGAGACTGGGCTGAGTGCTTCTCTTCTCAAAAAACCTGGCCATGAATACAAAACGGCAACGATGAGAATTTCGAAAGAGAATATTTTTTGGTAATAATGGCTCCTGTAAAGGGCAAATATTCTGTTTTTGCCGAAGCACTTCCCTGGCTCGTTGTGATGATGATACCACCTTTTTTGTATGGAGACACAAATGAAATTTCTATATCCTCTCCCTGAGAGGGATATGAATTTTTTGGAATAATCTGAAGTTCTTGAGGTAAAACCATACCACTTCCCTGCACAAGAATATGGGCACTTGAGGTAAGTGATTTCCGCAAATCATCTGGAAGCTTTTGATTTTTTGGAGCTGTAGAAAACGCATATACTCCTGGAGGAAGTTTCGAAGTATCAAGGGAAAAATCAGATCGGAGAATACTTCCAGAAAGCCCTACTCATGAAGAATCTCAAAGAGATGAAAGTGTCATGACATAAGCACCAGATCCGATATAAAAATCTGATTTACGGGGCGTAAAAAATGCACTTCAAGACAGAGCTTCTCACTGATGGAGTATCGAATTTTTGAGATGGAAATTGAGTGGGATATCATCTCGGAAATAGGTTTCCTTCGATGGAACTGTGACACGATACTCTTTGGATGTGTGGACCTGTTCACCGGTGATAGGGTTCGTAAGTATAAGCTTACAAATATACAGCTTATCCGAACCATACGATCAAAACTCAGTTGATACGCGAATATAGCCAAAACCGTCAGTATCGGTTTCACCCTCTCACCCAGCAATTTCGACACGCTTTCAAGTATTTACATCAAGTTCGTAAAAATTGTACGAGTATTTTCCATACGAAAGTGGAATCTTTGGAGATTTCTGAAACACTTTGAGAATTCACTCAAAAGCAAGTGGTGCCCGAAAATACTGATCATACCAAGGAAACTTCTGGGAAGTATTTTTGTAAGATCGTAAATATTTAGGTACGCCCTTATCATCAATGCTCTGACTTTGTAAGACAAATGATACTTCCATAGCATCACCGTCTTCTACATGCGTCTGTCATCATATGTATATATCAAGAGGATCAGAAAGCGACACATAGGCTCCAGAAGCATTTTTTGTTGCGATCTCTAGCATATATGCTCAATGGGCTATCTTTGAATCAAGAGTCATTTTCTGAGCAAAGAATGTATCACCTTTTGGCATAATTTCATAGGATTTTAGGACTTTTCACTGCGGTGTTTTAAGGAGAAGGACTCCACTATGAGCATAACCATAGACCGTCATTTGGTCTTTGGGAGAAAGTACATACTCGGATGCATAGAGTCGTGATTTTTTTGTTTGATTTGATGAAAAGCCATGAAAATCCCATTCAAAAGAGTCTTCTGGATTCTCTATAAATCCGAGGTGATTCTGTGAACCGGAAACCAGTGTCATATAGATTCAATCTTGAGATAGGAGGCCTTGTATTTGTTCAACAATCTTTGATGATGGGGTCAGCGCACCATTACCATCAGTTGTACCAACTGAGATCACTCGAGGAATATTTTTGAGAGAAGAGCGCACATTTGTATCACGATATAAGTGCAGATATATTTTTTCATTTGCACGAGGTCAAAAATTACGAGAATTGAGTGTAAAAAAAGTAGGTAGAGAGTCTTTTTTTGAAATTGATACAATCTTTGTATCTGTAATGGCAAAAAACTGTGGTTCGACAAATTCATGTACTCAGCGCAAAAGAGCCTTATCGGTAAAGCTGAGCATATAAATTCACTGGGGAAGGAGTTTCTGAGAAAAAGTATCGAGACGAAATGGAGTTTTTATATTCGTAGTATTTGCCGAAATATCCTTTTGAAAACAGGATCACGGACTGTGCATAGATATATAGTTATAGGTCTTTATATTATTCTTTTTGATTGTTTCAAGATGCTGTTTAATTCGCAGGTATTGACTGGGCTCAAGCTTACATACTTGCATTTTATAATTTGAGCGATCCATCTGTGAAGCAAAAATCTGAGCATAGATTTCGTCCTTTGGAGCAAACTGTCTATTGGCTTCCCCTGACTGGAGCTTGACTGCTAAAGATGGATAGTTTTTTGGCTCAAATGTATAATCGTATGACACGGTTCGTCAGTAGATATCAGAAATATCTTGAAGTGAAATGGTGTACTCCTCGGAAGCTTCAAGAGGAAGTAATAAATCAATAAAGGAATCTCCAAGAGAAATATTTTTTTGTGATAGCGGAATTTCTGGAGAAATTTGAATATGTTTAATCGCATCCGAAAAGCTCATTTTTGGAAGTCTGCTTTTTGTACTCAGTCGTATCCGTGTTTGCATATTTATCGTCGGTGATCGCATCTCTATAACCTTTCCAGAAAAACTAAATACTGGAATATTTCAAGTTCTCACAGAAAACACCTCATTTTCAATTCAGGCAATGACACATGAAACATTTGCTTCTGGTTCAATATCAAGTTGATATACAGGAGACAAAGACCCAATATCATCTCTACGAAATGCTTTTACTGGTGAAAACGCGTGCGAATTCCACATGTAGGTTTCCTCGAGGCAACGCTGAGGATCATCACTGGTGTACCAACGAATATCGTCAGGAGTGTAGAGAGACTGATTTGAAAGAGACACTTGATACAAAAGGCTTTCTTCTTTCGTATATGGAGAAATTTGCATCAAAGGAGGATGTGTCTCATATTTCCAAACAAGATCTCTTGAAAGTCTATATGCATTTGATGTCGCATTATTATAGATTTTTGAAGAAATTTTTACCGTATCTCCCAATTTTGGATTTGCCAACTCAAGAAAAATAGCCCCATCTTTCTGGGAAAACAAAATAGAACCTGACTGCAAATACTGGGAAGGAGTATCATTGAGAAAAAGAGATTTCCCAAGTGCTGCCTGATCCAGAAGAGGTGTATTTTGTACATCAAAAAATGACTTTGGCTTTTGAAATAAAAAAATTCACTTTGGTCATGATTGATTTGATTGTCCAGCAAAAGCCAAATACAGGGTATGAGCCATCAAATGATACGAAAAAACAGCAAGAGACAGAACTCACAAAGATGCTATAATCAGTATAAAAATTTGGGGAAACCGTTTCATCTTTCAAAAAAATTATACGGGCATTATAGTGTTTTTTAATAAACTTTCAACACAAAATATTGTGTTTTATACAAAAAATGTATTCAAAAAATTTGTATTTTTTCTTAAATTCGTATACTTTTGGAAACGTTTTTCTTATTTCTATTATGCAATTACATACATTCCCCTGGCAAACAATTCTCGATTGGTATTTAAAAAATTGATCGCATTTCTTTCCATGGAGAGAGTATGACTCACTTGCTCTGGGTGATCGCTTATATCGAGTATGGATCAGTGAGATTCTCCTCCAACAAACTCAAGCTCAACGAGTTATTCCCTACTTTACAAGTATCATCAAAACATTTCCAAGTATACATACTCTGGCGAAAAGTGACTATGATACATTTTTTCCCTACTATAAATGAATGGGATACTATTCTCGCGCGAGAAATATTCTCAAAACAGCTAAAATTGTCGATGCGGATTTTTGAGGTGTGTTTCCAAGTAAGCACGCACGGCTTGTTTCGCTCCCTGGAATATGAGAGTATACAGCGCGAGCCATACGAGCTTTTGGCTATGGAGAAACAGTACTTGCCTGGGATACAAATCTTGAGAAAATATTTTCTCGCTTCTTTTTTGGTACAAAAAATATACCACTCACATCAAAAATAAAAGCAGAAATTGAATCCGATTATATCAATTTTATTAAGAAAAAAAAGGATCCAAAAAAAGCAGTACGAGATATCAACAATGCTCTTATGGATTTTGGAAGAGAAATCGATAAAAAAACAGCTCAAGAAATCGACTGGGAAAGGTATCCAGTCAAAATGGGACAATGGTATAACACACGTGGAAGTAATGAAAAAAATATCAAAAAATCTCGTGATGCATTCCCTATGCCTGATGCCCGGATTATAGCAATACTTCATGAAAATCATAGACTCTATTTCTCTGAAAATACAAAAAAATATAGTCCTTTCACAATTCCACCAGCCCAAACAAGAAATATACGATGAGCTGTAAAGCAATATTTCTTACAAACACATTGACTTGAAGTTTCGGTTCGCCCTGCGCATAAAAAATGGCTCTCCTCAAAGGGAGAACCATTTCTCGCAGTCAATGTACAGGTACAAACTTGAAATCATACTTTTCATACTTATAAAAAACAAGAAGCCAAAGATATCATGAGTACACTGTATAACAATTAAAATATCACCGTTCGTTTTGCTTGCAAAGCATCAGAGAGATTTTGAGGCTTATATTCACTGTGGCGAGAAATCGAAAGAAGTATACCAATAGCAATAGAAAGTGAAATAAGCGATGAACCTCCATAGCTAACAAAAGGAAGGGTTACACCCGTCAAAGGGATAATATTGAGATTAACTCAAATATTGATACTCGTTTGTACAATAATCCAAAGTGTAATACTAAACGCGAGATACTTTCCAAATAAATCTTTCACTGATCGAGCAATATAAAATCAGCGATACACAATAGCTAAATAAATAAATATAAGGAAGAAGGCACCGACAAATCACAACTCTTCAACAATTACAGAAAAAATAAAATCTCACTGTACCTCTGGTAAGTATCAAAACTTTTGTATTGATTTTCCAAATCAAAGCCCGAAAAATCCACCACTTCCAAGTGCAATAAACCCTTGTTTGAGTTGATAATCTCACTGGTCACCATTTCTTGATTCTGTAATTTGCTGACTCGATCGAAAAAAGTTGTCAACTCGCTGGGAGATATAGGCAAGTTTTGATTTGTCTGTAAATTTACCAACCCCATATATGGCTGTCATTCAAAAAAATGCAAGAATCAAAGAAATAATAATAAAGCGCTTATTTCCACCTGCTACAAAATACAATCCTACCACAATTGGCGTCAAGATAAGAATAGAACCAAAATCTGGTTGCAACATCAAAAGCAATACAACTAAACCTACATAAAAAAAATATGGGAGAAATCACTTCTTAAAGGAATGCAAAAAAAGACGGTTTCTTTTTACAAAAAAAGCGAGCATGATAAGGAGTCCAATTTTTACAAATTCAATTGGTTGAAGTGAGAGAGGTATTCATGGAACACTTATCCATCACTTTGCACCATTGTATTCTTCTCAAATAAAGAATACAGAAGCTAAAAATACAATAGAAATCATATAGATTACTTTTGCATATTTCTCAAAAAATGAATATGGTATTTTTGAGAAAATTGTAAGCATAACAAGACTAATAGTAATATGCATCAAATTTCGCATCAGATAAAATGCATTATGTGGCTCATCAAGAAGTCCTTTCGCAACCTGTATTGTTGTCACTTTGAATGATGAATATACACTGACAGAAGATATCATCACCATACCAAAAACCATAAGTCCAAGCACCAAAAAAACAAGTGATGTATCTATACTTTTTTTTTGCATATATTTTTAAAAACTATGATTGCTTACGGCGAAAAACAAAAATACCAGCAACACAAAGAATAACAACGAAGAAAAGTATAGTAATATCCATTCAAGTCTCGACACGAGTTTTTGGCTCCTCTGTTTCTTGTTCTTCTTCATTTTCATCAGTCTGCAAAGTTCATGTGTCAGTGGCTTCTACTGAATTTGCCTCTACTCAGACTTCTTCTTTTGGTTGAGTTTCTTGACTTTCTTGAGGCTGCTCTGGTAATTCTGTCGCTGGTGGAGTTGGAGCTTCTTCTTTTTTGAGATTTGGAGCTCATTTGAGAGTATCAGCTGTTGTAAATGTTTGGATAGAATCAATACCCCGCTCAATTGTTGATTGATTTTCTGAAAGCACTGTATTAATTGTCATATTATAGTCATTTGCTGCCAGTAGTGGCTTTTCAAGATGAATTTTTACAGCTTTTGGACCATCTGCTTCGTATTTTTTGATAGGTACCATAGTATAGTCTTTTCTATCAACAACACGCACTCAAACAGTACTGTGCTGTATATTTTGGTTAAAAGCAAGAGCAAGTGTAGAAGCATCAATGACTTTAAAATCTTGAACCTTAAGAGGGGTTTTTATTTTTTCTGGTTTTGGCGGATCTATTTGAAGCACTTTATCACTACACTTCATATATGAGAAATTGGGACTTTTTTTATTTTTGATTTCATCAAGTGTTGCTTGAATTTTGAAAAAAGCACTCGAAGCCGCCTTACATTCTTTGAGTTGTTTTTTGTTTGTATTTTCAATGGTAAAAATAATCTGACTCTTATCAAAAATAAGCTCTGCTTTATTACCATCTCCAATAGATCCTGATACATTTTTTTTCTCCTTAAAATGAGAAATCACACAGTCAATTCCATCACTTCAAGGACACTGCATAATATTTTTTGTATCTTTCTGAGCAAAAGCAATACCTGGAAAAGTACAAAGAATACTCAAGAGGGCAATATATCGTTTCATAAATAAAAAAATTAAAAAGAAAATAATATAAAAGAGTATAAATATTTTATCAAAAAAAACAAGTAAAAAATCAAAAACTTATTTAATCCCTGTTATTTTTATGACTTCCTGCATAAAAGCATCAAGACGGGCATTCATCTTTTTAGCTCATTCCTGCAGCCTTGCTTCGACTTTTCCTGGGTGATTCAAGAGGTTTTCACGTGCCTCTCGATAGGGCTTTATTTTTCTATTGAGAATATCGAAAAGCATATTTTTTGCATGTCCATAGCCAAATCCAATATTTTCACTCTCATATTTCTTGCGAATTTCTTTGACCTCATCTTCTTCTCCAAAAACAGAAATAAGAGAAAAAACAGTACAAGTGTCTGGATTTTTCTTTTCATCAATACCGCAAGAATCGGTTTTGATGGAAGCGATGGTTTTTTTGAGTTTTTTTTCATCGTCAAAAATACCAATAAAATTATCATTACTTTTCCCCATTTTTCTCCCATCTGTTCCGGAAATAGTCGCCACTTTCTTATCTACAAATGCTTCTGGCTCAACGAAAAGTTGGGTTTTATAGGTTTTATTAAAATTCCTTGCGATATCACGTGCCATTTCGAGGTGCTGAAGCTGATCTTTTCCGACTGGTACGACTTCAATACCGTACCCAAGTATATCCGCTGCCATCAAAATTGGATAATTAAATACACCCATATTGATATCGTTTTTTTTGTTTTGAGCATCTTTGAAACTGTGTGCTCGAAGCATCAGTGAATACGCAGTTACATTCATAAGAATCCACATCAACTTAGTAATATTGACAATATCCGACTGACGAAAAATAGTAATGGGAGTATCAATACCAAAAATGGCAAAGTACTCCATAGCGACCTCAAGACTTTGAGCCTCGAGTGTTTTTCCATCCTTTACGCTCGTAAGTGCATGCAAATCAGCAATAAAAATCGCAGCATCATTTCACTTGGCAACCTTCTCAAAAGGAAGTACTGCCCCCATAAGATTTGCAAGATGCATAGAAGCACCAGTCGGTTTTACTGCAGTAATAATTTTTTTCATACTATTAAAATTGTTATAATATAAATTTACGTGTGTTTTCGGATTTTTTTTGGTACATACGCTGAGAAATTATCGGTATGTCCGTGTATCTTGATATAATCAATAATACGAGCCAGATACCGAGCGACGTGCTTATGCTCTTTGATTCATGGGTAGAAGATTTTTTGATCTTCTTTGTCAATGAGGATAAGTATACCGTATCACAGAACAGATCATAGAATTTGGCGTTTTGGTATCGCCTGTCGTAATTCTGTGAGATGAATTTCTCTATAACTTGTTTTCAAGAGTCACTTCCGTACAAAACAGATACAACGTCTTGAAGTAAATGTATAGCGTGTACGATTTTTTATAAAAAAGAGATACCAAATATATACCCCGAGAAGTATACAATTTACTGCTATACATATCCATATATATTGCCACCACCAAAAGGAGACTACAAGCAAATTCAGCGCAATAATCACTGAATACACAAAGAAAAGATGAATCTTCTGCCAAAAAAGTACTCCAATATGTGGATGAGTTCGAAGGAGAATTTTTTCATCTCGATATTGTCCCTCAAAAATTTTTTCGTTCATAAAAAATACCAGATTAACTCTGGCATTATATCGATTTTTAAATCTTTTTCAAGTTTGGTATCAATTTTATTTTTGAATTGTAGAAACCGGTTTTGTCTCAGAAGAAAGCGGCTTGTCCTTCGATACCACTATCTTAGAGAGTGGCATAATCTGTGGGAGTGTTGGAAACAGTGCATTTTTTTTCTTCTTTGACTTTGTCTCTTTTTTCTTCTTTGATGCTTTTCTTATAGATTTCGCAAGCTTTGCTGCTTGTTTTCTTGATTTTTGAGTGAGTCTTTTTTCAATTTCAATAATTTTTTCTGAAAGGGTAAAACTCTTTTTTATGAGTTTTTGTTCTTGTTTTGCATATTTTTTGAAGCCCTTGAGGTTATGACCCGCTCTTTTTTGAGCCTGTTTTTTTCGGCATTTCTCAAGTTTTATACCAAGAGAGGCTTCTTTCCTTTTGAAAATAGTGAGTTTTCGAGAGAGAGTTTTTTGAGACATAAAAAAGAGCAGTAAAAAAATATACCCCCATAGTATTTTTTTTTAAGAAAAAGTCAAGAAAAAATACTATAAAGAGTATAAAAACATACAATATTGAGCCCTCGTAAAAAAAGAGGAATACCCACCAAATAATGCCTCTCTTTTATAAGAAGGAATCTTCAAAAGAAAATAGCATATCAAATATCTCAATACAGCGGAAAAGTTTTTTATTTTTTCTTCTTTGTTGCGGATTTTTTCTTTGTAGTTTTCTTGCTTTTTTCTTTGAAAGCACCTGGTATCTGATCCGTAATAATTGCCTTGACCTCATCAAGTGTTAACTTTTTTGCAAGATCAGCATCCTTGATACGCTCACCATTTTTTTCGAGTTTGAGATTTTTCTTATTGAACTTGATAAATGGACCCCAGCGACCATTTTCGATACTGATACCCTCTTCTTCCCAAACTTGGATATAGCGGTTTGCCTCTTTTTCGATTTTTTTTGCGATGAGATCATGAGCCTGCTCCTGTGTAATATCCTCTGGATCTATCGCTCGTGGAATAGAAACATAGAGATTTTTGTACTTCAAGAATGGACCAAATCTTCACTTTCATTTTGTATAGGGTTCTCACTCATATGTTCCAATTGGAGCATCAGCTTTTTTCTTTTCTTCAATAAGTTTTTTTGCCATTTCAATATCCACGGCATGCGGATTGATATCTCTTGGAATTGAAACATACGCAGTTCACCATTTGACATACGGACCATATCTTCCCTGTCATATCAAAACTGGTTGTCACTCATGTTCTCAGAGATCTTTTGGGAATGAAAATAGTTTTTGCGCTTCTTCGAGACTAATATCATCAATAGAGAGTCCTGGGGTCAAATTTGCATAGCGAGGCTTCTCATCTTCAGCGAGCTCATCTGGTGTTCCAATCTGAATAACAGGACCAAATCGACTCATACGAGCCAATATAGTGCGACCTGTCTTCTCATCTTTTCCGAGAATTCGCTCTCCAGAAAACTTCCCATCCGATCACTCCGATTCCACAATACCAACATGAAAGGGTTTATAAAATGCAGAGAGCATATCTTTCCAATTTTCTTTCCCTCCAGCGATAGCATCAAATTTTTCTTCAACCTTTGCCGTAAAATCATAGCGCATCAACCATGGGAACTGCCTGGAGAGATAATCAGTGACAACGAAGGCAATATCTGTGGGAACAAGTTTTTTTGATTCTACTACCACATATCCTCTCTCCTGAATTGTAGCGATCGTCGGAGCATAGGTTGATGGTCGACCAATTCATTCTGATTCAAGTTTTTTGACAAGCGACGCCTCAGTATATCTGGCTGGCGGAAGTGTGAACTTTTGCTGTCAAGAGAGTTGTTTTGATGGCAGTTCTGCCCCATCAGAGAGCTTTGGGAGTTCTTTTTTTTGTGTTGATTCCGATGGAGTATCATCGTCGACTCACTCTATATAGAGCTTCATAAAACCTGGAAACGTAATGACTTCTCCTTTTGCTGTCCAGATCTCTTGAGGAGCACTTTTTGGAGAAAATTCGTATGTTGTCAGCTCCACGATAGCCTCCTTCATCTGTGATGCAACCGTACGTTCCCATATGAGCTTATAGAGTTTGGCTTCTTGAGCATCCATTCAAGTTCCATTTGGTTTTTTTGTAATGTCAGTTGGACGAATCGCTTCATGAGCTTCTTGAGCTGAATTTTGTTTTGTCTTATACTGTCGTCATTTTGATAGGGCATAGCCACTTCCGTACGTCTCAATGATGTAGTTTTTTGCCTGCTCTATGGCTGTACCAGAGAGATGGACAGAATCTGTACGCATGTAGGTAATGTGCCCATTTTGGTACAAGCTCTGTGCCACTTGCATCGTTCGCTTGACTCACATTCCCAGCTTTCGAGATGCTTCTTGCTGCAAAGTCGAAGTCGTAAATGGAGCTCATGGATTTCTTTTGCTTTGTTTTTGAGTCGAATTTTCAAGGACGAAATCTTCTCTATGGACGAGCGCAAAATGAAGGTTTTGTTTTTTGTCTTTTTTGAGTTCAATATTTGCAAGATCAATTTGATGCGTTGCCAGAAATTTTTCGATATCTGCCTGTGATTTAAATACTTTTTTCTTTCATGAAATTTTGGAGAGTTCTGCAGGTATCAATGTTTTTTTATCAGTGTGAATCAGATGAGCCTGAAGCTGCCAACTTTCTTTTGGTTCAAAAGCTCGAATTTCTCGCTCTCGCTCGACCAAAATTTTGACCGCAACTGACTGGACTCGACCCGCCGAAAGACCGGCTTGTACTTTTTTCCAAAGTAGTGGCGAAAGCTCATATCAGACAATACGATCGAGGATTCGACGAGATTGTTGGGCATTGACGAGATCGATATCTATTTTTTTTGGTTTTGAAAATGCATCAAGAATTGCTTTTTTTGTAATTTCATTGTACGTCACACGATCAGCCTGCTTTGGATCCAGTCAAAAAATATGGGCAAGGTGCCATGCAATTGCTTCTCACTCTCGATCCGGATCCGTCGCAAGTATGATTTCTTGCACTCCCTTTGCTTGTTTTTTGAGTTCAGTCACTCGTTTTTTCTTTTGCGGAGAAATCTCATATTCTGGCTCAAAACCAGCCTCAATATCAACTCCCATTTTTTTTGTTGGCAGATCTCGAATATGTCAAATCGATGCCTCAACCTTGTAGTCCTTTCCAAGATAGCTCCTGATCTTTTTTGCTTTCGCAGGAGACTCTACTATGACAAGTTTCATACTCATTTTTGAAAAAAGAAATAAAAAAATACTCTCCAATAGAGTAGAGAGAGTCGTAAGAAAGTCAAATGTTTTTGAAAAAAAGAAAGAAAAGAAGCTACGAAAAAGCTATATTTTCCCTTCTTTTTTTATTCTAAACTCAAATACAACAAAAGCTCTCGAATCCTAAGATATATTTTTGAAGCGATACGACAGAAAACTTTTTCTCATATTCGTAGTTCTCATTTTTAAAAAAAATAGACAATACATACTATGACAAAAAGGTACAGAAAAAATTTCTCACAAACACCAAAAAAACTCCCAAGAAACAAAAAGTTCCAGATATTTTTGAAAAAACCTTGTTTTCATCGAGACTATTGACCAATATGAATTCTCTTAACCTGTGGTTAAAGCTTACCGAGAACTATTGTAATAGACTTTGTAAAAAAAGCAAATTTTTTTTCGAAAAAAATACCAAGCAAAAGAGAGAAATTTTATTTGCTTTTTGACGAGAAATATGATATACTCTTTCTAGAAGTCAAAAATCTTCTTATTTTTACTTTATTTCTTTCTTTATTTCTTTATATTTCTTTTTATGAAAAAATATACACAAAATATACCGCGATATATCGCAGGATTTGTCGTGGGAATCTCATGTATATGAGCCATATGATATGCAAC
The DNA here is from genome assembly GCA_002747975.1 of Candidatus Altimarinota bacterium. Lineage (GTDB taxonomy): Bacteria > Patescibacteriota > Gracilibacteria > BD1-5 > UBA2023 > GN02-873. The sequence goes on along the minus strand of PDRA01000004.1, from coordinate 5,701 downwards.
CAATCTACAAACAGAGGGTGGAATCGGTGTATTGTTTAATAAAATTACCGATTTAGGTTCTGAATCAAATGGAAATCCAGATATTGCTACCAATCCATATCGACTTTTCGGACACAATATCCAAGATGAAACTGTCACATCAGCAGAAATTGAAGATGGTACCATCACATGAGACGATATCATGGATGAGACCATTACTTCAGCTGATATCAAGAATGATACTATTCTCTCAGAAGATATAAAAAATGGTACTATTATATGAGATGATATCGCAAATGAGACGATTACCTCTCGAAATATCTTGGATGGCACTATTACATGAGATGATATTGCAAATGAAACAATCACTTCTCAAAATATATTAAATGGTACTATTATATGAGATGATATTGCAAATGAGACGATTACCTCTCAAAATATCTTGGATGGCACTATTACATGAGATGATATTGCAAATGAAACAATCACTTCTCAAAATATCAAAAATGAAACCATTACCTGAGATGATATTGCCAACAATAGTATTACTCAAAATGACATCCAACAGGATTTTGCTCTTTGGAGTAAAGGGTCGGGTAGTATTATCTTCTACAACAGTGGAAGTGTGGGAATTGGAACAAATAATCCTAAAGGAGCTCTCGATGTTCCTCGATGAGATGCTTATATTAACGGACTAAGAATAGGACGAGGAAACTGAGGTCAATTATACAACACAGTAATTTGAGAAAATGTATTACCTAATTTTTTAGTTGGGCAAGCTAATACAATTATAGGAAAAATGGCTGGAATAGGCTTAGTTCGCGGAAGCAGAAATATTGCTATTGGAATGAATACAATACTCAAGCCAAATCAAGACTATCAACTTAATATTTGAAACCTCATACGTGGATATATGCGACCTTGATCAAAATTAGTGATAGTTGATGGAAAGCTTTCAGTTGAAAATGAAGCATACTTTCGCCGTTTTGTCAATTTTGATACAAATGCAAATGTTGCTGGAGATTTTAGAGTTGGAAGATATGCAAACTTTAACAGGGATGTACGAATTCAAAGTCATATATACAATATAAATCCAAACGTTCAGTTCACACAAAATAACCAATACGTCACCAAAAAATATGTCGATGATGAAATAGCAAAATTACGAAAAGAGCTTAAAGAGTATGTAGACAGTAAGATATGAAATCCAGGAAATCCAGGAGGTCCAGGAAATCCAGGAGGTCCAGGAAATCCAGGAGGTCCAGGAAATCCGACTGATCCAGGGAATGGTGGAACAGTCACCTACACTATTGATAGACCTCTTATTCTCGGTGTGCAAGATACAACTGCAAGGGCTACAAATACTTCTACCAATCAACTTTGGGCAAGACACACCACAAATGCTGCCCTCAATCAGTGGATACCATGGACAGATGTAACGAACATAACTCGAACTGTCTGTGGATGATACTTATATGCAACACAGAATGGTAATACCCGTACCATACCATATGGAAGAAATGACTGTACCTATGGATGGGAAGGTATGCTCAAACAAGGAATTCGAAGTCAAGTACATGAAGTCGCTGACAAAGACCCTCGAACAAATCCAGATGCAAAAATAGCAAGAGCTACATTGCAGTTCCGATGTGGAACTCCACGAGTCTCAACAAGAAATATGACTATCGGTCAACAAGACGGATGGATTCGACTCACCAATGCTCCTGATCCATATGTAACAGGTCCAAATGGGAAATGGATAAAACTAGAACCAGGACGTAGTGTCTGTGGATGAACCGAAAAATGGACACGATCAGGCAATACTTGGATGGCAAGATTTGACAAAGATGACTGTGCTATTGGATGGAGTAATATGCTCTCACCTGGACAATCAAAAACCCTTACAGCAAAATATAGAAATGGATTTATTGCAGATTTCTCACCAAATCATGACTATTGTTTTGTTAATGGTTCAATTACTGTAACTCGTCCATAACTCTCTTTTTCCCCTGCACTTGACTTCTCTTGTGGAGGGGAAAATAAAAAAATACATTCTTTATTCTCAATCTATGAAAAAAATTACAAAATATATTCTCGGGGCCTCTCTATGATGCGCTTGTATCGCTGGATCTCTTATGGCAACTGGTATTATTGATAATTTCGAATTCAAAAACAATGATGCTTTTTGTCAAAATAAAGTCTGTAAAGATGAAGATACATGGACATTCAAGGTTGACAATATTCTTATTTTTGATAGTGACCGATCTTCATATCAAGACCCGACTAAAAAATATCGCTGACTTCTCCAGGGTACAATCACCAGTAGTCTTTTTGGAATATTTACTCCGCATTCCAAAGATCTCTGAGATAATTGACTTATCCTCAAGGATCTGGAAGCAGATGGACAATGTGGGCAATGACAGCATACCTACAGTATTTCTGGAAGCATTATAAGTCCTCTCTTTTGAGTACTCAATGTCATCAATGAGAAATCTCGTTTCTGTCCAAATAGCCTCGAAACATTTATTGTTTTCTCTTCTCCCCTCCTCCCAAAAAAAATCCTGTATAATCTTGGGCTTGATGAGGATGAAGAAGAAGATATCGAGCAAAATGTAGGAGACTCAAGTTTTACCATTACCTTTAGTGGAACGACAACAACAAATGTATTTGAAAAACAACAGGTCGCTATTCTTGGTATTACCAGTGCAGATTGAGATATTGATACGCTCTTAAATGAATCTGGAAATAAAGGAATTAATGAGATCAATTCTTCAAAATGAATTCTCCCTGTATTTGGAAACGAAATCAATAACAGAGTATCAAAACTAACACGAAATGCTCCAGATGATACAAAACAAGTTGTGGATATGTCAATCGAATCTTTTGATTCTGACAAGGCTATGGTAACAATCTGAGATGAGAAAATCTTTTACTTCAATTATGAAGGACGAGAAGATCCAAGTACTTCTCTGCTCAATAAGTGATTTACAGTTACTCTCTGAAAACCAGCTCAAACATTTGACGGAAACAACAGAGAAAATTTTCAAACACAAGTTGAGGGGAAAAATACACTTATAGTAAAATGAGCAAATGTCTATATAAAATCTGATATCTATAACAAAGATAAGAACTCTCTCTTGACTATCGTTGCCCAAAGAGACAGTAAAAACAATGGCGGAAATATCTATATTGATCCAGATGTTACTAATATTGATGGCGTCCTTATTGCTGACGGAAGTCTTCTGAGTTATCGAAATAAAAAAATTCTGAACAGAAATACTGACAATGATAGTGGACTCCTCGCTCGTCAACTCTATATTTATGGAATGCTCTTTACCAAAAATACAATCGGATCAAACAAAGTCCCTTATGGATCAGATCACTCTATCTTTGGAAATAAGGATGCCTTTTCTTCAAAAAAAGAGAATCCTTACGATCTAGCAAATATTCGAGGATTTCAGGCTCGATATGCTGCCTCATGAGCACTTAAAGACTGTGGTGGTGGGATAGCAAACCAATATTGGACTGCTGGATACATTGATACGGGTGCATGAGAACAAAAACTCAAAAAAATTAAAGAGTATGCCTGGGCTGGAAAAATGAAATGTTTTAATGGAAAGATTAATACAAATCTATCGCCAGAAGCTCTGCCATTTGCCAAACCTGCAGATCATTTGCGTACAATTGATAAACAAAATGCTCTCATCATCCAACACAATCCATCCATTCAATCGCTCTCACCATACGTACTGAGTAAATAAAAATAAAAAAGTCCTTCTTAAAAAAAATTGAAGGGCTTTTTTTTGGAGAGAAAACTTGCATTTTTATTTTTTTTCTATATACTTGCCGAGCTTTATTTTTTAAAAAATTCATTTTTATGTATTCTCTCGAAGCAAAGATCCGTACAGAAAATGCTCGAACGACTCGAAAAAGTGGTCGTGTGATACCAGCAGTTCTCTACGGCAAGGATGTACCTTCGACTCCAATTACAGTCGGGATTTCCGAATTTATCAAGATCTACCGTGAAACCGGTCAAGGTCAGATTATCACACTGACTGTGGACAAGAAAAAATACAATGTTCTTGTACAGGAAGCACAGCGTCATCCAGTTACTGGTGACTTTCTCCATCTCGACTTTATCAATGTAGATATGAAAAAAGAGATTGAGGTTGACACTCCTATCACTCTTGTTGGAGAATCTCCAGCTATCGTAGAAGGTGGACAAGTCCATCAAATTCTCACTGAACTGACGGTTCGATGTCTTCCAACTGATATCGTTGATACAATTGAAGTTGATATTTCATGACTCAATATTGGTGATACTATCCATGTCTCTTCTATCGAAGCACCAAAAGGTATTACTATTCTCAATGAACCTGAAGATCCAGTTGTTAATGCCTCTGAAATAAAAGTAGTAGAAGAAGAACCAGTAGAAACAGAAGAAACTTCAGAAGAAGGAGCTGAAGAATGAGCAGAAACAGAAGGAGCAACAGAAGAAGCAGGAGAAGACGAGAAAGCAGCTGAATAATTTTTTTGCAGTATGATCATACAACTTGTTGGCTCTGGTCAACCCATAGAAACGCTCTCAAAATCGGTCAAGAAAGCTCTCGAAGAGCTGGCTCTCGATGACGCTGTATCCGTAAAAACGACTGATGATGAAGCCTATAAAATGGAGCTTGGAATTACTCAAAATCCAGCCCTTGCGATAGAAGAAGAAACCATCGATTTTCGCGATATGATATTTGAAGGAGAAATCCCAGAATACGAAGAAATCAAATCGATGTTTCTCTCTATTCTTGGTGATGAAGAAGAGGCTGGAATTGGTTGATGTGCCTCTGGTTCATGTGATGGCTGCACTTCTGCATGTGAATAAAATCTTTTGTTTGTCAAGATATTTTTCTTTTATATTCATCTTTCTTTTTGACAAAAACCAAGAAATAAGCTATACTCTTTGTATAGTTTATTTTTCTTTTGTATGTTTACTCGTAATTCTCAAAACCTATACATCGTTTTCAGAAGTTCTCCAAACAAAAATCTAACTGGTCAAAATGACACTCTTCCAAATGGGGGGTTTTCGAAATTTGACGGACTGAATACCTCAGAAAAGCCTAACACTATAGTTCCAAAGCCAAATTTCGTTTCACCTGAAAAACAAAAGAAAATTCAGAATGCTGTCGATGCAATTCTTTCGGCGCTTTCTCCACTTCAAAAAGAAAAAATTATTTCCATTATTGAGTCTGATTTATTTCCCAAAGATCCAAAAAAAGTAAATTTTCTATTAGATACATTCAAAAAAACAATGGCAACTGAGATTACTGCCGTTAGGCAAAACACAAAACTCTCAAGAGAACAGCAAGCCAAAAAGATATACGATATTATTATTTACTATACAAATTTACAAGTCACCGCCCTCCATAAAAGTATGGATACAGGAAACTATGCATAGTAAAAATACTGACCATTTCTCCTCCCTCAGATTTCGATCTGAGGTTTTTCTTTGTGATGTATGGAAAAAGAAGCTATAAAAAAATCCTGAAACGAGTTCAGGATGACAGAAGCAACGGGAACCTGGATCCCTGGTCAAGCCAGGGATGACAGAAAAAAGAAAATACAGAAGAAAATCATGAAAGTCAGTTTTATTATGATGAGCGTAAAGCGAGTGTATGAGCGAGTTTATTTCTCCCAAGGATTTTGTTTCTTTTGTCCGCAAAAGAAAAGAGAA
>PDRA01000003.1 GCA_002747975.1 Candidatus Altimarinota bacterium | reverse complement strand
TGTAAGAAGAGTATTTAAACCCTATGATGCTCTTTCAGTTGGAGAGCTTGCTAAGATCCTTGTTAATATTTCAAGTGGATGGGATGAGGGGGTGGAGTAAGCAAAAAAATCTTTTTACTTTTCACAAAAAAATAGTATAATCTTCGTACTATTTTTTTAATATTCAAAACCTATGACAGACAACAAAAAACAAGCTCTCGACGCTGCTCTCTCACAGATAGAAAAGCAGTTTGGAGCTGGATCAGTGATGAAACTCGGAGAAAGAACTCATATGAATGTGGAGACGAGCGGAAGTGGATCAATTGCTCTTGACAGCGCTCTTGGAGGTGGATATGCCAAAGGGCGAGTTATCGAAATCTATGGACCAGAATCTTCTGGTAAGACAACTCTCACACTCCATGCGATTGCCGAAGTCCAAAAAGCTGGTGGAACCGCTGCTTTTGTCGATGCAGAGCACGCACTCGACCCAGAATACGCTCGAAAAATTGGAGTCGATATCGATAATCTCATTGTCTCACAACCAGACTATGGAGAGCAAGCGCTCGAAATCGTTGATGCTCTTGTGCGATCAAGTGCTGTCGATCTCGTGGTTATCGATTCAGTTGCTGCCCTCACACCAAAAGCCGAAATCGAAGGAAATATGGGAGATAGCTTCATGGGACTCCAAGCGAGACTTATGAGTCAAGCCCTACGAAAAATCACTGGTGCTATCAACAAATCGCATACTACTGTGATTTTCATCAATCAAATCCGTATGAAAATCGGAGTGATGTTTGGAAATCCTGAAACCACAACAGGTGGAAATGCGCTCAAATTTTATGCCAGTCAACGACTCGAGATCCGACGCCGAGCAAAAATCGAAGCCGGTACCGGTGATGACAAACAAGCCACTGGAAACCGCACCAAAGTCAAAGTCGTCAAAAACAAAGTCGCTCCACCATTCAAAGAAGTCGAATTCGATATTATGTTTAATGAAGGAATTTCACTCGCAGGAGAAATCCTTGATCTCGGAGTAGCAAAAAATGTTATCAAAAAATCTGGAGCCTTTTATTCGTATGGAGATACTCGACTCGGACAAGGAAGGGACAATGCAAAAACCTTTCTCAAAGAAAATCCAAAACTCTCAAAAGAAATCGAAAAAGCCGTGCGAGCCGCTCTGAAACCAGAATAGTTTTTGACTTTAAAAAAACAACTCAAAAATCTCTCTGGTATGAGAATACTGCAAGGAGAGATTTTTTGAAAAATATTTTGGTAATGGTCCTTAAGATAGGTACCACCTATTTTTACTAAACTTTCTAAAATAAAGACAGGGAATTCATTAAATTTAGTTGGATGGAGTATATTTGTTTTTTCTAATTTTTCAAGAGGAGAGAGTCAATTCATTCAAATACCAAAGGAAGGTCTATAACAGTTATAGGTATGGATGTATTTAGAGCTATGATACAGAAAACTATTCATATCTTTTATTCTCCCTAAATATGGTCTATAGAGTTCCTCATCATCAGTTCTATGACTTCTCTCAACAATTCCTTGCAAATACTTCTTTCAAGCTGGAATGGATATGAAAGAACAGTTAATATTCTTAAGAACTTTATTCCACTCTTCTTCTTTTCTCTTACTTCCTCAACAAAAATCAGCAGGTCAATTATCTCCCTGGAATTTCATATGGTAATCAATACCATTTGCTCTGAGAAAAGTAGCAATAGTAAGAATAAACATGAGTCCAAAATCAGAACAAAGCGTATGAGAGTATGCTATGAATTTATATTTAGTTTTTGCATCAATATAACTCCATTGATAGAGTGGAAGATTATACTTTCTCGGAATAAAACACAGTTCTCATAAGGCTTCAAAATCTTCAATATGTTTCGTGTCTACTTGTCAGTACTCAAAAGGTCGAATATTTTCATAATCATACAAAGGCTTGGAACTTCATCTTGCTCTTTTGTAGGTATGTTTTTTAACTTTATTTCTTTTTAAAATATCTCAAATAGTAGAAGAAGAAAAGAGAATTCCATACTTGAGATGTAAATGTTTTGCCAGTCGTATTCTTCCATACTTACACTTTTCTCTTTCAAGAAGAATGAGATTTTCTAAATCACTTGATGTTTGATGTTTACACGGAGTTTTTGGAGCTCTTGATCTATCTTCTAACTTTCCATCTCTGGCTCTTCGTACGCACTTTCGTGAACATCAAAGTATTTGAGCGGCTTTAGAGATATTTCCATTGTTTTGCTCTAATATATCTCGTACTAAACTTCTTGCAGAAACTACACCTTGTTTTTCTTTGTGTTTTGCATATAATCATTTCATGAACAGGAGAGTTATATAATAATGTTTTTCTAAATTTATTATACTCCTGTTCTTCTTTTTATGCAAAGCCAATTTTGTAAAAAGTGGTACCTATGTTGTGGTACGGAAACTTTTGAAAAATATTTTTTATTTGACTTTTTGATAAAAATATGGTATAATGGTAGTATAAGCTTATAGAAATTATGTCAACAGAAAACCAAAACATCGATGAGCCAAACTGTCTTGCTGAAGTTTGTGAAATAAATGGGATGAAACGAACTGGGATTTTTACGGCTGTAAAAGAAGCTATTGCCTCAAGATTGGGATACAATCAAATGGATCCAAAGCTGCAAAATGTCCTCTCTCAAACCAGTCAAAAACACCAGAAGATTATAGAATGACCAGAGCAATCAGATTCCGAAAGCACCGATACCAAAGAAAAACCTGCCATACCGCCGGATGAAATCCAGGAACCAGCCAATGATCCAAATTTTGATGAGTCGGCAAAAAAAGTTGCATAAATCAAAAATCTTCTCATAATACGAGAAGATTTTTTTTAAAAAAAACAATGCAAAAAACCAAAGCCACACTTACAAGAAATACTCGTCTCACCCACAATATATATGAGCTTGTCTACACTCTCGAGTCACCTTTTTTGCAGATGCCAATAGCTGGACAGTATGCGATGTTTCAACTTGCAAAAGGCTTGAACCGCGCCTACTCTTTTGCAGATTTTCACCAAAATGGCTTCACACTCCTGATCGAGCGAATACCAGAAGGAAAATGAAGTCCAATTCTCTGTGATGCAAATATTGGCGATAGTTTTGACATAATGCTTCCACTGGGACATTTTGTCTTACAGGACAATACAAAATCAAAGTGCTTCATTGGAACTGGTACTGGTCTTGTTCCCCTCTACTGTCAGATAAAAAATCACTTGCAAAAATATGCAAATACAAAAATCTGCTTTCACTTTGGCGTACGCACAGAAGATGATATCTTTTATAGAGACAGGATTGGAGCATTTACAAAGAATCCAAACTTCAAATGGCAGATCTACCTTTCTCGAGAACAAAAGCCAGATTATGAGCATGGCTATGTGACAAAATGGATTACGAAGGAAAATGTGGATAATTTTGAAGAGTTTTATATCTGCGGATCACCCGAAATGGTCAGCGATGCACGCAAAAAACTCCAAGAAATCTGAGTTGAGAAATCGAGAGTCCTCTGGGAACAGTACTAACATATATGTTGTAAAAAAAATAAAGTATACATAAAACTTGACTTTTTTCTTAATATGTATATAGTATTTTTATGTGTGCTCTTTTTTTGGAGAAAAACCTTTACTTTTTCCCTTAAAATAAAAGAAAGTAAAAAAGTTATAAAAACCCTTTACAAAAAAGAAAAAATGTGCTACACTATTTACATATTATTTTATAAATATTATTTTTATGTCACTTAATACCGGTTCTACAGGACAAAACGCTACCCTTCGATTTGATCAAGCTTTCTCAAATGGACTTCCAGACGAATATGAGATAAAAATCTACCCCGATGGAACGTATAAAGTTTTTGTAAAGACAAAAAATGGATGGGAAGTTGCATCTGAAAAAAATGGTGCCATACCAGTAGGAAAAACCCTGCGAGACCACTATGAAGCAAGAATTGCAAATGAAATCAAAAAGTATAAAGAAGCTCAAAAAATAGCGCACACACAACAAGAAACCAGCTCATCTGTATCGAGTATTCTTGATATGAAGTCTCTTTCTCTCAAAGAAGCCTATGAAATACTTCGAAATGCAAAAAGAGGAGACAGTATAAGAATTGGTGATGAAGTGTATAGATACACCGCTCAATCAAAAACTCCTTGGCAAAAAAAATGAAAAAAAGCCTTTTCTCATATGGACTATATAGAATGAGAGCATTTTTCGAGTGCACAAATCAAACTCAAAGTCATGAATGGAAGGCGGTCTGGAAATATTTACTATCAGTGAAATCAAAATCCTGTTATACCTTTTAAGATTTTTAATGACTTGTATCCTGAAATCCCAGGGAAATATATGCAAGGAGATACACGATGAGAATCTCAAAAGACGCAAGAAAATACAGTATGAAACACACAAGACACTCCGGAAATACCAAATCTCGAAGATAATAGATTGAAACGAATCGAGCACAATGCTCCGGATGACAGCAAAGATACACCATCGGATGATACACCAGATAATACACAAACAGGATGAGGAAAAACCCCAAGAGACAAAAAACCAGGGCAAGATCCGATCATCCCAATTGATACACAGCAAGACGAAAAACCAGATGAGAGGGCAAATGAAGAAATCAATATAAAGCTTCCTGACGCACTTAAACTCACAGCAAGCATAGGTGATATGCAGCAAGCAATTGAGGACCGAGCTCGCCAAGAAGCAGAAGAATGATTTCGAGAACAGTATAATACATCAAGCTGGTACAAAAAACCATGGTATTTTTTCCGAAGAAAGGGTATTACGGATACACTGAAAGAGCAGGCTAAAAAAGAGATCGAAGCATCCATTACAGAAGAACAGGCAGCTTCTTTTGCTGAACGAGCGGGTCGAGAAATTGATTTTAATGATACAAACAATCAAAATTCAGTAAATACTATTGAAGATATCAAAAGTGGTTTTGTCGATACGATAAATAGATTTATTAAATGAAATATAGATGAAGAAGCCTTCAAAAAAAATATCGAGTCAACACTCAAAGGACACCTTGCAGGAGCTCTCAAAGATACTGTATTTCAGGTTTCAGATATTGTGCGAAAAGCAAAAAATGTAAAAAAATACAAGGATATTCTCAAGCAAATTCAAGATGGAACCAAAAAACCAGACGAAGCGCTTGGTGAACTCAAGGCAAGTCCATATCTGGCAGAATTTATCTCAAAAGCCACAGGAGCAGACGTATATCTACAAAGTGATACTGTCAAACGATACCTCGAAAATAAGAAAGTACTGTGAGCGCTCATTGATCAAAAAATAGCCGTCTGAGTACAAGTGATCCAAGACTCAAAGTGAGCCTATCAAATTGATAACAGACACAAAGAAACTGGTACGTACAAAGTCGGAAAAACGCTCCAAAATCATCCATACCTCAGCGCTCTTGGAACCTCTGGAGTCCTTGCCGGACTTTCTACCCTAACCGGCGGTATTGCCAATATTTTTGGTGGCGGTTCTCTCGTGGGAAGTGTCGCTGGACTTCGACGAAATGCTGATATGACCGATGAACACCGAGGATACGAAGAACGAATGGTCGCCAATAAACAACAGATTAAGACAATCAACATCGAAATCAAAAATCTACGAGAACAGATAAGAGAGGAGAGAGATATCAAAGCAAAGAAGAAACTCCAAAAAGAACTCAAACAAGCCCGAAAATCATTGGTATGATTTGAACGGGATGAAAAAGTATTTGGAAAAAATACATATGAGGTTTCTAACTTTGAACTTTCAACGGCAGAATTTACAAGATTTTGCAAGAAAAATAAAATAACCAACCAAGAGAAAGATGAACTCATACAAGCGTACAAGGATTATGTAAATACTGGAAAAATTCCACACTTTTCTCGAAATGGACTTCGAATTCTCAAAATAAAAGAAGATAAAAATGCCAATGCACAAGATGGCAATAATGAAACAATTGTGCTCCAACACCGAAAAATCATTGCCAATGCAACCCAAAGACACTTTGCTCCTATCAAGAATCTCAATACAAAACTCGAAAACTATTTTAAAAAAGAAACTCTTTCTTCAAGGCAAAAAATCTACTATATATCTTGGATTGCTGGGGCATTAGCCCGTCTTGATGCTGGTATCAAAACCGGACACAACTTCCTCTACTCTGCCAGCGCAGATGAGAGAGAAGAAGATCTCGACACGCTCTATCGAAATATAGAATCTGGAATCAAAAAACTTGGTCTTGATCTCCAGACAATACGCAACAATCCGAAATACAAGCGAACTGTCCACCAATTTATAGAAGATTATAATATGGCTCATGATGGATTTATGAGCAAACGAACAAAATCTGCCTTCAAAACTGGTATCATCAGTGGCGGACTCTATGGAGGTACAAGCACACTCTTTCAGTGGCTTTCAGGGACAGGACTTTTTGAATCGAATGCTGCTGGCGCAGCGACAAATCCTTCATCAACTGCGCCAAAATATACTATCCAAAATGGACAAGCGGTACCAAATACAGGGGCTACGAATTCAGTAGCATCAAGTACACCAACACCAAGTGGAGCAAATATAGCTCCAACAACGACACCAGCATCACAGATTTCATACGGAGTCGATACTGGAATTGCTGATACTCTCAAAACCACCCTTGGAGACCAAAATTATACGAAATTTATCAATGAGCTCAATACTCATAATACACCTGGGGAATTTTGGAGTGTTCTCAATGAGAAAATATTCTCAAATGAAGCGGTAACCAATCAGGTCAAAAATGAGATTATGACCTATATTCTCAATGCTACCGATACAGTCAATGGAAAAGAAGTACCAGAACTTGTCACGGAAGCGGTAAAAAATGGAGTTCTTGACCAATGAAATTTCCAAAAAACACTTGGTCGACTGGCAAAATGGGGATACAAATGAGTCGATGCAAACTGGCTTTCTGATGCTATCACTCACCTTGCAGATGGCACAAGAACAATAGCAGAATTTGATTCAAATCAGCAATCTATAATTGCAGAGGCCTGTTTTGATGCGGTTCACCGAGACGGTGTTGTGGGAGACAACAGTCCGCTCTGGCGCGTCTTTATGGACAAGATCGAAACTATCGCACCTTCCACAGACACCGCACCAGTGCAAACACTCACTGACCAAATTCCTGTTGAAGTCACTATAAGTGATACATCAACTCAATCCTCACCATGGAAATTTGTACCAATTGGTATCCCAACTTGGAGAAATACGGTATTGACTTGGTGAAAAGGATGAAAAAGAAAGAAAACAGCAGAAAACCCACCGAGTCAAGGTATTTCAGATAAAATCATTCTTGATGATACCAATGAGACCAGATTTGCAGAGTTAAAACGTACCCTTGAAGATCACAAAAATTCGCTCATTTCATCAGTAAATGCAACATTATTTCTGCCTCCAAAAAAGCAAAAGATGATACATGCAATAAATGAGATATTTCAAGTAAAAAAATTGTGAAACATCAAAAATATGTCTGAAAAAAGATACAATGCTTTCCAAACACACTTTGAAACAATGAAACAAAAGTTTATAAAATCACTTGCATCAGGCTATGCAGAAATTCTTGAAAAAAGTGATAAATTGGAACTTGAAGAAAAGAAAAAGCAAGCTCAAAACTGGATCCAAAAAACAAACGAAGCTGTCAAAGATCTTCCAGAACAACTAAAACTAGAACAATTTTTTGATAGAATCCTGGGAACCTGAAATGCGAGAGAAGAGAGTTTTGGTCAAGGGAAAAAGAGCGTATCAAGTATGACAGCTAAGGCAAAAGCAAGAATTGCTCGAATACAGGAGGGAAAGATTGCAAAAAAAAAAAAACGAAATAAAGAAATAGTAGAAGAAGGAGAATGAGAAAAAAGGCAAAAATATTTACAAAATGAGCTTAACCGTTTTCAGAATGAACTCAACACACTTATACAAGAACCAACAAATAGCCAAGTAAAGGCTATAATGAGAAAAGCGGAAATTGGTGATTTAAAACATAAAATAGAAGTTATAAAAAGTGAGATGAATTCAAATACGATTGAAATTCCTGAATCATTACAAGATTTGATAGTACCGACATATATACATTGAAAAAAACAGACTATATTTACTTTTGATTCCATAGATAGAAATATAGTATTTGTCGAAATCGACGGCAAAAGGTATGGATTTTATCAAAGCTCAAAGGGAACAGATGGAAAAAACAAATCAAAATGGTATCCTTTTTATGGTGGAACAAATAATTGGGTCGTAAAAGATGATTGGGATGAAAATGGGCAATGGATTTTCAATCGATATGCTTCTCCTGAGTTACAAGATAAACTAAAAAAAGCATCTGAAAGATTAAATACATTTTTCGGTAAACCGATAAAAAATGTTCCTTCTATTTATGCGACCTCTCTCACAGAAGCAAATAATCTGATTTGATCTCATATAGTAGATACAAGTAAAAACCTAAAACAATGAGGAGAAGAATTAGCTCGAATTGTGCAGAAAACCGCAGAGGAGTGATTTAAACAAAGAGGGATAAATAAAGAAATAGCAGAAGAAGGGAGATTAGAAACGATTTCACCAGAAATACTTGAAGATTTTAAAAACAATATGGGAGAAGTGACAAAAAATTTATACCAAGAAATTGATTCATTATCCCTCCCAACAACAATGATAACAGTCGATGATAAAACATTTCTATTCCCAAATCGATTGAGAAGTAGCATGTTTGTCGATAATCCTACTTTAAATAAAATTCCATTTTTTGTAAAAAAATGAGATACCTATGAAACACGATGTATGCGACTTTCTGGAAGTGGTGGCAAATGGCACACATTTCCTTGATTCGATTGAAGAGGATTTGATCGGAGATATTCAAAATGAGACACTACTTGGGGATTAGATTATGAAAGTGGCGTTATAACAGATCAACGACTTGTAAATATAATAGATTCAATCCCCATTGAACAAAATCCTTCTATCTTTGGAATATCTGGGATAGATAATTTTATGTTCGAATCATGATATACAGCAGAAAATATAGAAACGAAAGATGCACTCAAAGAATTTGAAAAAGTTTCACTGGTAGAAAAATGAGGACAAACAGGCTCACTATGAAATATATGAAATTTGTGGAATAATCGGAATGAGATAAATAGAAAAGCTCTTTTAAAAAAGTATACTCCCGAGGAACTTATGACAAAATTTTTCACACTTCCAAATTTCAAACTTGATACACAGATTTTTGGAGAAAGTTTAGAGTATAAAGGAGACTATAATACCTATACTGAATGAGATAAACAAAAACATGAGCTCTCATTTGGAGAATATGATGGAAAAAAAGTTTTTGCAAGAATAGCTCATAAAACAGATGAACCTGAGCTTTGCTGGGTAGAAGAAATATTTGTAAAAGATTCACCAATTACCAGTTTTGGAATTCCAAAACATCGAATTTCAGGAGGACTTTTTACAGCAAAACCAAAAGAGTATTTTGGTCAAATTCCAAAATTTATACAAGATGATCTGATTGCACAAAATCCAAATATTTCACAAGGGAGTGATTCGACTCATGATATTCGTAAATATCTTCAAGGAAATCCATTTATTATCAAATTCAAAGAATTAAGACAAAACTGAGAATTACAATAAAACAAGAATTCCTCATCAAAAATTTGTAAAAAATACAAAAATCCATATCATAGACAGTGTTTCCCAAAAAGAAACACTGTTTTCTTAAACTTTTTTTCTATGCAATACGATGTACACCCTTTTCTCTCTGGGCATCCAGAGCTTCAGGATAGAATTTTTGAACTCAAAAAATCAAATCCACACTTCGCAAAACTCTTGCGAGAATATGAGTGAATTGCCCTCGAAATCGGGCGAGCCGAGTCAAATGTCCCATGATACAATATGGAAGACCTCGCTCTCGATCAACTCAAAAAAGAGCGACTTGCTATCAAAGATGAGCTTATTTCTTTTTTGAAATAGTCATCAAAAACATATAATCAGCGCAAAAATTTGCATAAAATGCAAAAATCCGTATAATGGTGGTGTTTCTTGAACCAAATAATTATACAATATATTTTTTGTTTTATGTCTACTACCCGCATCACAGAGCCAAGAAGGCGATTTGTCGAAGTCATCTCACAACATACGCACATTACCTTCAAAGAGCTCAAGAAAAAACTCGCACAAGGACCAAATGCTGCTATGGATTTGGCAACACTCTACCGAATTGTAGATGCCTTCAAAAAAGAGGGGCTTATCCATGAAATGAAAGTTGCTGGAGAACGAGTTATTTTCGCCAGTCGCAGTGAAAACTCTACCAGTGAAGATGCCGTTATCATCACATTTTGTGAAAACTGCTGAGCTATTTCTGATGAGCATAGTCCTCTTCCGGCCAATCATACTTTTATGGAAACGCACGCTCGAGTGAAATCATGCGATCATTGTGTTATTGCGTCATAATTATTTTGTCGAAAATTCAATACAAATCCCCACTGAGTGGGGATTTTTTATTGTTTGAGTTTTTGATTTGTTCGTGGAGGGAATAGATCCTGAATCAAGTTCTTAAATGACAGATACGGTCAGGAACAAAAGAGGAAGATCCTGAATCAAGTTCAGGATGACGGGAAAAGTCATTGCGAGGAACGAAGTGACGTGGCAATCTGTGTGACAGGAAAAAGAAGAGATCGCCGCGCTCCGTTTCACTGCGCTCGCGATGACAGAAACGAAAATCCCCCTGTCCTACCGGACATCCCCCTTTACAAAGGGGGCTTCAAAAGAAAGTTGTCATTCCTGCGCAGGCAGGAATCCATTCGGGAAAAAAGAGATCCTGAATCAAGTTCAGGATGACAGAGGCAACGGGAGCCTGGATCCCGCATCAAGTGCGGGATGACAGAGACCGCAGGAACAGAAATCCCCCTGTCCTTCGGACATCCCCCTTCAAGAAGGGGACTCTAAAAAACCGCCTACTCTCTAATCTCTAAACTCTAAATTCTAATCTCTAATTTCTACCTTCTAAATTCTAAAATCTACCTTCTAAATTCTAATCTCTAAATTCTATAAAAAAATCCTGAACAACAGGATTTTTTTAGTATAAATATAAACTATTAAGCAACTTTTTTTCCAAGATTTCCCTCATTTCCCTCTTGTCCTCATATTATTTTTTCATTCGTTGTTGCCTTATTTTGAACTGAGTCATTTGTAGTTGCTACTTCAACTGGAGGATAACTTGCTCCATCAAAAGTTTTTTTGGCAATACTAATTTCTTCTCCTCGTTCTCATGCTTCTTTTTCTTTCGCCTCCTTTGCTTTTTCTTTTCGTTTCTCGATTTCAGAAATATCTTTATTTGGGTCAGCTTCATTTGATTCTGCATCGACAGTTTGTTCAGGTGAAACCCCAAAATCTTTGGCCGACGCTTCAAGCTCAGCCTGATCTACCTCTTCTGGTGTAGGTTGAAATTCCTCAAATCTTTTTTGAAAATACATTTCTACCGATGAGTTTTGTTTTCTTGTAAACATAAAGAATAAAATTAAAAAGATAAATTCTTACTTAGAAGTGTAGCATATTTTTTTGAAATTTGCAAACTTTTTTGCATTTTTTTACGCTTTTCTTCTATTTTTACTTGACAAAAGTATGTAAATAATATATAATATATTCCCTTTAACTTAGCAATAGGAGGAACTATGTGCTTGTTAAAATTTTTGGGGCTTTTCCTTCTCTTCTGGGGGACTTGCTTCACAATAGGGTTCCTAGCCGCGGGGCAATGGCTCCTCGGTCTAGGAACTCTGATAGGGACTTACTTTTTGGCGAAATGGGTATTCTCATTTCGCAAGTAGAGTCCCTCATCCCCTCTTACTCTTG
Source organism: Candidatus Altimarinota bacterium (assembly GCA_002747975.1). Taxonomy (GTDB): domain Bacteria; phylum Patescibacteriota; class Gracilibacteria; order BD1-5; family UBA2023; genus GN02-873. Next base: position 14,560 of record PDRA01000003.1, on the reverse strand, counting down.
AATATCCAAATACGATATTTCAAGAAAAGAGGGGCTTTTTTATCAGGAAAAAACTTTGCAAAAAACCCAGAAGTATGGTATACTGCAAAGGAAATAGTTTTTGTGTTATGAAAATTCCTCGATCCGCCCTACATATCTCGATTCTTTCGATGATTACACTTTTTCTTCTCTTTGGGACCATTGTTATTTTGGGAAGGGATTTTTTGATGCCGATTAACTCTTTTTTTACCTATAGGACTGGAATAGATCCTCATTTCGAAAGAGAGTATTGGCAAGATGCTATTTACAAGCATTCACTGCAACCAAAGACAAAAATCACACTTATCACCATAGATGAAAAAACATTTAACACCTATCAAAGCGATAAAGATGCCAAAATTCTCACTCTTCCCAAAACCAGCTATGCAAGGTTGATAGATGAGCTCGACACTCTTGGTGCTCGTGGAATTGCTTTTGATATTATTTTTCAAAATCCTGATGAATACGAATCTCTCTTTGCCGAAAAAATAGCAAATTCTCGAAATACCGTCATCGCCACTGGAAAACCAACACAGACATTTCAGCAGATGAATGCAAACTCAACATGATGAAAAATAGATCCTTGCCTCAAAACATGATACGAAAAAATATGCCCAATTACGCCGCGAGCCATTTACAAAAAAAATCGCTGGGGACATATCCAAACCAATCATATCCAAAGGCTTATTGGATACGATGCAACTCAGGTTGACGCTCAGAAGTGGAAATACGCGGGTATGAAAGTATCGCCAAATGATACTATTATCTATACCCTTCCACTTGCCCTTGTACAAGAAACAGAACTTCCAGCCGTAAACTGGCTCAAAAAACATGCAAAGAAATATGTACTCGAACAATATATGGGACCAGCTGGTTCGTATCCGAGGATTTCGATGGCAGATTTCTTGTGAGATCCAGAAAAATACAAAGAAATCATACAAGACTCGTATATATTTATCGGTGAAAGTGGTGAAACACTCCATGACTTAGTTGTTTCACCAGTCAATGAAACTATGATGTCATGAGTTGAAACACACGCTCACTTTCTTGATGCCATCATTCAAAACAAGATACTTAAATCTGCCAATCAGACGACGATGTTTTTGTTTTATATTGTGCTTTCTGTTATTTTTGTAGTGATATACTATTTCGTACCAAGCACCTTTGGTCCAGTTATCGCACTGGCAGCTGCTGTATTTGCGATTTGGTTTACTCGCTACCTCTATGATGGACCGAGAATCCTCATCGATATACTCCCGCTTCTTCTCTCTATGTCTCTCTTGTCATATCCACTTTCAGTTATTTATAAATACTTTATTGTTGACCGGCAAAAACGAAAGATTATGGCAACTTTTGGTCGATATATTTCACCAAAAATCGTATGACTTATCAATTCAAATCAAATAACAGCCAAACTCGGCTGAGAAAAAAAAGAGATTTCTATTCTTTTTTCTGATATTGCTGGATTTACCGCTCTCTCTGAAAACATTGAAACCAAAGATCTATTTGTGATTGTCACTTCATACCTCTCACATATGACAGATATCCTCCTCAAAGAATGAGGAACGCTTGATAAATATATCTGAGATGCGGTGATGGGGTTTTTTGGAGCACCTGTCGAGCAACCAGACCATGCAATACGAGCCTGCACAACAGCGCTAAGAATGCGGGCTGAGCTCGGAAATATCAATGCAGAAATTGTCCTTCGAGGACTGCCTCCTATTGATTTTCGAGTTGGAATTGCCACTGGAGAAGTGATGGTTGGAAATATCGGATCAAGAAAACGATTTAGCTATACAGTTCTCTGAGACCGAGTCAATCTTGCTTCTCGAATTGAAGCAATTGGAAAAGAATACAAAGTCAATATCATCATTGCTCACAATACAAAATCTCAAATTGATAGTCGGTTTTTTACCAGAGAACTCGATACTATTGCTGTACAATGAAAACAACAGTGAGTGCGAATTTTTGAGCTTGTCAATTTTGCCGAAAACGTCACAAACAAACATATATACAGAGAGTATGAGCGAGCCCTCCAACTGTACAGAGCGTGAGACTATGCAAAAGCTCGAGGCATTTGGAATGCTCAAGCTCATATCGATCCGCCATCACAGATTATGGCTGTACGATGTACTCGTATCCTTGGAAAGAAAATCAGAATTGATAATGCTATCTATCGAATGGAGCATAAATAGAAAATCTGTGAAGTTTTCTATAAAAGTGTTCTTAAAAAAATATCTAAAATCATAAAAAAAATCCTCTTATATCAAAAATAAAGGATTTTTTAAATTTATATTTTTTACTCTCACTTCATCGCTTCTGCCACAACTTCAGCCACACTCTTGTCGAAAGGATTTGGAATGACTTCATCTGGTGTTGGATTTTTTACACAACTGGCAATCGCCTCGGCGGCACGAATTTTCATCGTATCAGTGATGATTTTTTTGTGATATTTGAGAACTCATTTGAAGATGCCTGGAAAAGCAAGGACATTGTTGATCTGATTTGGATAGTCTGAGCGTCCTGTTCAGATAATTCTTGCACCAGCCTCTTTGGCAAGTTCTGGCATAATCTCTGGCGTTGGATTTGCCATAGCAAAGATAATTGGATCTTTTTTCATACTTTCTACCATTTGCTTCGAGAGGATGCCGCCCGCCGATACACCCACGAATACATCAGCGTCTTTGATAGCATCTTCAAGCGAACCAGAAATATCATCTTCATTGGTAAATTCGAGAAGTTTTTGTTTTGAAATATCGAGATTTTCTCGCCCGCTATGGATAATCCCTCGACTATCACAGGCGATAAAATGTCAAACTCCATAGAGTTTTAAAAGTTTTGCGATGGCAACTCCAGCCGCTCCAGCACCAGAGAGAACGACTTTGATATCTTCTTTTTTCTTTCCAGTGATTTTGAGGGCATTGATAAGTCCAGCGAGGGTAACAATCGCCGTCCCATGTTGGTCATCATGCATGACTGGAATGTCGAGTTCAGATTTGAGTCTCTCTTCGATTTCGAAACATCGTGGCGCGCTAATATCTTCGAGATTGATACCACCAAATGTATCGGCAATGCGCTTGACTGTTGTAATAAACTCTTCGGTATCTTGCGTGTCCACAATAATCGGAAACGCATCAACCCCAGCAAATTCTCGAAAAAGGACACACTTCCCTTCCATCACAGGCAAACTGGCTTTGTGTCCAATGTTTCCCAGTCCAAGGACTGCTGACCCATCAGAGATGACAGCAACTGTACGAGACTTGAGAGTGTAATCATACATTTTGCCCTCATCTTTTTCGATTTCTCGACAGGGCTCAGCCACACCAGGCGAGTACGCCCATGAGAGGTCATCGGAGTTTTCAATTTTTGCAATTGATTCAGTATGAAGTTTTCCCTTATATTTTTTGTGAAGTTCAAGGGATTTTTGATAAATATCTGACATAAGATAGAAATTAGAAATTAGAAGGTAGAAGGTAGAATTTAGAAGGTAGAATTTAGAATTTAGAAATAAGATTTTAGAGAGGAAGAATTTTTGTAAGCTCCCCTTTGTAAAGGGGGATGTCCGTAAGGACAGGGGGATTTTTGTATGCCCCCTTTGTAAAGGGGGAAGCGAACGGAGTGAGCAGGGGGATTTTCGTTTCTGCGGTTCCTGTGGCCCCTGTCATCCCTGGCTTGACCAGGGATCCAGGTTCCTGTGGTTCCCGTCATCGCGAGCGGAGCGCGGCGATCTCTTCTTTCTTCTGTCGTCACACAGATTGCCACGTCACTTCGTTCCTCGCAATGACTTTTCCTGTCATCCCGCACTTGATGCGGGATCCATGTTCCTATGGTTTCTGTTGTTTTTGTCATCCTGAACTCGTTTCAGTATCTCTTTTTCCCCGAATGGATTCCTGCCTGCGCAGGAATAACATATTATTATTGTTTCTTCTCTTCCTGTCATCCCTGGCTTGACCAGGGATCCAGGTTCCTGTGGTTCCCGTCATCGCGAGCGGAGCGTAGCGATCTCTTCCATTCTCGTCATCCTGAACTTGATTCAGGATCTTCCTCTTTTGTTCCCACCGTCCCTGTCATCCTGAACTCGTTTCAGGATCTCTTTTTTCCCGAATGGATTCTTTGCATGCAAGAATGACAACTTTTTCAAGATGACAAACTCATTATATTCTTTTTTTCGAAAAAGCAAATTTATTATGAGAATAATTCTCATAATAAAAAAGAAAGCCCTATAACAAACAAAAAAATGCAAGTGAAAAACTTGCATTTTCTAGAAAAAAAGTATAGTTTTGTATCTCAAACTGGGTCGAGAAATAATTTTTCTATCCACCAAACAATTCTTCTAGCCATCATTTTTTGAGTTCTCCTCACTCAGAGGTCAAGATAGCTTCATAGAGCTTTTTTTGCTCGGCTGAGATTTTTTTTGGGATAGCGATTTCAAGCACAACAATAAGATCACCCGTACTTCTGTAATCAACTGGCGTAATTCCCTCACCTTTGAATCGAATCTCTGTTCCTTGCTGACTTCCATGATTTATTTTGATTGTTTTTTTCCCAAGGATAGGAATAGTGATTTCTTTTTGTGTTCCAAGTGTGGCTTCTGCTGGTGAAACAGTCAGCGTATACCAGAGATGCGAACCCTTTCTTTCTAGTCCACCTTCTTTATTGGGAACAGAAAATGTAACATACAAATCTCCATCACCATCTTTTCCACTGTGTCCTTCATCTCGAAATTTGATACTCATACCATCTTCAATTCCCTTGGGAACATCGACTTTTTTGGTAATAGTTTCTTCGATTTTTCCAGTTGCATCACAATTTTTGCAGGCTTTTTTGATTTTTTTACCCTTTCCGCCACAAGCGTCACAAGAGACAACTTGTTCCATAATCCCGAGCATGGTACGAATTTGTTTTTTGATTTGTCCTTTTCCATTACACGCAGTACAGGTCTCAGTATCACCACCATCACCTTGACAGTCGGTACAAGTCGATTTTTTCTTGTATTCAATTTTTCGATTGGTTCCTTTGATCACATCTTCAAGCGATAGTTTCATGCGGATTTCTATATCCTCTCCCATATCAACTCGGCTTCATCGCGAACCTCAAAATCCACCACCAAAAAACTGTGAGAAAATATCTCCCATATCAAAATCAGTAGAAAATCCACCATTTCCACCAATTCCATCAGCTGTTCCAAATTGATCATAGTGCGCTTTTTTTTGAGGATCAGAGAGAACACTATAGGCCTCTCCAAGCTTCTTGAATTCTTGCTCCTTTTCTTTGTCTCACTGATGTCTATCAGGATGACACTCCATTGCTCGCTTACGGTACGCTTTTTTGATTTCCGCTTGACTGGCAGTGCGCTCTATTTGTAAGATTTCGTAATATTCGTATTTCATAAAAACAAGTGAAAAAGCACAGCAAAAAATACCATGCTTTTCTTTAAAAAAACAATTAAAAAACTAAGCACTGTGGCTGAGAATCTTCTCTTCGAGTGTTGCGACTTCTTGCACACCAACCCACTGTTCAACGGCTTGTCCTTTTTTGAAAAGGATAAGAGTAGGAATCGATCGAACTCCATATTGTTGCGCTGGAGCTGGACTTTCATCAACATTACATTTTGCGACGACAGCCTTTCATTCTACTTTTGTAGAGAGCTCTTCGAGTCGTGGAAGCATTGCCTTACATGGACCACACCAAGGTGCCCAAAAATCGACAAGCACAAGATCATTTGCGCCCAGAGTTTCTTGAAAAGAATCATTTGTAACTTCGATAGCCATAATAATAAAATTTATAAAATAATGCCTTTTTTAAGAAAAATATCCTCTATTTTCGAGAATTTTTTTCAAGGTCAAGTCCAATTATATACGACTTATGAAAAAAAGCAAAACTTTTTATGAGAATTATTCTCATTACTTTTTGACAAAAAGAAAAACGCGCGAAACGCCTGCCTTTCAAAAAAGACAAGCATTCTCATCAATATAAAAAATCCCCTTCTTAAAAAAAGAAGGGGCAATATATTATTTTGATTTGAAGAGAGATCCGATTTCCATAAGAGCAGCCAGACCAACAACGATGTATACAATTTTTTCAAGTACAGGAAGACTTCCAAAAAGTGTATTTACAAGGTTAAAATCAAACGCTCCAACGAGTCCCCAATTGAGAGCACCGACGATCACGAGAATTCGTGAGATATAACAAAGTGGCTTCATAAGCAAAAAAGGTAATGAAATAAAGCACTGCTATTATATTCAAATATGACTTTTTTTCAAGTTTTTTGCTTCAATATACATAATACTATCATCAGTATCGGTCTTTTGAAGGCTATACTCTATAGAGTACTGTTCTAAAAAATCATAGAAATCTTGCATTTTATGAGCAAATTTTTCTACATCATCGACAATGATAAGAGCATTTTGGGTTAATTTTGGAAGTACAGCAATCAGATACTCTTTGTATTCTTTTTTCATTCCATCAATAAAAACTACATCAAAATACTTATCTTGAAGCGTTGGGATAATGTTTTGTGCTTCTCACCAAATACAATGCACATTTTTGCATTTACAATGCCGGATGTGTTTGACGGCTTCACAGTGAATATTGTACGCATGTTCTATGGTGGTGATTTGCATCTGCGGACATCCTATCGCAAAATGAAGCGTCGAATATCCTGTTGCTGTGCCGATTTCTAGCATTGTTGCAAATTTTCGCTTTTGTAAAACTTCTACGATCGCTTCAGCATTTGCAAGGGAAATATTTGGAATTTCTGACTTCTCACCAAGTTTTTTGATTTTTGCCAGATAATGTCGAAGGTAGCCTGCCTGCATAAAAAGAAAGAAAAAATATATTATATCTCCAAATAAAAGAAGTCAATAGAAAAATTATTTTTGTAATTTTCCCAGTTTTTCTTTTGTATCTTTTGTCAGAAAATACGTAATTTTTGCGATATTCTTATATGAATCTGCATTATCACCTTCTCCATTACAAAAAACAAGCGCACATTCTAGAGTAGCATTTTGCTTATTATACTTACACTGTGTGGAGTATTCTGTCTTTTTAAATCAAGAGATTCTTCATGATGCATTTGTATAGTTTGGCAGGACTTCTTTTTGTGTCCATCGTACAAACTCTGCCAATACTTTGAGGGCTTCTTGATGCTGCAAGTTCAAATAATTGGTCAGCATAGGTTCTCAGAAATTTTCTCTCTTCCAGAGATTATACAAATGCCAAGTATAACGAGAATCTCTCGAAAAAAGTCTTCCTATTTTTCCATTGACCGCCAAAAACGAAACTACATCGGGCATATTAATACGACCAAACGTATTCAGCATCTCCTTATTTTTCTTATCGTCATTTTGGAGTTTTTCTGCCAACTGTTGTATTTGATTGTATTTTTTATGATACAGAAAATATCTTTTTGAAAGTTTTTTCTTTTGTTTGTTTGGGTTTTCATATTTATATACTTCTTCCTGAGGAATGGGTGAAACGGTTACTTGTGTTGCCATTGCCAGTGTATGAAGTTTGGCAGTTTCTCTCTCAACAAAAGGAACACGACTTATCATATCAATAGAATGTTTTGCGTCCATCTCAAAAGGTGGCATATAATCAAAAGCATCGTGACGATTGATAAGATTTTCCGTCAGGTATATCTCAAGTGCACGACCACCATGCATCGATTTTTTGAGGCTGCGTTTGAGATAATCTTGGTTCGATTTTTCCCAATCTATACCTCATTGACTGCAATAGGCAATGCGATTTGAGCTCGTTCTCGGAAGATGAGCACCAAAAATATGATCTGAATTGTTTACAATTCCATAGACTCGCTTCTGAACATTTGATGGATATCACTTTCAATCATTAATCTTGCTCGGATCATCACATTCAAAATAATCGATTTCTCTTTCATCATATTGCGGATACTCTGTTACCATTTTATTTTTTTTCATAAAAATACTATATATATTTATAATAAAAAGTCAATATAAATATTATTCTTGTAATTTTCCCAGTCTTTCTTTTGTATTTTTTGTCAGAAAAATAAAGAATTCTCTTTTTGTACGTTTATAAATAAAATTTATATTTTACTCTTGACAAAAATATATTTTTAGTATATAATTATTTTGTATTTACTCTTAAAAAATTATTCTATGCCCTATTGAAATGCTGATCGTATAGAAAAAGACATCGATGAAAACAACAATGAGTCTCTCGAGAGAATAATGAAGAAACTACAAGAAACGAAAGATACTGTATATGGAGTCGTTTCTGACTACAACATTGTAAGAGACTATCATGCTTCTAGCTGACATAAAGGATTTGTACGACAAAAAAGAGGATATCCAGAATCAACACTCTATAATGACTACTATACATACAGATCGAAGGAGTATTTTGCTCTGGCAACAAAAGTCCACAAAAAACTTCGAGAAATTACTGATTTTATACACAGTGATATTTCATTGAAAAACCGCCTTGATAAAAACACTAAGAGAAGGTTTAATAAGGAGGGTTATGGTCTGGATTTTGGATCAATGTATAATAAGCTCATAAATCTCTATTATACATATAAACCTCTTTTTGAAGATGAAACTCTCAAAAGTAAAGTAGAAGAATTCTATGGACTCCTTCAAGAACTCAAAGAAAAACGCGACATATATCTCAAACAAATAAAGGAACAAAAGAAATGAGAGCAAGCACAACAAACCAATGACGAAGATGCTCTTCTCTCCGAAATTACAGAGATGTTGAACTGACAAACAATATTTGACGATGATGTCACTGATTGGAAACCGATTGACTCGCAGGCAGGGAAAGGTTTAAATTATCAGTTTTAATTTCATACAATGAATCGTATCGAAAGTAAAAAAACAGTGAAAAACCTTTTAAATAGTAAAAGGTTTTCTTTATAATCAATAGCTCTTAGGAATTCATTTTTGCTATTCTTTTTAGAGATTTATAATATTTTTGGATTTCTTGAACATCCGAAATCAAATACTTAACGGAATTATAATTTTCACGTGCATAGTTTTCATTTTGTCTATTTTTTAGCATTGATCCTGAATTTTCTAATTTCCCAAAAAAATCAATTTCTCGGATTTTTTGTATATTTTTCTGAAAATTCTGAAGAAAAGAAGAGAGATTTTTAAAAAATGAGAATACTTCTTTTTCTTGCAAGGTAAGTTGACGATTTTTTGCTATTTCTTCTTTTAAACTGATAGCAAGTTGTTGGATTTGATTTTGAGCGAGAGTATATGTAAACATTTCAATACTATTGATTCAATCTTGAAATGTGTCAAGCGTATCTTTTTTCCAGTTTTCAATTTCTTCTCCATACATATGAATGGGAGGCGATTTTGCTAAAAGCAAACCATGATCAATCATGTCACGATCTCAGAAATAAGAAATTTCTGAAAATACTGAAGATTCACCAGAAATTAGAGGTGTCAATCATTCATTTGCAGTATCAATACTGTCTAATAAAGATACATCAATGGTGTCATCATGTAAAATATCTTCTACTCATTCCCTTGTTTCATCTTGTTTTTCTGGAGTTTTTGGTACTTCATTTTCTTTTGTACTTTCATTGGTTTCTCCACCTTTTTCGTAGGCTTTATCTTTCAGGATTTTTTCCGCAATTCTTGTAAAAAAATTATTTATTGCCATAATTTGAATTTAAAAAAATAGATGTGTTATAATGATATCATATTTTTGTAATAAATGCAAATATTTTACTCTCCTTTCAAACTCTCCTCAATATCCGCTCGTACTTCACTGACCATATTGACATCGCGAATATCGGCAAAGTGCAAGTCTGGCAGTCCTGATTGTCGCACACCATACACTTCACCAGGACCTCGTAACTCGAGGTCTTTATTTGCGAGGATAAACCCGTCATTGGTTTGCTCCATAGCTTTGAGGCGGTCGGTTTTGTATTCTTTTGTCGTGAAAAGATAGCAATAGCTCTGGTGCTCGCCACGACCGACACGCCCACGAAATTGATGAAGCTGAGACAGTCCAAAGCGCTCACTTCACTCAATACACATGATGGTCGCATTTGGATTATTGACGCCAACTTCCACGACCGAAGTCGACGAAAGGATTTGGATTTTTCACTCATAGAAATCTTGCATAATTTGATCTTTTTCTTTTGCTTTCATCTTTCCATGAATGAGCCCCACCTGAAACTGCGGAAAAATCATCTCTAACTGTTCAAACATCGCTGTAGCAGAAGCCACATCAAGGGTTTCAGATTCCTCAACCAGTGGTGAAATCCAGTAGACCTGTCGCCCCTGCTCCACTGACTCAGTAATCCATTTATAGACCTCTGCCCGCTGGTATTTTTGTACGACCTTTGTATGGATTTCTTTGCGACCTGCTGGGTACTCATCTAATACCGAAATATCCTGATCGCCATAGAGTGTGAGGGCCAATGAGCGAGGAATTGGCGTTGCCGTCATATTGAGAATATGAGGAATAATTTTCATCCCCCTTTGTCCTTCGGACATTCCCCCCTGTCAGGGGGAAGTGTTTTGCTGAATCTTAGATGAGGAATAAGTAGTATTTGTGATTGATGTATTTTTTGGAGAAATTCCTTTTCTTTCCCCCTGTGAGGGGGGATTAAGGGGGGATTTTTTGGTGATTTTTTCACAAATATCTACCAATTTTTCGTATATTCATTCAGGATTTTCACAAATTTCAAGATTTGTAAAACGGATTTCTTGAAGTCAGAGTGATGTAAAATAATTGCCTCTTTTTTTATCATATTTTTCTTTGTCTAAATGATCTTCTCAATCTATTTCTATGATAAGATTTAGACTTGAAGAGAAGAAGTCAACAATATATTCTCAGATTGGTTTTTGTCTACGAAAGTGAAATGGCTGAAAAAATTCTTGATGTAATATTTTTTGCCAAAAAATTTTTTCAGGCTCACTTGGATTCTTTCTATTTTCTCTTGCAAATTCTTTGAGTTTTGGATTGTATGGGAAATTTTTCATCCCCCCTTGCCCTTCCGACACTCCTCCCTCACAGGGGGAAATATTTTGCGAAATATTTTTTTCGAGGTTTTCTCTTTGTTTGACACCAAACCGATGCTGCTCATCGATCACGGCAAATCACAGATTCTTAAATCCCACAGCATCTTGCACAAGCGCATGTGTCCCAAAAACAACCTCCACTTCTCCGTTTTTGAGTCGATTTTGAGCGAGCTTTTTATTTTTTGGAGTCAATGAACCAACAAGCAAATCACTTGAAATCTGGTATTTTGTCAAAATCTCCTGACCGTCTGCAAAATGCTGACGCGCAAGAATCTCTGTTGGCGCCATAAAAACCACTTGAAATACTGGACCCTCTGGATTTTTTTCACGCCAGGTAAGGATACTGTGAATTGCAACCAAAAATGCCACAATTGTCTTTCCGGTTCAAACATCCCCTTGAAGCATTCTCGACATTGGGTAGGGATTTTCCATATCTTTGAGGATTTGAAACAGCACAATTTTTTGCTTGTCAGTCAGAGAAAATGGCAGATCTCAAATCAAATGCTTCATCAAATCGACATCAAGTGCAATCGCATGCGAAGTATGACCCTCTGTATGTTGTAAATTATACTTTTTCTCGATTCCTCGTTTTTGAAAAACAAAAAGTTCGCGGTAAGCAAGTTCTTTTTTTGCTTTGTTCCAGTCAGCAAGAGAGGTTGGAAAATGAATAGCAAATACACTTTTTACACGACTTCTCATGCCTTTTTTTTGTATAATATCCTCTGGAAGATCTTCTTTGAGTGAAAGAATATACTGTTTCAAAAGCGGCATTTTTTTTTCAATCCATGCCCCAGAGATATAATTGACATCACTGTACACTGGCGCGAGTTCTTTTCGATTTTCTTTGTAGTGCTCGATTTCTGCGTTATTCATCGAGAGTTTTCCATATTCATATTTTGGCTGTCCATATACAATGACTCGATCACCAGAGTGATACTGCTGTAAAAGAAATTTTCGGTTAAACCACACCAATTCCATATACGAATCATTTTCGTCGATAAGTACACACTTGATAAGAAGCTTATTATTTCGTGTTCGCTCACTGGTTAAGAGTTCAATTTTCGCGATGAAACTTTGCTTTTCTTTGATATTTGCATTTGCAAAAACACTGGTAATCTGACTTTTATCCTCGATAGCACGAGGATACATACCGATAAAATCAGCAACTGTTTCAATTCATCATTGATAGAGCTTTTTGATATAGGTATCAGTTGTATGAAGAAGTGATTTTGTAAGTTTCATAAGAAAGGTGATATCTAAAAGATTCATCTCGATTATATGAAAAATAAGCCCTCTTGCAAGGACTTATTGTATTTTTTTATGAGCGTATTATTTCTTTTGCGGAGCGTTGAAATTATCAACCAGAAATGCACCGATTGTTTCGAGGGTTTTGGTATCATATTGATAATTTACCACTTTCCCACCAACATACTGATAAAGCTTGTCGAGATCAATATGAGTTGGAAGTCAAAGCATATCTTGATTCATTACTCCTATTCCAGGAAAGTCTGACTTATTTGATTCTTCAGGACGAGTGAAAATACGCATACGAGAAACTCCTGCGTTTTTAAGTGCATCACCATCTTCATCTGCAAGCTCTTGTGAAAGAGCCTTCATTGCTTTACGAACCTGTGCGATATTTGCTGAATCTATTTGCGAGAGTTTTTGTTTGATGTCTTTTATTTTTTCAGGAGACATCTGATTGCCAGTCTCCCCTGCTTTTTTGATAAGTTCATCAACACTATCGTCAACATCATAGGCTTCACTCATCATATCAAGTGTGATTTTGTAGATTTCTCTTTGGAAGTTATCAATATTTCTCGACGATATTCTGAAAGCTTCTTTATTGTTTTTGTCTTTTAAAATATAAGAATCATCGCTTGGGCTTCGCATTGCAATAAAATCAAAGTTTGGAAACGTGTATGTATTTTGAAACAATTTTTCTGGTGGAACTGGTATAGAAATCGGCTTCCCCATTTTTTCATTCCAGAGCTTTCTTCTGACGGTTAGAGTTCCCACTTCTTGCTCTGGATTTTTTGGATCTTTTTGTCTTACAAATGTACACTGGCTTCCCTCTTGATTGAGAATATCAACCTTTGTTTGTGATATCGCCTGTGCAAAACTTCCTTTAATCCCAAAATTACTTAAAACTTCACTGGCGCCAGTAACATTTTCTCATACTGTGAGAACATCGTTATCTGGTGCTTTTTGAAGGGAGTCAACCTGCTCTCATTTTTTATTATAAAGAGTTTCAGTTCACTTTTGCTGAAATGCAAGAAATATATGATTTGTATTTGTATACATAATTGTATAAAATTAAAAAATTATGCAGCCTGTCGAAAACTCGCATCATTGGCTGCTCGCAGATGACTTGGTACCACTGGAAATTGTGTTCCATTTTCGAGACGTACCATTCCATTTGCATAGGAAATACTCATATTCTCCCAGTGCGCTGGCACAAGATCATATGGTGCTTTCATCAGACTCGCTGCGAAAACATTTTTGCTAATACCAAGATTTTTTGCAACTTGATCAAGTGTATCACCAGGCTTGATTTGGTGTGAATTTTCTTTGTTGAGTGTATCGATAGCCTTATTATGACTCGAAATTCTAAGCAGTGCATTTCAAGAATTAATGGTTCCAAGACGATGATTTGTATCGATTTTTCCACGAGAGAGAGTGAGAGTATTAGACATAAAAAAATGTGTTAAAAGATAAGTACAAAACCATGGTATCATATTTTTATTTTTTTTGCAACGGCTTTTTTGAAAATGACTTTACACTTCTTAGAAAATATGTATACTTGAAAAGTATTTGAAATATAACTCTCTATTTTCCTTCTCTATGACCCGAGTAAATCTCATTCCTGTCGAAAAACTCTATGACCAGCATCTCTTGGCTGAGCACAGAGAAATCAAGCGAATCCCGAATGTCATCAAATCATGAAAATTTCACCTTGATGATATTCCAAAAAAATATGTCCTGGGAAAATGACATGTAAAATTTTTTTATGACAAATTAGGATTCTTACATCGTCGCTATCTCGCCCTTTACGATGAATGCAAAAAGCGATGATTTGCTGTCGAGAATTACACATCAGCTTTTGAAAATTTGCCAGAGAATTTATGTGGAGATTTTGAGCCAGATGAAGATGATATCGCTCTCAATCAAAGTCGAATTGATGAGAAATGGCGAGACAATTTCTACCGAATGTGTGGAAAGATTGTGGAAAAAAGTAAATAGGTTTTAGAGGGTAGAATTTAGAAGATAGATTTTAGAATTTAGATTTTAGTTTTTAGAAGGTAGAATTTAGAGGGGAAGCGGGATTTCTTGTTTCTAGGATCTCTGTCATCCTGAACTTGTTTCAGGATCTTCCTTGTGTTTCCTGTACTTCTTGTCAAACTGTCGTTTGGACTATAAAAACCCTCAGACTTTCTCTTTTCTTTTGCGGACAAAAGAAACAAAATCCTTGGGAGAAATAAACTCGCTCATACACTCGCTTTACGCTCATCATAATA
>PDRA01000011.1 GCA_002747975.1 Candidatus Altimarinota bacterium | reverse complement strand
AATAGGAACAGGTCTTGAAGAAGTCACTGTCACACAAACAGGAACATGGGACACAGGAATCACCCTTGACCCAGCAACAGGACAAGTCAATGTAGCAAATACAGTAACAGCAGGAACCTATGATGTAGACTACCAAGTCTGTGTAAATGGAACCCTACCGCTACTCTGTAAAACAGAAACAGTAACAATTACCGTTGTAGATTCACCAATCACAGCAAACCCTGATTCAGGAAGCATCTCTTCAACCGGAGGAACAGCCATCCCAAATGTCCTCGCAAATGACACACTTGGTGGAAATCCTGTAAACTCATCAGAGGTTACACTCACTCAAGTTTCAACTACAAACTCAGGTGTCACTCTTGATCCTTCAACCGGAACTGTCAATGTCGCTCCAGGAACCCCAGCAGGAAACTATACAGTAAGCTACCAAATCTGTGAAACAGCTAATCCTACAAACTGTGAAACCACAACAGCAACTGTAACAGTAACCAGTGGACCAATTGCTGCAACACCAGATTCAGGAAGTACTCCTTCAACTGGAGGACAAGCTATTGCAAATGTCCTTGCAAATGATACAGTAAACGGTAACCCAGCAACAACATCAAATGTCACACTCACTCAAGTTTCAACCACACACTCAGGTGTCACTCTTGATCCTTCAACAGGAGCAGTCAATGTACAAGCAGGAACTCCAGTTGGAACCTACACAGTAGAATACCAAATTTGTGAAATAATAGACCCATCAAACTGTTCGACAGCAACAGCAACAGTTACAGTCAATCCACCAATAAGTAATCCACCAACAAATGGAACTCCTACTGTTTGACCAGGTGGTGGAGGATGAGGAACTCCAACAACAAATGGAACTCCTATCTCACAAACCCCAACAAATCCAAACGACCTCACTCCAACTCCAACACTTGAAAACGTAACTCCGCCAACCATCCTTAATCCATCATTTACACGTCAATGTCATAATATCCTTGATGAAAAAACCATCTATCAAGGAAACAAAGTAACACAGGCCTTCAGAATCGCTCATCAATTCCTCTACAGCTACACCCTTACACGATACCGAGGAACTAAGGACTTTGCTCCAACACACAAAATCACACGACAAGAAGCCGCACGATTTATGGTAGAATTTGCAAAGAAAGTTCTCTGTCGAACTCCAACCTACAAATACACAACACAATTTACCGATCTCGACAAAGCAGACCCAACACTTCTTCCATACATCAAACAATCATACGAGTATGTCATCTTTCACGGAGATGATGGAGGAGCCTCAAAAGGAATTCCTACAACCTTCCGTCCAGATGAATATATTTCTCAAGATGAGCTTATTGCTGTCATGGTACGACTTGTCACCAATAAATACAACGAATGACAAGGAAAGCTCTGGGCACAACCATACAAAGACTTCCTAAGAGCTAACACAACTTCACCATTTGCTACCACTCTCCGAGACAGCACTTCAGAAGTTATCTATGACCTCTACAGATACAACCCATACAATTGGCAATCAGTCGGATACGTCATAGATAGAAAGTTCTAAGGATAAAAAACACAAAAGCAAGAAACAAGAAACAAAAAGCAAAACAGAAGAAGTAAAAGAAGAAAAAGAAAATCCCAATCAATGAAGATTGGGATTTTTTAAATTTTTCATATTTATTTAGAGTTCATAACGTATTGCTTCTGCCATTTTCTTTACATTTTCCGGAATATTTTCTGGCATTTTTGCGTTGACAATGACATACATATCACCAGTTTTTCCATTGTTACTTCGTCCTTTTCCTTTGATTTTGAATTTTGTGCCTGGTCTTGTGCCAGCCTTTACTTTGAGAGTGAGATTTTTGTTATACACTGTCTGGACTCGTACGCTTGTATCGAAGAGAAAATCCATAAAAGGAATTTCAACGGTTTTGGTAACATCAAGATTTTCTTCTTCTTTCTTTTGTTCTTTTGGTTCTTGATAAGATTGTCGTCACTGATTTCCAAATAGATCTCCAAAATCAAATTCAAATCCGCCTGTACTCTGTTTTTGTTTTGTTTTTGTGAAGCCACTACCAAAAAGATCAGAAAAATCAAATCATTGAGCTCAGCTTCATCATCAAAATGGATTTCATCAACCAAAAGGATTGCCTCCAGCTCAGAAATCTGCGGTTCCAAACTGGTCATATTGAGCTCGTTTTTTTGCATCAGAGAGGACAGCATAAGCTTCACCAAGCTTCTTAAACTCAGCCTCTTTTGTTTTGTCACCCTTATTTCTGTCTGGATGACACTTCATTGCCTTTTTGCGATAGGCTCTTTTGATTTCAGATTCGCTGGCAGTTTTGGTTACACCGAGGATGTCATAGTAGTTTTCTTTCATAGTTTCTTAAAATGTGAATATTCTTGGGCATTATATTCAAAAACTGGCATTCGTCAATAGAGAGTGCTAAAAATTTTTATAAAAGCTTATTGAATGAGATTTTCTTTTTTTACTATGGCGTATTCTTTTGTGTCTTCATCCAAAAAAAGTATATATCATTCTCTTTTAAGGAAATGAAGTCATTTTCTATTTATATAATTGATAACTTTTTGGTTATTTGTGAAGGTATATCCATTTTTATATCCATAGTCATACGAAGAGTATACTGTACCAAAGGCGTTTATGATATCTTTTTCTTGTAGAAGTGGCATTATCTTTTCCGTAATCATATATTCTCCTGACTTTGCATCATAAAATAACACATAATTATTTTCTTCTATTTTCTTTTTTCATTTTTCCGAAGAGAAGTACCTGATATTTTTTTCATTACCAGAAAGAGTCCAGTATTCTCCCAGTGCCATAAAATCTTGTGATGTATACAATTTCATTCCTTGTTTTTGTAGATACTCTGGGGAAATAAGTGGCAGGACTTTTTGGGTCAATCTATATTTTCTTGATTTCTTATCGAGAAATAAAACTCTTTTTTCTTGTTTCGCTTGCTGTAAAATATTAAAGTTGAGTCCTTTGCTATCAATTGTGTAGTAATTTCATTGACTTATGAAATCATTAGAGGTTTTTAGAGGAAATATTTTTTTAAGATTCTTTACTGTAAAGGGGCTTGTTGCATCGATTCAATGTTCTCGGCGAAACTCTGCCTCCTCGAGAAGTTTGTATTTTCACTTTGGGTATTTTCCTACTAAATCGTAGAGTCGTGCTTTGATGAGATCTTTTTGTTTTTGCTTTGATGTTGTTTTTTTAAATTTTATGGCTTTTGCGTCATTTTCTTTACTTCGGTCAATTCTATTTGCGTACATGATATCTCTTGGCAGTCAGAAGTATTCATAGTCGCTGAATTCTCGGTCTTTTTGTGTCTTTTTTCCCGAAAAAGTAGGGTCGTCCCAAGTGGGATCATAGTATTTATCTCATATCGCTACCCAAGCATGTCAAATAGTCGGGTCATCTCATTTTGTCATTTCAAGAATATGTCCAGATTTATATTCTACATCTGTTATACCAGCAGCAGAAAGCATATAAACAAAAAGCTTGGTGTATCCTTCACAAACACCAGTACCACGAGCAAACATTTCCAATCATGAATAAATTCTATTATCATTTTTTGGTATTGGATCTATGTATCTTGAATTTTTCAAAACATAATCATAAATAGCACTTATTTTTTCTTCTGGTGTTTCTAATCCTTTTATAATATTTTCAGTTGTATTTTGTACTTTTCTGAGAGTCTTATCTATATTCAGATGAGAATCATCTCTTCTACTATCTTCATACAACATCTCCAAAATAAGTTCTTTGTTACTCATAGTATCGAGTACTTCTTTTGAAGTCAGTGGCATTCGTTCACAGTCGTTGAGCAGAATATAGTGGTATTTATTATTTTCAAAATACAAAATTACGTCTTTTGGATTGTGTCACTGATCTTGTAAATGCTTCAGAGTAAGATCTTGTTTTGATGTAAAATATTGAAATTTTGATATACTATAGTATACTCCATCAGTTTTATCATACATATATCTTGTCTGGTCTGTGATAACTCATCGAGTTCCCATAAGTAGTTTTGTATCTGCATTCAAGTCTGTTTTTTCTCTCACTGATTTTGGTAAATATTCAGAAGCATCTGTATGTGATCAGATTGTATCGCGAATTCACATAAATATTGAAATTAAAGAGAATGCTCCCATACTATCATATTTTTTGTGTTTTTACAAGAGTTTTTTTACATGAGAAATACCTATTTTTACTTCTTGAAAAATCTTAAAATTTATATATACTTCCTTCTATGTATATTCTCGCTTTTGAAACATCGTGTGATGATACTTCAGTCGCACTTATGAAGGATGATGCACTTATCGCCATGTCAACTCGTACGCAGCTCGAGCATGAGAGTACCGGCGGAGTAGTGCCAGAAGTGGCGGCTCGAAGTCATGCCAATGCGATTTTTCCATGTATTGATGATGTTTTAAAAGAATCTGGGGTTGCCCTGAGTCAGGTCGATTTTATTGCTTGTACGAGTGAGCCAGGACTGTCTCCGTCACTTCTTACAGGTCAGAGCGTGGCTCGTAGCCTTTCCCACCTTTTTGATATTCCTTTGATTTGGGTGCATCATATCGAAGCGCATATGTTTGCAAATTTTTTGGGTCGCGATCGGGAAGATATTACTTTTCCCAATATTACTCTGACCATTTCTGGAGGACATACTGAGATTTACCTTTGGAAACAGTTATTTGATTTTGAGCTCATTGGTCAGACTCGTGATGATGCGGTCGGCGAAGCCTATGATAAGGTTGCAAAAATGCTGGGTATGGGATTTCCATGAGGAGCAAAAGTTGAGCAAAAAGCGCTTGAATACACAAAAAATCATACACATATTGATGAGGCAATTTACCAATTATTTCCTCGATCGTATCTCGATAAAAATACATTAGAATTTTCTTTTTCTGGTCTTAAAAGTGCTGTAAAGCGGTATATTGATGAGAATCCACCAAAAAATGATGATGATATTGCGAAAGTGTGTTTTGCTTTTCAGGAAGCGGTTTTTGATGTACTCTTGTATAAGCTCTTTCTTGCTCAAGAGCGATATAATGTTTCGCAAATTCTCCTTGCTGGTTGAGTGAGTGCGAGCGTCACTCTCAAAAATCGTATTCAGCAAAAAGCCGATGAGCTCAAAATCGATTTTCTGGCTCCAAAAAAAATTATCTATTCTATGGATAATGCTGCTATGATTGGTATTTTGGCGTATTATAAAATAGAAGGGAGATTTTAGAAAATAGAATTTAGAAATTAGATTTTAGAATGTAGATTTGGAGCCCCCTTTGTAAAGGGGAATGTTCGAAGGACAGGGGGATTTTGGTCTCTGTCATCCTGAACTCGTTTCAGGATCTCTTGGTTTCTGTGGTTTCTTCTTTCT
>PDRA01000002.1 GCA_002747975.1 Candidatus Altimarinota bacterium | reverse complement strand
CAGGATGACAGGAACCACAGGGACAACAGGAACCAAATCCCCCTGTCCTTCGGACATCCCCCTTTACAAAGGAGGCTCCAAAAAAATCCCCCTGTCCTTACGGACATCCCCCTTTACAAAGGGGGCATACAGAAATCCCCCTGCTCGCTTCACTCGCTTTCCCCCTTACAAAGGGGGCTCCAAAAAAATCTCTACTCTCTAAGTTCTAAACCCTAAAATCTACCTTCTA
Source organism: Candidatus Altimarinota bacterium (assembly GCA_002747975.1). Lineage (GTDB taxonomy): Bacteria > Patescibacteriota > Gracilibacteria > BD1-5 > UBA2023 > GN02-873. Next base: position 26,746 of record PDRA01000002.1, on the reverse strand, counting down.
ACAACTAAAATCTAATCTCTAAAATTTACCTTCTAAATTCTAATTTCTAAATTCTACTCTCTAAAATCTAAATTCTATCTATACACATCAACCGTTGTTCCTTTGAGGTAATAGTTAATAATTTTTTTGTAGTCCCATCACTGCTCTGCCCAATAATGTGCCCCAATTCAAGAAATACCCACTCCATGTCATTTTTGTGCTTTTCATCTTCCAGCTGGATCATCAACTGACTGCAAATAAGAAATAGGCTGACAGTTTTTATTTGAATGCTTCTTGCAAAATTCAAAATATGAAAGGGTTCTCCCATTTGATCCGTGAAAATACCATGGCTTAATGGGTGTATTTCAAAAATAAATAATCTCTTTTTTGGTAGCATCAACGAGAGTGGCAACACGAGGAGCTCGCATCTCATAACCATACCCGAGATACTGCTGAAATGAATCTGGATCATCACTGCCATCATAGAGAGAGGTTGCATACTTTCTATTTTTTGGATTTGCATAATAGTAAGCATATCATCTGGCAGCAACAACGATTGTTTTGATTTTTTCAATAGGATCACTATTCCCCACTTCCCCAAGTCATTTGAGGTACCACTCTATTGGAAGTTCATTGACCACGATGAGTTTCCCTCATATATTATAAATATGGATCGTATCTCGAAAAATATTATCATTGTGTATTTTATTTGTATCCCATTCTGGAATTCGATTCCATGAATCTATTTGAATCTGATTTCACTGAATTTTAAAACTTTTGACCTTGTATTCTCGATTTCAAATTTCAACACGAAGTCGATCATTTCCAATCGGTGAAACTTGTATACGGGTACCCTCAAAAACTGGCTTTCTTCTGCCATCCAGAAATACAAACATACGATTTGTCTCATAAGCAGAAAGCTGTATAAAATCTTTTTTTGGGTATGAAAGTTTGATTTTAATCTTTTTTCCTCAATAGAAAATTGATCGTCATATATGATGTATTTTTTTCGTAATTGCATCTTTTCTCAGCTTCGTATTGAGGGCGAGATATGATGGTTTTTTCTCAATTTTAGTTGGTAGTGTATTGAGAACCGGTGTATGCGCGACATCCAGATACTGTCGCCAAAATGGAATATAAACCTCTATATTTCTTCATGGACATGAAGTATTTCATACGTCAGTATGCCCAACAAGCCCATAACTATAAACTCTCTGGAGAATCTTACAAGATTTTGTGGTACATTTTTTCCATCGAGAAATCCGATTTGAAAGGGTAATTCCATATTTTCTGGCTACATATTGAATCATTTCTTGAAGCGATTCTTTTTGATTTTTGTTGAGGTCGAGAGTTTCATAATCTCCCAGCACAGCGATACCTATAGAGTTTTTATTATTAAAAAGAGCATGCGCTCATACGACATAATCACCACCAGCCCTTCATTCATAGATTCGACCATTTTGTCAGACAATATAATTGTAGCCAATATCTCACCATCCGCGAGAGATAGCATGATAGCGATAAACACCTCGTATCATAGCTTCATCAGAAATTCATCGAGTCTTCTGGTCGGTATGATGAATTACAATTTGATCTTTTTGTCGAGTTTTTTCTATTGGCCATACGAGCCTATGCCCATTTTCTGTATATCGAATACTTTGAGTCTGTGTGGTCTTTCCTCCAGATTTTTTGACAAGCTCTCTTCGAGCAGCATTGATATTGATAGCATCAAGTTGTTTTTGTGTTTTATCAGATTGTAAGTATTCAAGATATCATTTCCAATTTTTTTCTTGGTTTTTATTGTCAGCATAGCGAAGTGACTCATCAGCGCCCCAAAGAGATCTCGGAATAATAGTAGGACGAGCAAAACTCGAAAATGGCTCAAACACCAGTTTTTTTGAGACTGGATTTGTATTCATGCTATGGATCACAATATCCGATGCATCGAGACTATGATGAGATTCAATCTGAAACGAAACAGTTTTTGAAGCTGGTAGAAATGCTGGGAAAGTAAAATATTTTCCAGTTGTATCTTCACCATCAAAATCAATACAGGTACGAGTAGACTCTCCACCAGCTCGCCATCGAAAACAAGTATCCTCTGGATGTGACAGTGTCTTTGGAAGACTGAGATACCAGATATTTTGAGGATGACTTCGCTGAATTGTATATATTTTTTGTTCATTTATCTGCCCAGATCACAATACAAGTGACGTCTGAGTGATATGCTCGTCATAGACTGGATAAAAAGAAAGGCTCTGAAAAAGGAATACGCCTATAAAAATCAGAAAGAGAAAGAAAAATCGAAATTTCATTTGCCAAAATTAATAATAAATGGTATAATACAAAAGTAATTATTTCTCATAATATGACTTTTTATCCTGAAATCAAGCAATTTATAAAAAATATCATTCTTTTTATGATAGTTCTTGCCCTTATTATACACTTTTCATGGGGCTACATTCTGTCATTTTTTTGATTTTCTGCAGAAGCATACAATGATAATTATTTTGAACAGGCAAATATAAACTATATTGGAAATGTTGCAACCGCTCTTTCGCTGAACTTTTGAGGAGTCAAAAATCAGCAAATATCCAATCAAAAATTCAATGTGCAAACCATATCTATCGCCGAAGTCATGAGTGATCCAAGCTATGGAGAACAAAAGCTCATAGAGTCAAATATGCAATCTATCAAGATTTATGCTGGAATTCTCAAGCAAGATATCAATAGACTTCTCGACCAGTGAAGAGGCCGACTCCAAACTCTCGAAGATCATATTTCTCTTCTCAAAAGTTATGAAACAAAATGACAAGAAAGCCTCGGACTGATACAAAACCAAAAATCCGATCTTCAAGCTCTGATCAATGATACAGAAAACAAAAAACAAGAGGCAAAAAATATTTTGCAAAACTCCTATCAAACCCTTACCTATGATGGTGTAGAAAAAGCAATTAATACATACCTTACGGTAAAAGACATCAATGTACGGGCAAAAATTTATATGATATATCTCAAAAGATTTGATCGATCATACGCAATACTCCAGCAAAAAAATAAAATCCTGCAAAATGTACTCATACAAAACAAAGAAGCAATCGCAAAAGACGTCACAGTCGTAATTCCAGAGGTTGGCGCTCAAATTGTAAAAGAACTCGGACTTATTGAAACACAAAGTGATCAAGAAGCCCGAGCATTGCTCAAATAAATGAAATTACATTTGAGGAGGATTTATCTTTCAGTATATTCTTTTTTGTATACATCGACAAAATCATCATACCTATGAAGTTTTGTTTTTATAGCATAGTCCTCTCATTGTCCAACCGTTACTTCATCAGGTTCTTTGACAGTGATACCATAATCCCAGTTTTTATTGATATAAATTCACTCAACGAGCTCAAAAGGTCAGGCGACTGGCTCTCAATTCAAATCAATGGTATTGCTTGGTAGCTTCTCATACAATGCATCAGGATTTCTCGCATCACTGGCTATGTAGAGAATATACTCTTTGACATAGACATGTTTGGTTGGATTCAAGAAAGCTGAAATTTCAGTGAGCTTTTTTTCAAAATTTCAAAGGTCTTTTCCATCAACTTTTAGATTGTGTTTTCCTGTTTTTAATGGTACCTCTATAAGAGATTTTGCTGGAATTTTTATCGCGTTTCAATCATCGAACTGAATAGAGAGTTCTTTGTCTGTAGGATTATCGACATAAATATTTGTCGCTCATTTATAAAAATAGTACCCAATTCCTCAAACAAGAGACAAAACGAGAAAAATAATAATTCATATTTTGAGTTTACCCCAAATACTTCTTTTTGAAGAAGTATTTTCTGTGTTTTCACTCACTTGAGTGATTCCGTCGAAATTGTTTTCCATAATCAAAAAATTAAAAAAATAAGAAAGAGTTTGATGGTACCCACAGTAGGGATCGAACCTACGACCTTTAGCTTAGAAGGCTACTGCTCTTCCACTGAGCTATGTGGGCAAAAAAGTGGAGAAAGAAATATCTTGGGTGATAGCATATCCAAAAACCTGTTTTCGTCAAATTTTTTGTACAAAAAAACAAAAGTTTTTTTACATTTCTTCCCTACAAAAAGACTTTTTTACAAATTTTTGACAGGTAATTTTTTTCCCGTTTGAAAGAAATGCATTTTTTTGTATACTTTCTTTATATTTCTTAATTTTTATTATCTATGAAAGTACGAATAAAAACTTCTATTAAAGAGGATATTGCCTACAAAACAGATGGTGCTTGTGCCTTTGATTTTCGTTCAAGTGAAGATGTTTCATTTGCTCCAAGAGAGTGGAAATTTATCGAAACAGGTACGGTCGTAGAAACACCAAAATGATACATGCTTATGATTGCGCCAAGATCAGGAACATTCAAAAATTATAAGCTTATGCTCGTCAACAGTATTGGAATCATTGACCAAGACTACTCTGGTGATAATGACACCATCAAATTTGCCTATATCAATATGTCGGATGAAACAATAGAAGTCAAGACTGGCGATCGAATCGGACAAGGAGTATTTGTAAAAATTGAGAAGCCGGAGTTTGAATTTGTCGAAAATATGAACAACAGTGACCGAGGTGGATTTGGAACCACAGGGAATAAATAATTATTTACTTTTTTTAAAAAAAATGAATCAAGAACAACAGTATCTCGACCTTCTTCAAAAGATTATGAATGAAGGCAACGACAAAATGGATAGAACTGGCGTGGGAACACGATCAATTTTTGGGCATCAAATAAGGTTTGATCTCTCAAAATGATTTCCCCTTCTAACAACAAAAAAAGTCTTTATTCGCGCAATTATTCACGAGCTTATCTGGTTTCTCTCAGGTGATACCAACATCAGATACCTTGTCCGAAACAATGTGAAAATCTGGAATGAATGGGCATTTTCAAAATACCTCAAAAAAAATAATCTTGATGAAAAAATCCCTCGATACTCTGATGAATGGAATACAGCCCTCCTAGAATTTGTAGAAAATATCCGAAATGATAGCGACTTCGCAAAAAAATGGGGAGACCTCGGTCCAGTCTATGGAAAACAGTGGAGAGCCTGGGAAACCCGAAAGGGAAATTCTATTGATCAAATCCAAAATGCAATCGATACCATTCGAAACAATCCAAACTCAAGACGAATTCTCGTCTCCGGTTGGAATGTATGAGAAATAGAAGATCTCATCAAAGATCCAGATACAGCTCCCCCACCATGTCATACGCTCTTCCAATTTTATGTGGCAAATGGCAAACTCTCTTGTCAATTGTATCAGCGTTCTGCTGATGTATTTCTTGGTGTGCCTTTCAATATTGCATCGTACGCCCTCTTGACAATGATGATAGCACACGTTACAGGACTTGAAGCGGGGGATTTTGTCCATACTTTTGGTGATGTACATATTTATAGCAATCACTTCGATCAAGTCAAAGAACAGCTCTCTCGAGAACCAAGAGGTTTTCCAACGATGAAAATCACAAAAAAAACAGATGATATTTTCACTCTTACCTATGAGGATTTTGAGCTCGAATGATATGATCCACATGGTGCAATCAAGGCTCCTATTGCCGTTTAATTTTATCGTATGTATATAGTTTTTGAAGGAATTGTCGGTGCCTGAAAATCGACGCAAACAAAGCGACTGACAGAGTATCTAGAATCCCCTTGGCAACAAGTCGTACAAGTCAGAGAGCCCGGATCAACCCCTATCGCCGAGGATATCCGCTACCTTGCCCAGTGAAAAAGCTGGGAAAATGAAGAGATGCATCCACTGACAAATGCCTATCTCTACGCAGCAGCACGATCACAAACCCTTCATACTGTTGTAAAACCAGCCCTAAAAGCATGAAAAACCGTGATTGCTGACCGATCACTGCTCTCTTCCCTTGCCTATCAATGAGAGGCTCAGTGACTAGGACTCAATACGGTCCTCTCAATAAACTCAGAGGCTGTCAAAGAGATTCTTCCAGATATTATTTTGTATATGGATCTTGATATTGATACTGCACTTTCACGGACTTTTGATTCTAGGGGTGACAAGTGGGAGACAATGTGAAAAGAGTTTTTTGAAAAAATTTCTCACGGGTATGAAAAATGTGAAAAGTTGGATTTATTAAAAAATAAAATAATTCGTATTGATGCCACTGGAAGTGAAGATGAAATTTTTGAAAGAATCAAGCATGCTCTTGTGCCACAAAAATACTTCAATGATTTGACGACATATGACGCATATTTCTGAGAAGAAAATGGAATTGGAAACAAATTCAAAAAACATGTACGCTCTTTTTGAATCAAAGCCTTTGCCAGTGATCACTGGGAAGTCGGACACATCACCGGAAGTATATTTATCACAAACGAAACCTTTGACAAGGTTCTTCTCATGCATCACAAAAAACTTGATAAGTGGCTCCAATTTGGCGGTCACTGTGATGGATCATTCAAAGTACTCGATGTATCAATACGAGAATTTCAAGAAGAGTCTGGCATAGATAGAGCTCCTCAAATATACTGTTTTGACAAAGAAAAGGACTTTTGTATTTTTGATCTTGATATTCACGATTTACCACCAGATACAAAACGAAATTGACCAGCTCATAAGCATTTCGATATGCGGTTTCTCGGGATTATTCCAGAAGATGCACTAATCAATAAATGTAATGAAGAGGTCAATGAAATCAAATGGTTTACTCTAGAAGAAGCTCAAAAACACATCCAGGAAGAAAGCATACAAAGAATGCTCAAAAAACTCAAAAATATTTAATTCATACTTTTCATACTTTCAAATTTTATGAAAAATAATCTCTTCATCATAGATCTCTACAATCTTATTTATCGTATGTTCTATGCTGTTCCTCAAATGCACACACGAGATGGAAAACCGGTCAATGCTATTTTTTGAGTTGCTAAATTCCTCAAATCACTCTCTCAAGAAAATCCAGAAAGTTGCATCATTGTTGCCAGTGACAGTGGAAAAACCTTCCGATCCGAGATATTTGAAGCATACAAATGAACTCGTGATCGTATGCCCGATGACCTACGATCTCAGATAGAAACGATTTTTGAGCTTTTTGATGCTGCCCATATACCAATTATCACAAAAAAATGATATGAAGCTGATGATATTATTGGTTCATTGGCACAGCAAACCCTTGACCAAAAGATTGATTTCAAGACTATCATCATCTCATCAGACAAAGATCTCTGTCAATTTGTTTGTGATGAAAAGGTGCATATCTATGATGCGATGAAAAAGAAATTCCTGAAAGAAAAAGATATTATAGAAAAGTTTTGAGTTCCAAAACATCAGGTGCGAGACTATCTGGCAATTGTATGAGACTCTTCCGATAATATCCCTGGAATTGCTGGATTTGGACCAAAAAAAGCCGTGGCACTCTTAGATGAGTTTGGCTCACTTGAAGGTATTTATAAAGCTATTGGAATAGATAATTACAATGAAGACATGGAAATTTCTGATGCAATCAAAGAAGATAATAGCTCTATCAAAAATATAAAATCTATCACACCTAGAATGCGATCTCTTCTTCTCGAAAATATTGACAACGCCTTTCTCTCCCAGAAACTTGCTACCATCGTGACTGATTTATCCATTGAAGTCAGCTGCTCTTTTGTGGGGAAAAACCTCGAAACAGATACATATATAGATATTCTCTCTTCTCTTGATTTTCGCTCTCTTATACCAAAAGAACAACAAAAAGAACATAAGCTTCCCTCAATACAAGCAAAAAAACTCAACTCCTATGAGACTTTTATAGAGAGTATTCATGCTATACAAAATCCAACCAGTATAAGTCTTGATATGAAAAATAAAGAATTCTCCTTTTCTTCTTGAGAAGAAGTCTATACAGTCTCAACAAGAGATATCGATATCATACCATTTTTTGATATTCTCACAGAAAAAAATATCCCAATTATTGCCTATGATATAAAGAAAATATTAGGAGAAATCAAAAGATATAAAAACCAGATAACTCTCCAAAGTGAAAATCAAAAATCACTTTTTTAGAGAGAAATACTTCCCGAAAAACTATTGATAAAACTGCCAGTTATGCTGCCTTTTTCGTATATGAAATCAAGACTGAGTTTGTGTGGTTGGGATTTTTTCGAGGGCACCAGAAGCAATCAAATCTTCTCCTGTTTGCGCATGAGGATAGCCCCGGGCTAGATTGGTAATATACGATTGGTAGATTTGAGAAACTCCCCTCTCAAAAAATACAAAACAGTATTCCGTGGGTGTATCTCACTGTACTGGCATAGAAAGTGATTTTTCTTTTGAACTCAAATCAGCAATCCACTTCGCTGTAAAAGATGAAGTTTTCTGAAGACTTTCAAGGGCCCAGAGAGAGGAATCGATACATGTTTTATTTTCTTGTATATTTGGAGTTGACGCCGCCATAAGAAGAAACTTTTGAGCCATTTTTCTCTGGTCATACGTTGGAGACGATAAAACTGCCAGCACTGGGCTAGCGGTGGGAGCGCTGTCCTGTAATCCAGCAATGGTATAGTAGTACCGCGACTTTGGCATATCATCCAATTCTGAATACTGAAATCACAAGTAATAAGCTATCGTAGCTGCATCTGGACAGAAATTGCGTAGACTTTGGTCTCGAAAGATACGAGGATGAAATGAGGTATTTTTGATTTGAGTCAGCTTTTCTTGGTTACATAGTTGCTCAACTCACCACGATCAAATTTTGACAGCTCTTCGAATATATTCTTTTTTTTCTGCAGACAGAGGCTTGTTGCTATTTCTCATCGGAGTAAGGAGGAGCGCCCACTCATACGGTGTGATAAAGTATGGGTTTATTTTTACAATGGTATCAATCATCGCATGAGAGAAATCGAGATATTTTCACCCTCTAATATTTGAACCAATTGATTGAATCAGTCCTATCCACTGCAAATCTGCTGCTGTATTCTCATTTCACAGACTTATATTTTTTATAAACTCTGGTCACAAAACAAGGGCAGGATATTCTTGTTTCTGGTTTTGTATTTCTCTGTATTGATTCAAGGAAGCTCAAAGAGAAATATATCCTGAAATAAGTCATAGCGATACAACAATGAAGAGAAGAAAAAAGTGAAATTTCTTTTGTTTCATACTTTTCATACTTGTGGATTATATACCAACTCCGTCTTCTGAAAGCTCCGAAAGAGAGTGTCGTACATCGACTTTTTTTGGCTCTGGTGAAAGCGATCCACTATATGTCATATGAAGTTTTCTTTCTTTTCTCTCCCCCTCACTGTGTGTCTCCAGTCATTCTATCCCCAATTGAGAAACATAATTGTGGGCTTTTTTTCTTTCAAATGAGTTAAAATTTGGAAAAATAACCTCCTTTCCATTGGACCGAATTTGTGCAATTTTTGAGTCAATAAAACGAAATAGCTTTTTTTCTTTGAGTTTCATATAGTCATTGACTTCTAAATGAATGTGATGGAATTCTCATGTTTGTACTTCGATCATTCTCGAGAGAAGATGTCGCAAAGATTGGAAACTTTTTCCATGAACACCGATTAGCAAGGCACTATCAGGCGTTTGTATATTGATGTGTACCCCCTCTTCATCATCCTTTATCTCGAGAGAATCAAGGGTAATTTGCATTTTTTCAAAAAATGTCTGAATATAAGAAAAATCCATAAACGTAAAAAATAAGAAAATATATACCTATTATATAGAAAAATCAAAAAAATAAAAACTTTTCTCTTTTTTCTCTCAAGGCATCCGATGAAATAGAGGAAGAAAGAAAAAAAATTTGCTTTTTTAAGTTTTTTTACTATACTCATACCAGTATAATATATACTTTTTTATTTTATTATTTGTTTTATTCATATGAAAATCAAAGATCAAGCTGCAAAAAAAGCAGTCACCAATCGACTCCGCCGTATAGAATGACAGATTCGCGGTGTCATCCAGATGATAGAAGACGAAGCTCCAGTAAAAGGAATTTCTCAACAACTCTCGGCTATTCGATCTGCTATGACACATGCAGTGTACGAAGAATTTTTCTGTGCTATGGATCGAACCCTCGAAAAAAAATGAGGAAATATTTGAGAAAAAGAGCTCTCTGACCTCAGAAAACTTCTCAAGGCCATTCGATAATCGCATCAAAATCATCTTTTTTTATCACTTTCACACTATCAAAATCTGATTATTTTTCTCTCAATCAGATGGAGAGCACTTGTAAAATGTAAAAAGGTGATTTTTTTATTGTGTGTGCACGATCCCTATCCACTGCCCTGTTTCAAGAGAAAAAATAGGAGCCCCGCTGTCTCCTGACAAGAAATTGAGATTTGTTTTTATTCCTCCTGAAATAGTATGCATATTTCAGTATCCATCAATTCATCGAATATGCGTAGATGGATCGAGAATTGTACCTGTCAAAAATTGTAAACTTCCATTTCTATATACTCCTACTTGTATATTTTCTCATTTTCTTGCAGGATTTGGATATTTCTTTTGAAATGATGCATCATCTCAACATATCATCCATGCTATATCTCTCTTAGTATCTTTTTCTTGCAGTGTACAGTTTGTTTTCTTTCCTACTGAAAGAAAAGCAATATCATCTCACACACTATGAGCTGTTGTGATGTAAGTATTTCCAATTTTATATACAGTACCGTGTATTTGCGTATTTCATTTCGATACCGTCAGAGGCAGAATTGATGTATCTTGTGTGCCTTTGCAGCCTCAGAAAGAGAAAGACAAAAGTACAAGAAAAGTAGTAAAAAATATTTTCATATTTCTGATAGTATAGTATTTTTGAAAAAAGTAAAGTTGATTTTTTCAAGAAAATGTATATACTGTCGTCTGTATTTTATTTTTTAATATCTTTTTTTTATGAAAATGCTCAAAGAATTTCGAGACTTTGCCATGAAAGGCAATGTTGTAGATCTTGCTGTTGCTGTCATCATTGGTGGCGCTTTTGGTAAAATTGTTACCTCTCTTGTCCAGGATATCATCATGCCTGCAATCGGGAAAGTCACTGGAGGCATCGACTTTTCAAATATGTATTATGCCTTTGGAAATGAGAAAATTACTGAAGGTATGACTCTTGTGGAAGCTCAAAAAATAGGAGCCGTTATGGCCTATGGTAACTTCCTTACCTTCGTAGTCAATTTCATTATCATCGCGCTTTGTATTTTTGCTATTATCAAAGCAATGAACGCCACAAAGAAAAAAGAAGAACCAAAAAAAGAGGAACCAAAAGGACCAACACAAGAAGAGCTCTTGACAGAAATCCGAGATCTCCTCAAAAAATAAGAAATATACTTTTCTTGTCACCAAAAAACTCCTCATATTCAAGTGGGGAGTTTTTCTATTTGAATTTTATCAAAAAATATATATACTCAGGTCCATATGAAACACAAAAATATTATCTACATTACTGGTGATGATAGCTTTGGAATTGAGCGAGAACTCAACTGACTTATCAGTATCTTTGAAAAGAAATATGGAAATATAAATATAGAGAAGATTGCCCTGGAGAATGCTCACAAAATTCATGAGAGCTTATTTTTGTCTCTGTGACTTTTTAGTGAAAAAAGACTCTTTATCATACGAGGGTCTCAGTCTTCAAAAAACACCAAAAAAAAAGAGGTGCCATGACTTGAAAGTGTGCTCGAAAATATTCATGGTACCCTCTCCGAAGATACGATACTTATCTTTGCTTTTCTCCCGAAAACAGAAAAAAAACTCGAAAATTGGCTCAAAAAACATGCAAGCCTCAGAGAAAAAAAATTTTCTTGGCTCCCAAGTGCATGGACACCTCGAACAACTCTTGACGCAAAGTATGTAGCAAACATACTCTCGCTCTACAAAAAATATGAATCACTTCGTGACAATTATAATCCCAATCCTTGGATTGCTCATGAAATCATGCATACCATCGAGATGGCAGAAATACTTAACGATAGCGGTACAACGCTTGATATGCCAACCATTGAAAAACTCATTCATGCCTACCAATGATGACACTTGTTTCAGTTCATTGATTCTATTCTTGCTGGAAATATCCAAGCAAGCATCAAAAAACTACAAGCTTTCTACCATCATGATAGTATCTATCCATTTTTGGCAGGACTTGTGAGCTCACTTCGAAATAGTCTCTACGTCATCACACTTCGAGACCTGTGAAAAAGTGTACAATATATTGCGGAGCATCTCTCAATGCACTCAAACCCAAGAACCAACGCATTCTTGATTCAAAAATCATACAAAAGCTCTCTTTCACAAAAAGAAATCAGTAATTTTTATCAAAAAATAATTTCTAAGAAAATACTCTACCAAAGCGGATTTTGAATGAAAAAAAGTGAATTATGAATACTTTTTGAAATTGAACTAGCCCTATTAAATTTGAAAAAATAATTTTTTTCTATACAATAACAAAGCTTTTTATTTTTCTATATTCATATTTTATGATCAAACCAATTATTGCAGGAGTTGCTCTCCTATCTATCGCCTCATGTTCTGGACTTGGAATTCAGAAGTCTCAAACAGACAAAACAAACCAATCAGGTGAAGTAATGAAAGTTTCAACCTGAGCCGACGACTCAAAACCGGCTCAAACAAGTACTGGTGGAACTAAGTTTACCACTGGACAAGATGGAGCTATGATGACTCTCAACTATACACTGCGTGAAGGAAGTCCTGACGGAAAAGTTCTCGAAACAACCATCGAATCTGTCGCAAAAGAAAATGACATATATACAACAGGAGCTATTTACCAGCCATTCTCTACTTTCCTCGGAAAAAATCAGGTTATCAAAGGATTTGAAGAAGGGCTTATGGGAATGAAAAAATGAGATAAAAAAGTTATTGTAGTTCCACCAGAAAAATGATATGGAACTGGAGAAACACTTCAAAAGGTCAATAAAAACCAAATCGCTCCAGAAATTACCGTTACCCGCGATAAGAATTTTATCAGCGATACTATCGTAAATACCTTTGATATGAACGTCTTTCCAGACAATATCAAACAAAAACTCAAAAATACAAAAGTAGGAGAGACTTTCATAGAAAATGGAACAAATGCTATTGTAAAAGCAAAAACTGATACTGGGATTACTCTTGAAATTCAAAATACACTCAATCCTTTTTATAAAAAAGCAAAAACTGTTGGTACAAAAGTAAGTACGCCTCAAGCTGATTTTACTATCAAGTCTCTCACAGAAACTGGTGTTGTCTTAGATGTTACAAACAAACAAAGTCCTTTTTATAACAAAAAATTTGAAGTCGGATCACAGGTTGAAATCAATGGCACAAAAATCGCAATTCGAAAAATTGACGGTGATACCATTACCGTCGGACAAACACACCCTCTTGCTGGAAAAACACTCTATTTCGATGTAGAAATTCTCGATGTGAAATAAAACACTTTCAATCCATATTCTTGCTCTTTTTCCTCAAAGTCTCGAATCGTATCTCGAGAGCAGTATCCTCAAAAAAGCCCAAACCTCTGGGCTTTTTGAATATCATCTTCATAATCTGGCTCATTGGAGTGTAAAAAATACAAGAAGGGTTGATGATCGTCCGTACGGAGGCGGTTCTGGTACAATCATATGAGTTGAGCCTCTCTATAATGCAATTATTTCTCTTGAGCAAAAATACTGAGATTTTGATGAAATTATCTATATGAGTCCGACAGGAAAGACAATCAATCAGGAAATTCTCGAAGAAGAAATATCCAAGCTTCCTCAAAAGATTCTCATTATTTGTGGACACTATGAGTGAATTGATGCACGAATTTTTGAGCTCTTTACTATCACAGAACTCTCTATTTGAGACTATATACTGTCAAGTGGAGAACTTGCAAGTCTTGTTCTCATTGATGGACTTGTCAGACTGATTCCATGAGTCCTCTCACAAGAGTCTCTTGAAGAAGAAACGTTTAGTCAAGACATACACAGACAAGGGGAATATCCCCAATATACAAGGCCCGAAGTCTTTCATGATATATCTGTCCCAGAAGTCCTGGTCTCTGGTAATCACAAGAAAATAAAAAAATGGAGGCAAGATAATATTCGCTCTCTTCAGTAAGAGAAATTCTACTGATCAAGATAATAACTTTGGTCATCAATCAAAATCATTTTTTGCGGCGCAATAATAGAAATATTTTCAGGTTGTGAAGAAAGAGATGAAAGTACTCATAGAATCTGCGAATTGTATGCAGGAATATCGAGGAGGAAAATTTCAAACTCTGGAGAATTAAACTGACCAATAACAGAAATAGGAACTCAGTTGACTTGAAAAGTGATCTGAGAAAACAGTCCATCTTCTTTTTGGAATGAAACTTGAATTCCATCAATATTTCTTGATTCTTGATCCTCATCAAGAGGTGTACCTCCTACACTTCCTTCATCAATTGGTGGTTCTGTGACCGTTTCTTCTTCTTGTTTTTGTGAAACCCGTACAATCGTATCATCTTCTAAGAGAGGAAGTGGTGTTTTTTTGTCAACCGCTACATATGGATCATTCAAATATCATTTGTATGCATTTTTTCGTATCATAGCAAGAAATCATTTAAGGTAAATAATATCAGTTTTCAGTCGAGAAATTGATTGAGTATTATCGGAATTTTCATGAGCTTTTTCAAGTTGTGAATTATATATCTTCTCTGCAAGGTCAGTTACTTCTGTTAAGTAGGTACGAAATGCAATAGAAACTTGAGCCTCATCTCGTTTTACAATATCGTCTCGTAAATAGAGAGTTCCATCTTTGACAACAACATACGTACCATAAACAGAAAGACGAAGTCGATTCATCATTGGTTCATAAAACTGTATGACAAGGCTTTGTTGAGCATTTTCTCGATCGGATCAATTTGCAAGTCATTTTATATACTGCTGTGTTGCTTTAAAAATAGTAATATAAATCTGAAACACTACTCATTTATCATCTTCAAGGGCTTCTTTCTCAATTCTATTATTTTTATCACTCATTTTCTCAAAAATTTTGAATGCATACAATGAAAGGTCAAAGTAATCTTTTGTATCCATTTCCCCCATATCAAGAGTTTTTTTGAGCTCTTCGGCAGCCCGCAAATACGTATGTATACCAGTGAGGCGCATATCTTTTTCAATAAGATTTTCAGAAAAAATACTTGAGAGTGCTTCAAAAAGTTTTGTCTTTCTTGAAGTTGGAGCCACACCAACAATACCAGCAACGGTATTATAAATTGCTTTGAATTGAAGATTATTTTTCTTCTGAAAGAGAGCAAATCGCCCATCAATCAAAAACTGTTCCATAATTTTTGGAATTTTATTATTTGGGTCAATTTTATTGGCAACACCAAGAATTCTATAGTATTCTCGAGAAAGTTTTTCAGGACTCATATCATTATTTGTCACAGCTTCTGAAAGGACAAACTGTAATTCTCAAAGAAGACGGTGGATTTTTTTTGTTGGATTTTTCAGCCATTTGACCTTATTACTTGGGTTGAACTCTCTATTCTCAAGGGAATATTGTTTAATAAGTCGCACCGCTTGAACTCGATCTTGAAAAGAAACTTGAAGCATTTCAAAAAGTATTTTTGTCTTTTTTGGAAGTCGA
The DNA here is from genome assembly GCA_002747975.1 of Candidatus Altimarinota bacterium. Taxonomy (GTDB): domain Bacteria; phylum Patescibacteriota; class Gracilibacteria; order BD1-5; family UBA2023; genus GN02-873. The sequence goes on along the minus strand of PDRA01000002.1, from coordinate 11,188 downwards.
TACATAAAATAGGCATCTTTTTTGTTTGAAGTATTAACGCGTGGATCAGCAAACTCAATACCTGTACCCAGTCCCTCTACTTTTGCCTGCAATACTTGTACAATTCTGAGAATATCAGCATTTTTGAGATTTTTATTTTCTTTCGGGTCAAATCGCACATACATACCTGGAAACAAAATCATGTCTGTCATTTTCTTCCCCTCAGAAAGGAAGGTAAGTTCACCAATACTATCAACTGAATAAACAGAAACTGTACCATCTTCTTCTTCTCAAAAATAGACACTTCCATTGGTAATGGTTTCGAAACTATATCGCCCTTTTTTATCTTGTATTGTATAATTCTTGAATGGATCATAGAGAGAAAAAATGCAAGAAATATTCCCAATCTCTATCGTTGAATCATTTTTTTGTTTAAATTGATCTACAAGGTAAGAAACAGGCTTTCCATATGTTGGCAAGACAAAAGCATTTGCCAGTCGCCCAAAAGAAACTCTAACAGCTTTATCTTTTGGAAAATCCTTTTCCAAAGGGAAATTTGTCTTTCCTGATCCAACTTTTTCGAGAGATGATACTTTGATGCTACCAGAACTTGTAATTGATGCCATATCAAAATGGAGAGATTGTTCTTGGGTTTTTACATCTGCAATATCAGCGGAAGTAAAGGAAATATCAAGAGTGAAAATGATAAAAAAATACGCACCTACAAGGGCAAAAAGTGTTGTGAGTGTATATCGAAATAAGATAAACATAAAAGAAAATTAAAATTCACTCATAGTGTATCAGATTTACCGAAAAAAAGCAAGTATCCTCAGAAAAAATCTTTCATTTCCTATTGACAAAGTAAGCTATTTATTTTCTATATTTTTACAATGTGATTGAATATCTGTTTCGAGAAGATTTACTATTTTTGGACGATTTGAAAAAATCACACTTACTTCCCTATTATTATCAAGAGCATTTTGAGAGAGATTCTGACTTCAGAGAAACACTGTAGTACTGTCAAGTATCATTACTTTTGCATGAAGATATGGACTGGAGGCTTGTTTCCAGCGAAACTGAGGATACACCGAAGCCAATTCTCTATTTTCTTGGGTTCCAGAGACGCAAATATCTATAGAGATTGTTGGTTTTGTTTTTTTCAGATTTGCAAGCTGGTCAAGTATGTCCTGATCAGATATATACTGCATATACAATTGAATATGTGAATCAGCGTGCTGCAAAAGATACTTCACTCAAGAGCGAGCATTTATAGGGGCAACTGCCAGAGAGTCTGGAAATTTTATTTTATTCGAAAGGTTCTTATGAGAAAAATCGGCAGCAAACAAAGAAGTAAGAAAAGTATGAATTTCTTTATTATCTCAAAAAATTATATATTCTTTATTTTTAAAAAGTGAATAGGTAAGGTTTCATGTACTTACAAAAAACCGACTATCTATGATTCAAAACTTTGCATGTGTAAACTTATATCTATCATTATCGCTGTACACAATATCCACTCACCGCTTCTGAAAATAAGAAGCAATTGACCGATTTATTGTCGGTGTTTTGTATACATTTGGTTCCAAAATCACTCGAACATCAACTCATCGATTTTTCGCGTCAATAAGAGCATCAGCTATATTTTTATTTGTCCATATATACACTGCGATCCACACTTTTTCTTTTGCTTCTTTTATTGCATTCGTAAGCATTTTCTCTCATCATTTATTTGGAAAACTATATAAATCAAGCGTGCCAGAAATAGCAAAATTTTTCTCTGAGTCTTCTTGAATACTTCAAGTATGAAAAGTATGAATTGAAGAAAAATGCTCATCATATTCATCTATCCACTTTCAAGAACAAGAAATCAATACAAAAAACAGTGATACCAAAATACCGAAGATGGACAGTGAAGATTTCATAGATATTATACTTTTTGTTCTCATGATGAGTGATCTTCATTTTCATCTCATCACTCCTCATCAGCATGAGCGCCAACTTCATGAAACTCAACCCGATAGTGAGAGTCAGATTTTTTTCGATAAAAACCAATAGAGCCTATATTATATATAATAGAAAGGAAGGCTGCCGATACGATATTTGAAAGCATTAACTTGTATACCATCAGCACAACGGCAAGAGGGATAATAATATTTTGATGCGACATTACAAACTCAAATATAAACGACGGGCGGATTGATTCTTGGTAGTATTGCCAATCTCGAAGCCAGACAAATAGAGTACCAACACGAAAGATATACGCCTGCTCAATCATATAAATCACAACTGAAAAGAGTCCAATACACAGAAAAAATCCCACAAACATATATTGAAGAGAGTATAGTATAGGATTCGTGGTTTCAGAGACAACAAGTCATCAATGAAATGGAAAAAATACTGCCAGCAACAAGACTAAATAAACCGCAATACTCACGACAAAAACCGACAATCCAAATGGTAGCAAGCCACCACTTGTGCCAAGTGAAGGATTTGAAAGAAGAAGAACGACAAGGAGAATATAGACGGCAAGTCAAACAATAGCTCAGAAAGCGATCTCATACAGACTATGAAGCGATATAAAGTAGTATCAAACAAATACAAACACAAAACATGTCATAGCAAATATAACATCAAAAAAAGTGACATCAAAAGTGTGAGCAAGCGCTGTGATAATTTCCATACTATGGATTGTATGCAAGAAAGACAGAAAATCAAATTTATTTTATCGATACTGCAGTGCTGTCATATATGCAATTGCCAGAGCATCAGCCGCATCATCTGGTTTTGGAACTTCACGAAGAGAGAGTATCATCTTGATAGCCTGTTGCATTTGTTTTTTTTGGGCCCTCCCATTTCCAGTGATTGCTCGCTTGACCTGAAGCGGAGTAAACTCTTGAATCTGTACTCACTGAGATGCTAGCGAATGAATAATAACACCTCTTGCCTGCGCCACATCAATTCCATTTGTAATATTGCGAAGAAAAAATAATTTTTCTATCCCAGCAACAGTAGGACGGTAGGTTTCGATAAGTTCTTGGAGATCTCTGTGGATAAGAAGTAATTTATCGGTAAGAGAAATGCGAGGCGGCGTCTCAATAACTCAATATTCAATGACTCGGATTTTTGTATTTTCTTTTTCAACAAGAGCAAATCAAATTGTAGTCGTACCAGGATCTATACCGAGAAAAATCATAAATAATAAGGAGAGGGGAATAAAAATATATTAGAAGAAAAGTATATGCAACTTTCGAGAAAAAGCAATTTTCATAAACATAAAAAAATCCCCTGCCATTTGGCAAAGGATTTTTGCAGAAAAGTAGACTTCAAATAATACTTATTTGAGTTCAACCGTTGCTCCAGCTTCTTCAAGTTGAGCTTTGATTTTTTCTGCTTCATCTTTTGGAGCATCTTTTTTGATTTCACCACCGTTGTCAGCAAGTCCTTTTGCATCACCAAGACCAAGTCCTGTGATTTCTCGGATCACTTTGATAACAGCGATTTTTTGTCCACCAGCAGATGTGAGCATAACATCAAATGATGATTTCTCATCATCTCCTGCATCTCCATCAGCACCACCAGCAGCAGCAACAGCAACAGGTGCAGCAGCAGAAACACCAAATTTTTCTTCCATTGCAGAAACAAGATCAGCAAGCTCTACAATAGTAAGTCCTTCGACGAGTTCGAGAACTTTTTCAGCATTCTTAGAAAGATCAGCCATAATAATAAAAATAAAAAAATAAAATATATGTAAGAAGTTCTATGAGAGTCAAGAGATTTGACTTTGTCATTCTGAACTGGTTTCAGAATCTCTCCTTCAAAGGATTCTTAAGATCCTGAAATAAATTCAGGATGACGAGACAGAAATGCCATAGTTTCTTGAAGACATATCGAGATAGAATCTCGTCAGTAGCTCGCTTGTATCAAGAGAGCTACCAGACAAAATACTATTTCTCTTGCTTTTTCTCTTCTGGTTTTTCTTCTTTCTCAGCTTTTTCATCTTTTGGTTCTTCTTTCTTTTCCTCTTTTTTCGCAGGAGCCTCTTTCTTTTCATCTGCTTTTACTTCTTCTTTTGCAGGAGCATCTTCTTTTTTCTCTTCTTTTTCTGCTTTTGGAGCTTTTTCTGTCTTTGTTTCTGCTTTTGGAGCTTCCTCTTTTGCTTCTTCTTTTGCAGGAGCTTCTACCGTCAGATCAGATACTTTTTCGAGAGATTTAGCTTCCAAATCAGATTTTGCTCCATCAAAGAATCGAGCCAATCCAGAAAGTGGACTCATCATAGATCCAAGCATTTTTGCAAGGAGAGTGTCTCGTGATGGAAGTGATGCAATTTTAGTAATCGTATCTGCATCTACAAGTTTCTCCTCGAAGTAACCTCCCACAAAAGTCATTTTCTCGGCTTTTTTCCACTCTTTTTGTTTTGCAAATTTATTTGCAATTCCAAGTGGAGCCACGGCGTCGTCTTTTGCTATGATCATAGCAACTTGACCAGGAAGTGTATCAATATCAAGCTCGAGACCAAGTGCATTCTTAAATGCAATACGCATCAATGTTTTCTTAGCAATAAGAAATTTTGCGTTTTGTGCGAGCAATTCTCGTCGCATATCAGTCACTTCTGATACAGTGATTTTTTGGTTTGAAGTGAATCCGACACTTTTTGCCTCTTTCAAAAGAGCCTCAAGTGCGGCAAGTTGCTCAGCTTTTTTTGCTTTTGTAACAGCCATAATACAGTAAAGTGTAAAATACCAAATCGGTATAAAAATAAAAAATCGTGCTATCGCACGAAAGATACCTTTTCACGAAAAATCATCAAATTTTTCAAGGTTTCCATCTCGGTAGGATTTTAATGCCTATTGGCACCCTACTTTCTTCGATAGTAGGGCTCATTATATAGAAAATAAATTTTTGTCAAATTTTTTGGATAAGAAAAGTAAAAAAAGATTGTTTTTTCCTGAAAAAAACATATAATGCAGGTATTGACTTTATTAAAAAAAAAAATTGAGAAATCTATATGTATAGAAAAGTATTTACTCCAAATCTCAAAAAGTCATATACATTTACTCACAACAAAAAAGAAATCGTGTCATCTCTTAAAAATGTGAAAAAGATTGAAAAAATAGAAAAAGTTCTTGTAGAAAATAATAAAAGTATTACAAAAGCTTGGTCTGTTGTATTTGAAAATACAGACTGAACTCTCATAACTCAGTATTTGGATGATACATATCTAAAAGAACTTAAATAATATGAAAATAAGAATTCTCGTCATAAGTATCGTACTCCTCTTGCTCGTGCTATGAGGCTACTCTTGGTATCAAAATCAAAAGTCACAAAAGTTTGCATGTGAAACAGACAGTGATTGTATTATGTCTTACAGTGATCCAGAGGATTTTCAAATTTGTGTTAATAGTGTATACTATGAAAAACAAGAAAACAAAACACAGATATATCAATGCATCATTGATAAAAGCCTCTCTTGTTCGTGTCAAAAGAATGTCTGTGTTCGAAGTGATAGGAAGAAATGATGTAAATAAAATACACTATAATAGATCCTAAAGAAAACCTATGACTCAAAAAATAAAAATTCTTGGCATTATTACCCTACTTATTATCATAGCATGACTTTGTTTGTGGTACTATCAGCAACAAAGAGTACAAAAGTTTGCATGTGAAACGGACAGTGATTGTATTATGTCATATAGCGATCCAGAGGATTTTCAAATTTGCGTCAATAGTGTATACTATGAAAAACAAAAAGATAAAAATCAAGCATATTTATGCATCATTGATAACAGTCTCTCTTGTTCGTGTCAAAAAAATGTCTGTGTTCGAAGCGATAGGAAGAAATGATGTAAATAATTTATAAAAATCCCATATGGCATTTGATTTTGAAGCAGTTTTTTGAAATTACTCATTTATAACATACAAAAATATATGCAAAATATAACAATAAAAGGAGAGACCATTCTAAAAACGATTTACTTTTTCTTCTTTTTTTACATTCTTGTGGTTCTCTATTCTAAATTTGTATTACATTTTGAGTTTTGGGAAATAGGAAATGAGAATCTACAATGGGAGTACTTCATAAATGTGGTCCCATTTCACACAATTCAAGAATATACTACTTTTACTCCACCTGCACAGCTCATTGATGCTTGGGGTTGGGAAAAAGCATATGATTTTTGGCATGATGATGCCATAGAAAATGCTATAAAAGAAATTGGTTGAAATATTGTATCTTTTATCCCACTTGGAATATTTTTATGAATTTTCCAAACAATTTTTGAAAAATTCTCTTGGAAAAAAGTATTTTTCTTTGCAATTATTGGTATTATTTTTTTAGAAGTATCACAATTGTTATTTGTATTTATATTCTACAAACTCAACCTACCAGGCATACAGTTTGAGGGAAGATTTGATGTTGATGATATTTTGTTAAATAGTACAGGCTTTTTGATTGGATATCTGCTCTATACGCTGTTGTATCCATCTGTTCAGAGATTTTTTAAAAAATAAACAAAAGCCGTAAAAAGTCGATCGTGGGTCGGCTTTTTATTTTTTATAAAAAGTGAAAAACTCTTGTTATTTTTATTTTTTTCATATAATAAACGACAATTTAACTTGAAACGTATGAAAAAAACAGTTTTTATTCTCTCTGGACCAGCTGGTGTTGGAAAAACAACAATTTGGAAGGCTCTCGAAAAAAATGATCCAAAAGTTGAGAAAATTATCACTTCTACCACTCGAAAACCACGAGATGGAGAAGTACATTGAGTTGATTATTATTTCCTTGATCGTCAAGACTTTCTCGACGGTATTGAGTCATGAGATTTTATCGAACATGCTTATGTACACGGTGATAATATCTATGGATCGACACATGCTGAACTCGAGCGAGTACTCTCACATGATAAATTCCCATTTTATATTGTCGAGCCGCAGGGTATGAAAAGCCTCACTCCAACACTCAAAGAAAAATGATACAATGTCATAAGTGTATTTATCCTACCGCCGTCAATGGAAGTTCTCGAAGAGCGACTATGAGGACGATGAACCGAAGGTGAAGATGAAAAAAATACGAGACTCTGTACAGCAAAAAATGAAATCGCTTGCAAGGATCTCTACAAATATCATATTGTAAATGACGATCTTGATCATGCCGTACAAGAAATTCAAAATATTATCGATACGTATGCAATATAAACATGAATTCCACCTTGAAAAAGAGTCCGGAAACAACGCTCTCTCATACAAAAAACGAAAAGAAATCCTCAAGAAAAATCCAAGCCTTACAATTCCAAAAATCATAAATGGAACTCTTGAAGATGTGCAGTATGGTGAACATATCGTGTTTGAGGAGGTCGATGAAAACTGAAATCTCCAATCATGTAAATGACTCAAAAACTTTGTTCGTCTTGACATAAGCTCGCTTCCGCCTATAATTGTCTTTGACAATCATAATCATGCTCTCTACTTTTGGTATGAAGCTCTTCACCTTTGACACTTGCAATCCCCTTTTGAGCTGATCCATATGGACGAACACAGTGATCTCTGGGAAAACAAAAATCCTCTCGACCACGAAAAGGCAATGAAAAACCTCAAATATGCTTGGGAATTTACAAACTATCAATGCAATGTTGGAAACTACATAGAGCCACTATTGAAAAACAATACGATCAAGACGATGATACGACTCGAAAATGAATTTGAAATTGAAAAATACAAAAATTATATCCCACCAAAAAAGAGTGTTTTTAATCTTGATATTGATATCTTTGCTCCGGAAATGGATTTTATTCCTGAGAGAAAAAAAATTGATTGTATCAAGAATATACTCCCAAATGTATCTCTTGTAACGATTGCAATGAGCCCTTACTTTATATCACCATGACTCGCCCTTCGCAAACTCCACCGCATCTTCACGAACTTTGACTTGCAAGTCCCGAGGAACAGATAGTCAAAGAATTTATACATAATAGTCTCAATACTGCCTTTTTATTTATCAGTGGAAGTTCAAGTGACCCAAGTATTTCGTTTGTGAGTTTTTTTAGCTCTCTTCGAGACACGATTCGTATGCTGGGTATCAACCCAAACAACGAGATAAACCAAAGAGAAAAGCAAAAACTTGAAGCATTTATAAAAAAATTTGAGCCAAAGCTTGAAGGCAAAAAGATGAAAGAACAAAAGGCTATCTTGCAAGAAATGACACGAGAAGTTGACACATTATTTGATTATGTCCCGAAAGCCAATAAGCTCTCGACGATGATATCTACTACCGTTGCTAATGCAGTCCATGAACAAAGTACCCTCTAAATACATTATCCAAAACAAAAAAGCCCTCTTTGATTATGAAATCGTAGAGGAATTTACGGCTGGAATTATCCTCTCTGGAAGCGAGGTCAAGAGTATCCGTCTCGGGCAGGCAAATCTCAAAGGAAGCTATATCACACTTCACAGTGGAAAGCCTATTCTTGTTGGTATGCATATTTCTCCCTACAAATACAATACTGCGAAAATCCTCTCTCCAAAGAGAGAACGAGAACTTCTCATGAAGCAAAAAGAAATCCTCTACTACAGTCAAAGAATAAAAGAAATGGGATCAACACTTATACCAGTATGAGTATTTTTTAAAGGGAATATGATAAAAATACGGGTTGCCCTGGCTCGTGGACGAAAGAACTGGAAAAAGAAACAACTCCTCAAAGAGCGTGATCTGAGTCGAGAAGTGAGAAAATTTAATTATTAAAAACTTGCCCCTCTCCTATGATTTGAAAAAGATTTATCGACTTTTTTAGGGAAAATTATTTTTCTGACAAACTTCAGGAATTTGAGGATTTTTTGAAATCTCTCGAAAAACCAATTCCAAAAACCATACGAATCAAAGAAGACAAAGTACAAAAAGTCATTTCTCGGCTCAAAAATGATGGCTGGATTCTCAGCGAAACAATACTCAAGAGAGTATTTTCTATTGAGAGAAAAAAGGATTTTGACCCATTAGAAAGACGGCTTGGTATGAGTATGGATCATCTTATTGGAAATTTTTATATCCAAGAGCTCGCAGCAGCACACCCAGTAGACCTCCTAGCAGATGGAGAAAAACAGAAAAAGCCACAGCTTATACTTGATATGGCATCAAGCCCTGGTGGCAAAAGCTCGCAGTTGGTTGAATACTTTCCAAAAAGTTTTATTGTTGCCAATGAGCCAAATCGCAATCGAATCCCACAGCTCTTGCAAAATCTCGAGCGAATGCATACACCAAATGTAGGAATTACTCTCTACAGTGGCGGGCAATGGAAATACCTCCCAGAAACCTTTGATAAAATTCTTCTCGATGCACCCTGCTCTGGGGAATGAACCGCATATAAATGAACCAATGCTCTCAAATTCTGGCATATAAAAAGCATCAAAAAAATCGCGAACTTACAAACAAAGCTTGTCGAAAGCGCGCTCATCACCCTCAAAACCTGATGAGAAATGGTCTATTCAACCTGCAGTCTCAATCATCTCGAAAATGAGTGAGTTCTTGAGGCTATGAAAGAGAAATACGCTGATGCCATAGATATAACATTTCAAAAGAAATTTTGGCCCCATATTGATAAAACTGGAGGATTTTTTATGGCAAAAATCCTCAAAAAAGCTCCTATCAAAGGGCCAAGCCCACGATGACTCACATCCAATACTCATATACATCACTACTCTGGATCCCTCAAAAATTGGGAAACCGGAGAAAATATCTCGCTCTATCAATACAAGAATTCTCTCCTTGCAGTCAAAAATGCAGAAATAATAAAAAATATCCTTCAACACGTCTATTTTATGCGACTCGGCGAAAATATAGGAACCATCGAAAAACACATATACACACCAAATGCACGCGCCTTTCGAGATATTAAGACAGATCATCTTCCAGTCTATACTCTCAAAGATGAACACGAACTCGATAGATACTTGCGTGGCTATGAACTTGAGGGAGATCTCCCTAATTGATATGCTTGTATTGAATTTGAAAACACAAAAATCTCCATAGAAAAAGTCAATAATACTCTATTCTCAAATCGGTTCCCTACTGATTGGCGAAGGAAGTAAATCTTTTTTGCTTGTAATCACACAAAAAAATCCTCCTAAATATACGGGAGGATTTTAATATAAAGAAGAGGTCAATTATTTAAGTGCTTCAATTTTCTGGACAAAAGTCTCAAATGGATAGGCTCCAGAGACAGTATCATATTTTCCAGTTTTCTTATTGATAATAAGTGTCCCTGGTGTTCCAGTCAGCCCAAATGACTGTCCTTCTTTTGTTTCAGCTTGGAACTGTGAAAGCATTTCTTTGCCATCAACACATGTTTGCCATTTTTCGACATCAAGTCCGATTTCTTTTGCAAGGTCTGGGAGTCGAGCTACTTCGTATACAGCGCCACCAACTGACTCTTTCATAATTCCATTGTACATTTTTATATAAGCCTCATCACCACCAAGTTTTTTAGCACAGAGCATTGCAAGAGCCTTTACTTCTGTTCCTCTATGATTGACGCCTCGATGATTTTTAAAGGCAAAAGCAATCTGATTTGGGTATTTTTCGAGAAGTTTTTCTCGGATTTTGTTGACAGAATATTGTTTCATACAGAATGGACATTCTGTATCAGAATACTCTACAACGACGATATCAGCATCTTTGTTTCCCTCAAGTACTGCCGTATCAATAACTTTTTGTACCGCTTCTTTGTCTGTTTTTGTTGTTGGCTTTGGTTGCTCTTGTGTTCCTTGGTTTCCTTCAGTTTTTCCATCCATTCCGAGATATTTTTTATACGCCTCGATATTTTGCGGATTATTTGGATCAGTGATTGTTTTTTTCTGGACAGCAGTAATAATATCATAATTTTCTTTTCCTCCAACTTTATCATATTCAATTTCGAGAAGTGCTTTTTTGATACCAAAAACACTCTCATCTTTTGTTTGTGATTCACCAGCTTTTTGAAGCGAAGGAATACTCAAAGTATTTCCACTCAAAAGATAGATTTGAACTCCACTCATAGCAATAAGAACGATAAGGAGTAAATGGGTTAGTGCACTTTTTCCTCGTGTATGAGAAATATTTGTCATAAAAATATATGTAAGAAAATAAAAACAGGGATAAGTATATCCACTTTACACCCAAAAAGCAAAAGAAAAATGAAAAAACTTTTGACGAATTTTGAAAAAATTGTGTAAAATAATCAAT
>PDRA01000001.1 GCA_002747975.1 Candidatus Altimarinota bacterium | reverse complement strand
TGTTTCTGGAATGAATCCAGCTTGGGAAATAACAACTGAAAAATGGAATGAACTTATTAAATTTTGAATGGTTACTTCAAAAACTACAAAAGAATGAATCAATTATTATATTACAGATAAAGCTATAGAATATGTAGAATGAGTAGATAGAGATTATGCAAATAAAGTAAGCCTTTACAAAAAAGATAAATTGTTATGGACAGATAGAAATACTGCTTCTGACAGCGTGAAAAGATATAAAAACTCTGTACATACTGTTTTATAGTTTTATATAACGGTTTTACCGAAAATTTGGTTTTAGATTGTCACCTTGATTTCTATAAAAATAAAGACTATGAAAAATACAGAATCGCTTTTAACTTCAAAGAGAGGGAATTAAGGTATTAGAACTTAATTTTTCGTAAGAGAAACCAAGATCCAAAAAACCAAATTCCAAAGAATCCAGCGCCGAAAAGAAGCTGTCAGAGTTCAGAAGTTGGAAAAATACCATCCGCCAAATATCGACTTATATAGACTCCGAATAAACTTACGATCAAAAAAGCCAGCATCCAGGTGATATTTTTTTTGTTTTCAAAAGAATTTCTCACAAGATACCACATAATCCCGAAAAAAAGTATCTGCGTAAAGAGGGTAACTCCTGCTGCTCCCATAAAATGAAAGTGTGGAATCAAAAGAATATTTCCAATAATATTGACGCTGGCGAGAACACTATTGATAACAAGAAGTTTTGACTGTTCCCCGCGAGCAATCAGAATAAAATTGGCAAGAGAACCAACAAAATAAAATAAGAAAATCCAGGAAACAATTGCAAGGACATCAACGGCAGTATGACCATAAATAACCTCATTTGCAATTTCGGATCGACTGAGAAGTGAGATAATCTCGAAGGCATAAAAAAAGAGAAAAACAGCAATTCCAATTCCAAAACTTGTTAAGATTTCAAATCATTTTGAAGTCAGAGTAAGCACTTTTGTGTGTTGCTTCTCTTTTATGGCAGGGGAGAGGACAGGTAAAAGAGAGTTGAGAAATACGGTCCCGTAGAGCATACCGACATCGACGATTTTGAGTGGAAGCTGATAGAGTCCAGTTACCGTATCGGCGATATTCTCTGGCTCCATTACTGATAAGAGAAAAATATCCACCTTAAAAAATATAACTCCAAGAAAGAGAGCAATTCCATAAGGAAGTGTTTCTTTGAGGGTTTTTTTGATGAAATCCGAATCCCAAGCAAAGATTACTTTTTGTTGCTTATTTGCATACCACCAAGTCATAGCTGTCATCAGGAGATTTCCAGCCAGTCCAGCTGAAAATATCCATATCATTTGATACTCTGGTCACAGAGAAGGATGATATGGAAAGAATCCATAGACAGCAAGAAGAATCAGGATAAAAGTCAAGAGTTTTCCAGCTGTGGTGGCAAAAAAACTAAATTCTGTTTTTAAGATAGCCTGAAGATAGCTCATCATCGAGCTATTGACAAGTCCAAGAAGGGTAAAAAGCCCAACAATAAAAATACTAATAAGAAGTGCCAGAGAGTGATATCCTGGGAGAAAAAAGGCTCAAACAAGGGTGATGACAATGATAATAAGAGCCGAAATCGTTCGAAGACAGAGAATATTTCCACTAATTTTTTGTACCATTTTTGGATCATCTTGATGTTTTGAAATTTCTCGCACGGTAATTGTATAGAGCCCAAAGTCGGCAAGTACAGCAAAAATGGCCAGGTAATTGTAGACCTTTCCATAGATTCCGTAGGCTTCAAGCCCAAGTCATGATATGATTTTGATTAGGAAGATAGAGATGAGTGCTGTCATCACTTTTCCTGCAATTTGAGCCAGAGAATTACTGTAGATTTTTTTGTTTGACATGGGCGTATTATATATTTTTTTGAGAGAAAGCAAATTTTCTATTTTGTATTTGTGGTTTTTTTCATATACTGTCTTCTATGAAATATATTGACTATTCTATTTTACAACGATTGCTTGTACACAGGGGAAAAATGGATTTTCCCGCTCTTGTTTATAGAGAGCTTGGACTTGTTTATTCTTCGCTTTCTTCTGTAGAACAGGCCCATGCATTGGAGCAGATTCACTCAAATGGATCACTACTCGAAGAAATCAAAGAAAAAGAAATGCAGGCTATTTTTGAGATTGAAACTGATATGATATCAATTTTGGCTCGCATGGAAGAGATTTGAGTTCGAGTTGATGCTAAGAAATTGACATCAATTTGAAAAGAAATTGTCCAAAAAATGACACATATTGAGGCAGAAATTTTTTCAAATGTCGGTGAGGTTTTTAATCTCAATTCTCCAAAACAAATTCAGTATATTCTCTTTGAAAAACTCGGCATTAAGCCGCTGAAAAAAAATAAAACAGGCTATAGTGTTGATACTGAAGTCCTCGAAGAAATTGCAAAGTCACACGATATTGCTCGCTCTATTCTCGAGTATAGACTTCTGGCAAAGCTCAATTCTACGTATATTATTTGACTGTCGAAAGCAATACAAAAAGAAACAAGTACAATTCATACTACCTATGAAAGTCTGGGGACTTCAACTGGCCGACTCTCTTCCAATGATCCCAATCTTCAAAATATCCCAACCGGTGATGGGTATGCCGAGGAAATAAAATCATGCTTTATTCCTCGCAAGGGAAATATACTTATGGTTGCCGATTATTCTCAGATTGAACTGCGTATTTTGGCTCTTCTCTCTCAAGATCCGCATCTGTTGGAGGCTTTTGAAAATGGAGAAGATATTCATGAGCGAACCGCTCGATTTCTCTTTCCAAACGAGAAAACAATTTCTCAGGACCAGAGGCGAATTGCAAAAATGGTCAATTTTTGAGTTATTTATGGAATTACTGGTTTTGGTCTGGCAAAAACACTCGGCTGTAGTCCGTGGGAAGCTGGACGCTATGTTGATGCATTTTACGAGAAATATTCTCGAGTGGGAGAATACTATGATGATCTCGTCAAAAAAGGCGAAGAAGACTCGTATGTCAGTACGCTTTTTGGAAGGAGGCGATATATTTCATCACTCACTGATGCCAATAAAACCCTGCGAGCGGCAGCAAGAAGAGAAGCAATCAATATGCCAGTACAGGGAACCGCAGCTGACATTCTCAAGTTTGCAATGAGAGAAATTGCAAAAGAAATCAAACAACAAAACCTCAAGTGATCGATGATTTTGCAGGTTCATGATGAGCTTGTTTTCGATATTCCAAAAAATGAACAAGAAACTTTTCAAGAAATTGTACGAGACATTATGGAGCATATTTTTGATACCGTAAAAGATAAAATCCAAACACAAAATCTCTTTCTCAAATGAGAAAAGCCACAGTTTCCGCCTATTCTTGTCGATATTGGTGTAGGAGAGAACTGGGCAAAAGCCAAGTAATTTTCTTGATTAAAAATACTTTTTGAATATAATTGAGCTATGTTTATCTTCTTTTTTGTTAATATATTTTTTCTGACGCTTCTTTTCTTTGTGCATAGAGGCTTATTTTTGATTGGTATGGGGATAAATATACTTCTCTATATTCTTGCTCTTCTGTTTCGTTCTCATATTCAGGACTGGCTTGGAAGTTCATTTGCTTTTTGGTTGGCTCTGACCGGAGTGAGTTTTATCATTATATTTATTTTCTTTTTTGTTGCTATTTTTAGTAATAAAAAGTATCTTGACCCTCACTATAACAAATAAAATATGAATAATTTTGATACTCTTTTTTTTCAAGAACATACCGCTCCATCTGAAAAAATAAAGCATATTTTTCACAGACATATTTTAGTGATGCTTGAGGATATTCTCGTGTGGTTATTTTTTGGGATAGTCGTACCAGCCATCGTGTACTATCTCGATATTTTTTCTCTTTCATCGACAATACCGGTGATTTGGGTGTATGTCTATATGTTTGTGATTTATTTTTTTGTGATTTATCGGTTATTTGATTGGTATTTGGATGTGTGGATTGCAACTGATGAGACATTGATCGATGTTCGCTGGAAATGGTTTGTCCCTCAGCTTCTCTATATTCCGTATGATAAAATCGAAGGCATAGAAGTGCGAACTCGGTCAGCCATATACTCTCTGCTTGGGATTAGTGATGTCGTTGTGAAATTGATGGGAACAGAAGAATATGAGCTCTCAAGTGCATCAAATCCAAAAAAAATTGTCTCTTTTCTTCAAGAAGCGATCAAGCCACATAGGCAAGATGCTACCTTTGATGGAGACAAGGAATCATTTGATGTATTGGTTAATACACTTTCAGATGTGGTGCGATGACATCTTTCAACCAAAGGAAAAACCTATATTACGAAGGACTATGTCAAAAAACTCGATCACACACTCACGCATGGTGTGCCAATTGATTTGCGGTGAGAAGATGAGAAGACAATTGTGAACAAGTGGAAACAGCGTCATAAAGAAACCCCACAAGAAGCTCCAAAAGAAGAGAGAAAATCAGAAGAAAAATAAAACCTCCTTGCTTAGTTTTTCAAGCAAGGAGGAAGGTGGCCCATACTCCTCTGATAAGGAGGAGTATGATTCCTGTGACGACCATCTTAGCCGCTAATGCGGCAACACGGTCGTCAAAATCTTTTAATGGATTCATAAATCCCCCTGAACTTTCGCCCTTTGATTAAAATACATTATACATTATGTACTAATTTAATGAAAAAGTCAATATTAATTTTTTAAAAAAAGAATATTGCTTTTTTTTGATTTTGTATATACTATAAGGAAAGGATTTCTCTTGAAATTTTCCTTGCAGAAAGTCCTTATCTTACTTTTTTAATTTTCCTTTTTATGACTCCACAGATAATCCTTCATGCCAAAGAATTTGAAAATGAAAAAGAATTTCTCCAAAAAGAAATCGAAAAAAATATTTCTGGAAAACTTGATTCCTATATCCAAAAACATTTTGATCCTCAAAATGACAATCTCAAGCTCGAAGCATTTTTTTCACACAGCAATGATGGATTTAATGGAAAACTCATACTCTCTGTTTCTCATCATACGTTTCGCAGTGAGCGAGAGGATTTCAACAAACTCGATGATCTGGTTTCTCATCTTTTTGATCATCTGAAAGTTCAACTTGGAAAATAAAATTTCGTATCAAAAACATGAAAGTATTTTTTCTTTTTGGAAGGTATCATCTTTTTAGAGTCCTCAATGCTCTGTAGTGGGACAGGATTTACTCTTCAGGAAATATATATACTTTTTTGTACGCAAAACTTTTTTCCTTTCTAAAATCTATTTACTAAACCATAATTTATATGGATATATTTCTTTGAATTTTATTGGCGTTTGCTGTTTTTTTTCTTGTTGTTTTGATTCACGAACTTGGGCATTTTGTCGTGGCTCGACTCTCTGGGATGAAGGTTCTCGAATTTGGTTTTGGAATCCCTCCAAAGATAAAAAAACTCTTTACCGATAAAAAATGAACCAATTTTACTCTCAATCTTTTACCTATTGGTGGGTTTGTACGAATTTTTTGAGAGGATCCAACTTCAAAAGATGCCTTTGCAAAATGAGCCTTTTTGAGTCGTCCTCTCACCAGTCGTCTGGCTGTTTTAGTGGCAGGTGTTGTGATGAATTTTTTGCTTGCTTGGGTGATTTTTACCGTTATTTTTATGACGGGAACAAAGCCACTTTCTGTCCTGCCAATTGATGTTGGTGGTCCAACTCACTCTTATTTGCTGCCTTCTCTTGAAGAAGCAAAGGACTCTGGTCTTATAGAGGGGAAGGGAATTGTGTTTAATCCGCTGACTGGAAGCATTGCAGAACAATCATGAATCCAAAAAAGCAGCAAGGTCATCGCTGTCAATCATGTACCCATCGATACGGTCGATACACTGATTCACTCGATTCAAACAGAAAAAAATTTACAAATAGAACTCAAATCTTCATCTGGATGATTTTATACTGTTTCTCTTCAGCCAAAAGACGGAAAAATCTGAGTGCAGATATACGAAGATCTTCAGGTGAATGCAAATTTTCAGGAGAAGAAATTTGCTTTTTTAGATGCTACTACTCTGGCAGCAAAAGAAACCTATGCTTCAAGTATTCTTACCTTCAAGCTCCTGTGAAAAACCTTTTCTGCTCTCCTGTTTCCAAAAGAGCCAGCTGAGCGAGAGAGTGCAAAAGAGATGCTCTCTGGGCCTATCGGTGTTGGAAATGCCTTTGTCAAGATGGTAGATTTGCAGGTTTCGTGGACTATTATCTGGATTTTTGTAGCGATGATTTCTGTCAATCTATGAGTGCTCAATATTCTTCCATTTCCAGCCCTCGATGGTGGACGTATGGTGACAACTACGCTCTATAGTATCATTTCTCAATTTACTCATTCTAAAACGCTCTATCTCAAAATAGAGCAGTGGATCAATGGAATTGGCTTTTTGCTTTTGATGCTTTTGATGCTCTATGTCGCCTTTTTAGATATTGGTCGGTTTTTTTAATACTATTTTTATTGCTTTTATGATTTTTGCTGCGAGTTTTTTTATTATTTTTGGGATTCTTATTTTTATCGTTCCAGAAATTATTGCCTATATTGTTGCAACTGTTTTCTTGATTATCGGATTCAATCTTGCATTTCTCGCCTATAAAATGCGATGATATTCAAAAAAAAATGAATCCTCATTTTCTTTTGGTGGATATGAAATAGTGAGGCGAAAAAAATAAATTTTTGTTTTCAAGCAATGAAATATCTTCTTCTTGGTATTTGTACTCTCTGTTTTTTGTTTTCTTGTAACCAGCAAAAAAATACACCTTGAGACAATACCTACCACATTCATACAGAAAATAGCATGCAATTTCCATCAGAGAAAATTGTTGATCCAACCAATACGATTTTTTCACCTGGTCAAGGAAATCCAAATCAAGAACAAAAAAGTTTTTGAACGAAAGACTTCGAACGAGAGTATATTTTTAAAAATGATAATCATCCTATTGCAAACTATCATATTTCTTGTGATGATTGGCTTGATAACGCGTGAGTTTTACGGTCGATACAACGTCTGCCAAATGGTGAGAGCTTACATTTTATATTTCATAATTGTGAGAACCAAAAGTTCCCAGATTTTCTGAGAAATGCACTCCTCGAGCGAGAGAGCTTTGTGATAGATTTTTGAAATTTTTATTTTTCTGAGGCAGATGATTTCGGTTTTCTTGCTCGCCTACCAGCCTATGATATTATTGCAAGTGGAAAACTCAGCAAAAAAAACAGCTCAAATCCTTCGAAATGCTCCCTATAAAAAAATTTTTCAAATTAAGCAATCTGGGTGGTATACGCCCCTTATTTATACCCTTACTGAAAAGCAATCCTGTAAAAATCAAGCACAAAAATATCAAAAATACCGCAGTGAATATTATATGAATTGTCTTTTTTCAAAAGAAAAGAGGGAATATCCTCACAATGAGGTTTCTCTTCCCAGTTATGGATTTTTATTAACACATTATGGGAAAGAAAGACTCGATGCCTGTGATAGAGAACTCTGATACAACAAAACTCATTTCTATAATGATTTTTCACAGAAGCGATTTTCTCAAATTGAAAAAGAAAAATGATGTTTAGAAAAAAACAAGGAAAAAATAGACTCAGAGTAATTTTTTTATTGATTTTTTCCTATTTCTGTATATCATAGTGCTATGATTTTTGAATGGATATGTATCATATGTATCGTGTTTTTGCCCCTATATCTCTGGGCGTATGGAGCCACTCGAATCGAGGGTGATGATAGGCTTTTGCAAGGGAGATTTTGGGCTGGGATTTTTTCTGGTGGAGTCTCTGTTTGACTCACTTGGCTTTTGGCTTCTTGACTCCAGGACTTCTCACCGCTTGTCTTTTTTTGAGGAGCTGTTGGCGTATTTATGTTTTTTTATATACTTGTTCTTATCTATACTTACTTGAGCCCATCGATTTCTTCTGGGCTGATTCGTCGTATGGCTCGTATCCATCTTTTGTTTATTTTTTTGCTTTTGTGGGCAGTGCTCCTGGCTTCATTTTTTCTCACAGGTTCGCTTGTGTTTTGAGCCCTTCTACTTCCTCTTTTTATAGCAGCTTTTTTTGAAGAGACGACAAAACACTTGGCCACCTTGGGACTTATTGGTAAAAATATTACCTTTTCTCAAAAAGATATGATGCTTTTTGCCTTTTATGTCGTGCTTGGATTTGTTTGTATAGAAAATATCCTCTATCTTCAAGTGTATGGATTTGATTTTTGGACTTGGGTATTTCGATCGACATTTACTTTTTCCGCTCATCTCCTCTCAGCCACGCTCTGTACGCTCGCCTGGTACAAGGCCCTCTCGTATCCTTTGGCATGATGGCGATATTTCTTGTACTTTTTCTTATGATTTTTTGCTGCGACCTTGGTGCATATGGGATTTAATTATTTTGTAGAAACAAATCATTTTTTAATGCTGTTTGTCTATTTGTGAGCATGATATATCATTTTTACGCAGTCTCTTGTCTCTGTATCTCCACGACAAGACTCGGTTCAAACTCATCTTTGATAAGGTCTGGCCACTCAATAAGGCAGATATTGTCTGGATTTTCTAGGATTTCATAGCCACCAATAGAGAGAAACGTATCGAGATCCTCACAGCGATAGAGGTCAAAATGATAGATATTGAAGTTTTTTATTTTGTACTCGTTGTAGTATATGTAGGTTGGACTTCGTACCACCAGTGAATCATCTCCAGAGATATGACGCAATAGATGGCGAATATAGGTGGTTTTTCCAGATCATAAATCTCCATAAAAAAAGATCCGATCTCAAGGCTCTAAATCAGTAAAAACGCTTGTAAGCTCATTTTCATTCGTGATATTGAAATGAGTTTTTTTTCCTTGTTTTGTATGGATAATACGTCGCTGGTTATTTTTTTGAAAATTGTCTTGCATTTTTTGAAGAAAAATGATATGATAGAAGGGTACAAACTTTTTTCTACTATATTCATAATTTATTTCTATGCAAGAAATTTCTCAAAATCCAGCTCCAAAAGCTTCTGATGCAACTCCAAATACCCCGCAATGAGTTTCTCAAAAACGAATCAAGGCAAACTCTGTTGCCTGAGAAGCAAAAAAGCAACACGAAAAAATTCTCAAAAAATCAAAACTGAATTCTTTGACCTTGGGAATTGCAGCTTTTATTATTGCTGCCTGAGTTGGAATAGCATTTTTTCTTCTTTCATTGATTCGAGAGGGGACAGTTCATTCTCTTCAAGAGGAAGTGCAGGATATAAGAAGACAAATTACCGAAATCAAAAAAGATAAAAATGTACTTATTGCCAATATCTTGAAAAATAATGCCATTCAATCCTCGCTTCCGCTCAAACAAATCATCTCTGATTTTCAGCTTGCAGCTCAGCAATCAAATGTGCAATTGCAAGGATTTAATATTCAAGATGGTGTTATCACGACGACTCTTATCGCAAAAGAACACAATGAAGCCCACAGTGATCCAGCAATTACCATTATTAATATGATGAGAAATTATTCAAAAAACAAAAATACATCATTTAACCTAGAGCCAATTACAAGTATTTCTGGAAATCCAAATGAGCGAACCACACAAATTTCATTTAAAATAATGCATTCAAATAAAAAATAATTTTATCTTCTTTCTTCTTCTCTTATGACATCTCTTCATACTATCGACTCACTCTCTCGCAAAAGTGCATATTGACCCGTTTTTGTAGCATTAGCTATTATTGTTGCCCTCTTTTTTGCACATCCTCAGTATCAAAAATACTTTGATCTTGGGGCTACGAGTACCAATCTAGAAACGCAGAAACAAAAATTTACTCAAGAACTTTCAGACTTACAAAACATAAAAGATGAATATTCGGCATCATCATGATCATCACTGGTATCAAAAATTGCACAACCATTTGAAAATAGTGAAGTTCTCGATGCTGTCATGATCAATTCATTTACCAAGAAAAATCTCGATTTTGCGCCAGATATTACTATTACAAATATTTCTATTGATGAAGGAAAAAAACTTCCAAATTGACTCTATCAGGCTTCAGTAAATTTATGATTGACTGCTGGATCAATTGATACTATTGTCGACTATCTTTCATACCTCTCTTCAAGCACAAAATATGCTTTCACACTTGATACTATAAATCTTCCTATTGATACTGAGGTGTGAATTACCAGCTGAGATACTGATATTTCTATGAATGTCACTCTTGGTGTATACTCTTTTCGATAATTTTTTAATACTTTTCAAATATGTGACTTTTTTCTCGTATTTCACTCAAAGACAAGGTTATATTCTATGAATCGGTAGCAAATCTTCTTGAATGAGGAGTTACCCTTCTTGAAGCTATCAAGTGATTTGGTTCTCGACTTCCAAAGGGAGCTTTCAAGGAAGCGATTGAAAACACTGTTTTCTTTATCGAAAGCGGTGATAGAATGAATGTGGCAATGCGAAAAATCCCTAATTTCTATAATACCAAAGAAATTGCTATTATAGAAAGTGGTGAGCAAACTGGTATGCTTCAAGAAACATTTCAGGCTATTGCTGATGAAATGCGAATGCAGCAAGATTTGAAACGAAAGATTATAGGATCTCTTACCTATCCTTTTATTATCTTTATGCTGCTGATTTTAGCTATTTCAGTTATTATGATTTATGTGATTCCGAGTATTATTCCTATGATTGCAGAAATGGCAACAGAAGTTCCATTTGCTACTCAATCACTGATTGCCACGAGTGACTTTTTGAGAAATTATATTTTTTGGATTCTTTTGATTCTTATTGCAGCTATACTTCTCTTTCGCGGTTATACATTGACCCGGATTTGAGCTATTTGGTGGGACAGGCTCAAAATTTTTAATCCTATTTCTGGAAAACTCTATACCAATTATATTATCGTGCAGGTTATGAGTACTTTCTATCTTTTGGTTTCTTCTGGAGTCAGTATTGTCAAAGCACTTCAATTGACGGGTGCCAGTGCTGGAAATGTCTATGTTGATGCTCTTTATGCGATGATTGCAAAAGATATTGCTGCTGGAAATAAACTCAGTGACTCTATGCAAGAACATGACAAAGAAGGTCAGATTTTTAAACCTGACATTCTCCAAATGATAGAGAGTGCCGAGCAGACCTCGACGATTCATAATGTATCTATCAAAATTGCAGAACAGTACAGGAGAAAACTTGATTCATCGCTTGATGTGATGGTAAAATTTATCGAACCAATTGCCCTTATCGGTGCTGGTGTATTTGTTGCATGGTTTGCGCTTGCTATTATTTCTGTGATGATTCAAATTACTCAAAATGCTTGACTTCAATAATTATTTATGAAATTATCACTTTCGCATTCTCGTGGATTTACTCTCGTAGAAATCTTAATTGTCATTTCAATTATTGGAATTTTAATGACAATGAGTTTATTTCCTTTCAAGTCCTATATGGACAGATCGGCTTTACGTCAGTCAAAAGATGAGATTTCACAAGAGTGGATACTCTCTCACAAGGCGGTGCGAAATGGATTGCAATTCGAAAAGGATGATATAAATACTCCAAATGTAGATGAATGAAAACATGCCTTTGTTTTATTTGCTTTTGAACCAAAAAGCTCTATAATAGAACTCTCTCTTGTAAGGGAGAGTGATCCAAGTCAATGGATACATAAAAAACCATACAAAACTATTGAGCTCAAAAGAGGAATAGAAGTGATTTGATTTTCTGGATCAACAAACCCAGGAGATATTCTCTACTACCTTATCACTCCTCCGTATGCTTCGGGTACTTTTTACGAAAATACCACTGCCCTTACCCAAGACGATGTGATCCTTACTATCGGTTATCCGTGATATTCAAAAACTTCTGGACGGCAAAAAGAAATTTATTTACGACCCTACCTTCACTAGTATGTTTGTAACAAAAAAAATACATATTCGTTCTGGTTTCACTTTGATAGAGCTTATTATTGGGATGACAATTTTTGCCATGGGAATGACAGCTATTTTCATACTCTTGCAAACAACCCTGGGAAATATGTTTTATTCTCGAAATGAGATTATTGTATCAAATCTTCTGCGAGAGGAACTCGAATTGGCTCAAAACATAAGAAATACAAATGTATGAATGTATGCACCATGGAATAAAATTCCAAAGAACTGATGACAAAATCAGTGGGAAGAGGGAGTCTACATAATAGAAAATGAATTTGGAAATGCAATGTTTGAGTTTGCTGGTGGAGATATACGATCAGCACCAGTTTCTCTCAAAAAAATAAGTGATATTTCGAGTTTTTCGGTTGATGATTTCTCAAAAGAAAAACTCAAAGAAAAATTCTCAAAATCGCAGCTTTTCTTCGATGCACAAAAACGATATACTCATGTAAAACAGGGAAATACACCAACATTTTTTGCCTCGTATCTTATCGTGCGTCCGTTGGTTTTTGAGAATAAAGGAGCACAAATAAAAATAGAAAAAGATGCATCACCGCAGTGATATATTTTTGATGCGCGCGTGATTGTGCGATCAGCATCGAATTATCGCGAATATGATGCTCGTACTTTACTTACTGACTGGGTGCAATAATGAAAATACAACGCTCATATTCTCGTGGATTTACCCTGGTAGAACTTCTTGTGGCTATCACTATTATGGGTATGATGATTACAACAACGCTGCTTATTTATCTCAATATATGGAATACAAGCCTGAGAATGCAAATATCAAAAGAACTCTCTGAAACAGCAAGACAGGTTACTGACCGAATTTCTCAGGATATACGAGAGGAGGGAATCACTCTGAGCGGAACAGTGGGTATTGCTGGAAATCCTGTTGATTTTGAAACTCAGTATAAGTGAAGTGGATCTTTGGTTTTAGGAATAGGAAAAACCAGTACTGGTCCAAAGTGGCAATATATGTATGGAAAAAAAGATGGAAGCGGTAATATTTCAGATTGTAGTGATGCTGATAAAAACAATATCTCAATTCACTGCGGACTCTATATTTTTGATGGAAGTACTTCCTATAATCTTGTTGATAGTTTCACACCAGATGAACAAGAGAAGCGAGTCAAGATAACAAATTTAGCATTTTATATCTCTGGTGATGACAATACAAGCAAAAAAGTCACACTCAAGATGACACTTGAACTGACGCGAAAAAGTGGCATTCCTGCTTCACTGGTACGAGCAACAAAACTCGAAATTCAATCCACATTTTCTGATAGTATCCTTACTTACCAAAAATAATTATGCGATTTAATAAGAACGGTTTTTCCATCTTGATGGCACTGGGAATGACAACATTTCTTATGTTAGTTGTCACTGGTGTTGCTGTCCTCTATGTTCGGGAAATGCGAATCTCTCGACTTGGATATGATGAAATTATTGCCTACTCGAATGCGCAAGGAGCTTTTGAATATGCTATGCTTAAAATTCGAAATCACAGCGATGGATTTCAAGATAGTGTCAGTCAAGAAGATAGCGATGGAAAAGAATTTTTTACTCTCTCGACGCCTCGATCGGCGCAATTTGAGACGCAGTATACTATACAATCAATCTCAACCAATTATACCTTTGATATTCCAGCTCAATCTCATCTAATCTTACCACTGTTTATCTCAGACGCACCGCTTCTTGATACTTGACTTCCGTCAAAAGATCCACGATTTGGAACGGGAACACAAAATACTTCCGACCTTAGTGTCAGTGGAGTTCGAAGCGACCAACAATGGATTATCATGGCAGTTGATAGCGTCACTCAGGCTCCACTTTGACTGGCAGGAAGTGGAAATATACGCTCCACGTCACAGTGAATGATACGACATAGAGACAGTGATTGTTATGACGTGAATGGAAATCAAATTCCTTGCTCTTGACAGACACAAGAAGAACTCGTGTATTTCTGGGATGAAAAGAAAACAGTGCGAGATTTTCTCCAAAAAGTCGATCATCCGTATTTGATGATGTACAATGCAGAAAGTACACCAACACAAGTGCAGATCCAGTCTCGTGATCCCTTCACGCTTCCAAACTACAGTGTAGAGGCTCGATCTGGATACAAAAATACCCTTCAAATATTTAAATTTTCTGAAGACAAAAGTAAATACTACGACCTCCTTAAATATGGAGTTTCAAATATCAATTAGTATTTGTGAGTATATACATACTACGCAGCAATATCTTGAATATCGTGGACACCTTCAGCGTATTCTTCTTTTCTTTTTTCTTCAAGTTCATAGAATTTTTGCTGGCTTTTCTCAAATTTGAAATCCACCTGACCAATTGGTCCATTACGATTTTTTCGAATAAAGATATTTGTTGTACCAGCCTGCTCGCTAAATTCATCATAGTAGTCATCACGATAGAGCATGAGAATAATATCAGCATCCTGCTCGATCGAACCAGATTCACGAAGATCACTCATCACAGGTCGCTTGTCTGGTCGTCCTTCCACTGCACGAGAAAGCTGCGAAAGGGCAATGACTGGAACATCGAGCTCACGGGCAAGAGACTTGAGTCCTCGAGAAATCTCAGATATTTCCTGAACTCGATTAAAATTATTTCCACTTGACATTAGCTGGAGATAGTCGACAACAAGAAGATCAAGTCATTTTTCCATTTTGAGTCGTCGGGCTTTGCTTTTTATCTCGAGAAGTCCAGAATCTGCAGGGGAATCATCGATATAAATATTGGCTTTTGAGAGTTTTTCGAGAGCATCTCCCATACGAGCAAATTCTTCTTCAGAGAGTTTTCACTTTTGAAGTTTCCAGCTATCGACCGCCATTGCCGATGATATCATACGATCGGTGAGTTGTTCTTTCGACATTTCAAGAGAAAATATGGCAACATTTTTTCCAGTAAAAGCAACATTTTGAGAAAAATTGAGCGCCATCGCAGTTTTACCCATACTTGGACGGGCTGCGATGATGATAAGATCTCATCGTTTAAATCCTCCCAGTTTATTGTTGAAATTATTAAATCCTGTGCTGATGCTATATTTTTCAAATATCTTTGGATCCTCATGAATGGCAGCGAATTCCTCGTATCGATCATTGAGAATATCTTTGATTGGAACCAGTTTATTCTGGATAAATTGCTGGGTGACATTGAAGAGGGATTTTTCACACTTTTCAAGCAGCTTATTGGTTTCTTCATTGGTGTCATTGGCAAATGCGATGATTTCATTTCCAGCACGTATGAGTTTTCGCAGGACGCTTTTGTCTTTTACAATTTGCGCGTATTGAAAAATATTAGCACTGGTAAAAGTACTAACCATAAGATCCTCAATAAAGGGATTTCCGCCAATGGTGTCAAGCTTTTTTTGGTTTGCAATCACTTCTCAGACAGTTACGCTGTCAATAGGCTGATTTCGGCTGTAGAGATCCATCATAGCATCATAGACAATAGCATGAGATGGATTATAAAAATCATCAGGACGTAAAATATTAGCAACCTGTATCATAGCATCAGTGTCGATGAGAATAGACCCAAGTACACTTTTTTCTGCTTCGCTGCTGTGTGGAGGAGTATTTGTTGTCATTTGTGTTAGGTATTTTGAGAGTTAAAATTTTCCGCCATTTCCTCTTCTGCAACGAGTTTTTCTATCATTGTTTGAATTTCATCTGCATTGTATGGAGAGAGATTTTTGACTTTGATGAGCGTCTCGATGGCTTCCTTTCGTTTTCAAAGTTGTATTTGCGACTTTGCTTCTAGATTTAGGATTTCTTTGTTATTGGGCCATTGTTTTTGATAGAGGCGAGTGTAGCGATAGGTGTTTTCCCAATCTTCAAGTTCACTGGTAAGGTGTGAGAGGACGAAGAGTACTTCTTCGCTTTCTTTTGAGAGGGTTAAGAGTTTTTCATAGAGAGCAACTGCAACGCTGTATTTCTTTTTTATAATAAGTACATCAGCCAAGGATTTGATGATGTCTGGGTCATCTGGATGAGATTTTGCGAGATCTTTGTAGAGAATTTCAACAGCATCATATTTTTTTTGTTTTTCATAGATTCTTCCCAGCAACATATTGAGTCGTTTGTGATCTTTTTTGAGAGCCAGTCCATTGATAATAGCTGCTTGCGCTTCGTCGATTTTGCCTCGAGCAAAGAGGGTTTGAGCCTCATTGAGAATACCAACGAGCGCTTCTGTATTATTTTTTGTTTGCTCCTTTTGTTCTGGTGTCTTTTCTTTTGTCTTTTGTTTCTTTGGCTCTTCTTTTGTTTCCTTTTCTCTGTCTTCTGTTTTTGTTTCTTTTTCTTTGTCTTCTGTTTTTGTTTCTTTTTCTTGTTGCTTCTCTTCTTTTTTGTCTTTTTCTTCCTGTTTTTGTGTCCCTTTGGTATCTTCTTTTAGCACTTGTTTCTCTTGGGTTTTTTCTTCTAACACTATGATATCTTCATCACCTGAGAGCACTGGATTAGAGAGGTTTTCAACTGATTCTCAAAAGCTTTGTTCTTCTGCTTTTTCTCGCTCCTTGAGAAGTCCACTATCTCTTCCGTCAATTCGAGCATCTCTTCGTTTCACTCCAAATTTGCGCACGATTCTTGAAATCGGACGATATCCATACCACAGGATACTGGCAAAAAACACCAATGCTATAATACTAAAAAGAATAACTTCATTGTGAACCCAAGGGATAAGAAAAAAGAATTCCATAGACAAAAATAATTGAGCAAAATAACTGTCTCAATTGTAGTTAAAAATTATTTTTTTGCAAGGGCTTCTAAAATATTTTTTATTTTTTCCTTTTTATAGACACAAAAACAACTTTTTTTAAAAAATAATTTGCTTTTTTTCTAAAATACCATATACTTTGCTCGTTTTTTATTCTTTTAGAAAAGTTTATTTATGTCTGATACAAAACTTATTTCACAAATCCAGTCAGAAAGCCATCAAGCGATAAAAGATCAAAATTTCGAAACTGGTACAGAAGTGGTCGTACATCAAGTAATGAAAGAGGGAGGGAAAGAACGAATCCAAAAAACTCGAGGACTTATTATTGCCGCTCGGGGCTCAACTCCACTCGATAGAATGATTACTGTACGTTCTACTATGGACGGTGTTGGGATAGAAAAGATTTTCCCTGTAAATAGTCCAGCTATCAAGGAGATTGAGATCATACGACGATTTAAGGTTCGAAGAAAAAATATCGGATTTATTCGAGGACTGACAGGAAAAGCGGCTCGACTCAAAGAGATTAAGTAATTGTATTTTTCTGTATCGAAAATCTCACTTCAAAATTATGATAAAAAACCAAAAATAATTTTTGGTTTTTTTCAATTTTTCTTCAATATATACACTCTCTTTTTTTGAAATTTTCACCCAATCTATTTTTTTTAATTTCCTTTAAAATAGACACTTGTGAGCCTTCTAAATATCTGTAACTGTAAGAGAGGTTTTCTTCTTAATTTTTCTCCGGTATTTTTTCACATTTGCCTTGTATTGAGTGAATAAAAATTCTATTCAAAACAGAAAAAAAGTAGAGTGTGTGAATCTATTTTTTTATGAAGGCAAGTCTTTTGATAAAATAAAGACTTTATAAAAAGAAGAGTAAAAAAGGTATACAAATTTCCCTGTCAAGTCTTTTTTTTCTTTTGACTTTAAAGATTTTTTGAATACAAATGGACTATACTTTTCTGTGTACAGATAAGACAATTTTTGCATTTCAAATCATACTTTTCATACTCAAATTCTATGAACGAACCATCATTTTCACTGACCGATTTAGAACAATCTATCAAACTTCTCTCAAATTCTATTCGAAAGCAGGATTTCTTGACATATTTCAAGCAATTTTCTCTGCTATGAGCTTCAAAAGATTCTGTGACGATTGGTGTCGTTTCGTCGTTTCACAAGGATAACCTTTCAAAGAAATTTTTGCAAGAGATAAAAGATGCCATTACTTCGATTGTTCCTACGATTGAGCGGGTGACTATCGAAGTTGATGAAAATATAGAAATTCGTGATGAAAGTGAGCGCATTGACTGTCGAGCTATCTTGAAATCTTCAGAAAAGCAAACAAAAAAAGCCCAAACACAGTGAATAGAAGTTGTGAAAGGAATTAGTGGGCGTCTTATTTCTGATCGATATCAGCTTTCGAATTTTATTGTCGGAACTGGATCACAGTTGGCTCATGCTGCCTGTGAGGCGGTTGCTCGAAAGCCAGGATCATCGTACAATCCACTCTATCTCTACGGAAATGTAGGACTTGGAAAGACGCACCTTTTGCAGGCCACAGCAAACAGTATTGCAAAACAACACAAAAATCTCAAAGTCGTCTATACCACAGCCGATAAATTTATTACTGATTTTGTTTCTGGTATTCAGAAGCGAACGGCTGATAAACTTCGAAACCGATATCGACAGGTTGATGTGCTTGTCATCGATGATGTGCAGTTTTTTGCTGGAAAACAGCGAACACAAGAAGAGCTGTATAATATCTTCAATATTCTCTATGAATCTGGAAAACAGATTGTTCTCTCTGGTGATCGCCCTCCACGAGAGCTCACAGAGCTTGAGCCACGACTCAAAAGTCGATTTGAATGGGGAATTACCGTTGATATCTGAGAGCCAGATTATGAGACAAGACTTGCTATCCTCCAAGAAAAGGCTCAATCTCGGGAGTTTCTCCTTCCTCAAGATGTCGCTGAATTTATTGCTGAAAATGTAACCAATAATGTGCGAGAACTCGAATGAATCCTCAATCAAATGATAGCAGAATACGACCTGCGATGAACGCCGCCAACACTTGATACCATTTCGATGCGACTTTCAAAACTCGCCATCAAGCCACTCAATGAATCCTCTGGATGACCAAGTGCGCGAGTGTTTACTGGTTGATTTGTCAGTTATGAAGATCTCATACAAGCCGTTTCAAATCATTTCGGTATTGAAATACGAGCCCTCCTTTCAGAAGATAGACGCAAAGAAAATATGATTCCACGACAGGTGGCAATGTACCTTCTCAAGAAAAAACTCAATTATACCTATGAACGAATTGGAAATATATTTTCTGGACGAAATCACACCGCTGTGATGTACAGCTGTAAACGGTTAGAACAAATTATGAAAAAAGACCAGCAAATTGCCTATGAGCTCAATATCATACGAGATAAACTGGGAATATAAAATATAAAAAAACTCCACATGTATGTGGAGTTTTCGTTTTTGAATCTAGACGCAAGCAAAAAATAATTTACTATTGTATGAAAAAAATACTCTTACTACTTTTATCTCTCTCTCCTCCTTTTTTAGTACATGCTCTTATGTCTTCTACTCTTGATGATTTTACTCTATGAAGGATTGATATAATAGAGAGAAATGATACTGGGACAGAAGTCAGTATAACTTTTGATAATTTTGTATACTACAAAATTAAGAACAAACTTCGTGTTCTGCGTGAGCGAAATACTTTTCGAGATGAAAGAGTAACGATTCGAGATGTGCCGAAAACACTTTCACTCAAAAAATGAGATATAGTGGCTCATGCCTCTGTATGGAGCGGAACTTCTCCTGGTATTCTCAAAATCACGTGTCAGGATGGTGTGATGAAAATCGAATGAACTCAAAGTGTGCATTTTGGAACCAAGTCTCTAAATCGCTCTGGTTCCTATGAAGGAAATGATACCAAATTACTCAAAAAAATAAATGAGGTCATCTGATGTGACCGCCTCTTTACTTTTTTTGAAAGTGATAGAAGATTTGAGGATTTATATGGAACAAACCTGAAAATATATGTATATATTGCACTGTTATTTTCTGTGATCATGCTTTGAGGCGGCGTATTTTTTGTATTCAAGAGACGGTAATTTTTCTAATTAAAACTCTCGCAATCTATCGCCCCGTTTTCATCGACCTCATAAAATAATTCATCATAATACAAAACTGCGTTCTCGATATTTCCTATAAAAATTGAGTTTTTTTGTTTCATTGGAGTTTTGAGAATAATTGCTAGAAATTGTTTTGCGAGGTTTTCTTTTTCGCTTTCGTCAAAAAAAGTAAATCCAAGATCGCTTCATAGTCAAACCTCTACAGCATCACTTTTTGGTGTAAAGTTTTTTTGCATGCTATACAGGAGGCGATTGTGCCAGTATTTTGGATTGCGTTTTGGGTCCTTGTGGGAATAAAAGCATTGCAAAGAGTGTGGATTTGTGATTTTTGGAGTGAGGGTAAAACTTATATTGTTATACTTTTTTTCGAGTTTTCTTTTTTTGAAATGCGATAAAAATGCTAATTTTCATGATTCATCTTTTTCTTTTTCAAAAGTTCCATAGAGATGAGAAGTATTTTCAAAATTGGAATTTACACCAAGAATGCTGTCGACAGAGGTGCGATTGTATAAATGAAAAAATGGTTTTTGGGTATTTCTTGCCAGTGTTTTGAGGACAAATAGACAGTTAGGGCAATCCACTTCAACAGCCGTATTTTTTGGACTTTCGAGCATTTGCAGAGTATTGAGGTCGTGAAAATACGCCATTTTTTCTTGTGTGTGGTGGGAAGCATCTACTGAAGCAATAAAAAGAGTATCACCATCAAGCTTATATGTTTCGAGTTCTTTTATAATTTGTTTGTGTTTTTTTCTGAGTTTTGTGTCAATTTTAAAAAGCAAAACAGAAGTACGTGCACTTGGAAAGTATTTTTTGATAAAAGGAAAGTGATTTCATATTCCATGCTCGTGTGTATTCCATACTTTTCATTTTTTTATAAAAATTGTATTTTTTTGTTTGGAGGCAAAGGGCAGGCGAAACCCTGAAATACAGGATTTCTCATAACAAAAACTGCCTGTTTCTGGAAAAGAAACCATATCCTCCTGTCAGAAATGGTTTGGAGAAATGATGATAATATTTTTGATATCTGGAGCATGTTTTGAAATATGTGTATAGAATTCTTGTATAGATTTATTAGCCAGATTATGATGCGGAATAATGGCAAAAAACTTCTGCGGACTTTGATCCGACTGCTGAAGATTACCACAGCTCGCAAGTAAGAAAACAAAAAGAAGAGGGATAATTTTTTTCATGGAAGGCATTGAGAGATATATGCGATTTTCTTCTTATTTGATTATCTTACAAATCTTTTTTCTTTTGTCTGGAGGACTCCGCCCCACTCAAAGACAGCAGATTTTGAAGGATCTCTCTCAAATTTCTTGATAAGATAGGTATCGAGTATATCCAGATTTTCCTGGGTATAGAGGTATTTTTTATGACTTTTTGAAAACGATTCTAACTCATAGCTATCAAGGAGGACTCGAAACATTTGCTTTGGCTGAGACCCGAAATCAAGTGTGATAATTTTTTCGAGCTCGTCTGTATATTTAAAAGAGACAAAATAATATTTTCCAGCTCTATATTTATCTTTCCAATAGTCGATAAAGTCCTGTTTTTCTCTCGAATTAAATCCGATTTTTGGGAGCTTATCTTCAAAAAATCTGACCGCATCTTCTCCTCGTACAATCCAGCCATTTTCATTGTGTGTATAATCGACGGTTGCCAGTGAATAGTAGAGATAATCATAGTTTTGATCTTTGACGAGAATCCTATCGTTTTGAGCCATAAAATTCCAGGTATTTTTGCTGGTAAATTCTGGAATGAGTTTTGTAAAAAAATCACCATTTTTTGGTATAAGTGTAAGCGTATTTTCTTTATTTTCATCACCATAGTAGTAGACAACTGGCTTACACATTTCTGCAAGTACATATGTGTGGTATTTTTTATCGTCAAGAAAAACCATAAACGGTCCATATCCATTATAGAGTCTTTGTACTCTCAGCATACTTTCTGTTGGTATATTCTCATCATCTATCATTGTCTTATCGTCATTTCACTCCTCTCGAAAAATAAAAGCTCAAAAATTATTGTCATTGTATTGTTTGATGATATCTGTTGTTACAGATTGGTCGGTAACTTTTCCATTATATACCTTGTTTTCTATTTCTTGGTTTGGCGTGTAGAAAAATAAGAATCTGTCAAAATCGATATCGTCAGTTGTATAGAGAACATAAACATCAGGGTTATCAGTAAATTGCACACCATAGTGTTTAAATAAAAAATGCTTTGATTTGACATCATCATGGAGTTGAGAGCTAAAAGCTTCTTCGTGCCTAAAAATAATATCATTGAATAACTGTGTTTTTTCTGTCGCGTCTGTTGCCAGTCCAATATCAGCTTTTTGAAAAGAAAAAGTTGGTGTATAGGTAATTGAACCAACGGTAATTGGTTTTTTCTCAAGTCCATCAAGTGTTTTGGTCTTTTCTCCATTTTTTGAGAAGAGCTCTTGCGTGATGTGTCCGCCACCACATCATCCACTGTATTGTGTTTTTATGTATCCGTTTTTAACTGGGAAAATTTTAGTTGTCTCTAAGAGAAAAACATCAGTATGTTCTGTTGTAAATATTTTTTTCATAGGATCGTATTTGTATTCAATATATTCTGCATCTGGGTCAAGTTCACCTTCTGGTGTTTCTGGGTTTTGTGAAATTATGTCTCTTGCGGTATAGATGCCATCTTTTTTGGTTATTTCAAGTGCATTTGGAATACACATATCCAGAAGACAGTATTTCCCTGTTGTATCTTCTGTTCGTTTCGGATTTTTGACTTCTCATCCCGAATTTGTAATCTGTCATCCTGAACCGGTAACTTCTCATCCCGAACTGGCAATCTGTCATCCTGAACCGGTAACTTCTCATCCCGAACTGGCAATTTGTCATCCTGAACTTGTTTCAGGATCTTGCCCGGCTTCTTTATTTTGTATTTCTCATGTATTTCCAGATGAGACCGGGTTTTGAGGAGTATTGTTATCTCCTTGCAGAGTGCAAGATCCAAGGAGTATGAGGAAGCTAAGAAAAATATATCTCATAGAGAAGAAGTAAAAAAATAAAGACCCTTTGATTATAGATTTTTTTCACTTTTTTGCAAATGATTCTTGTATGAGGAAAAAATAATAGTAGGCTTTTTTCTGATCATATTTTTCTTGCCTATTTCTCAAAAAATCATATAGTAGTGAAAACTATAACTTTTGTTTTTATGCTCTCTATTGTCTCTACTCCTATTGGAAATCTCGAAGATATTACACTGCGGGCGATTCGCACCCTCAAAGAAGCTGATTTCATCGCTTGTGAAGATACTCGTGTGACAGGTAAACTGTTACAGGCTTACGAAATCCCAAATAATGGCAGGCTTATCTCATATCACTCTCATTCTGGAACGACAAAAATCGACAAAATTCTTGCTCTTCTTGGTGAAGGAAAAAAAATTGCACTCGTTTCTGATGCAGGGACGCCGGGAATTTCTGACCCAGGGTTTGCCCTGATTCGTGCTGCCATAGAGCAGGGGATAGAGGTCTCCCCAATTCCCTGAGCATCAGCGGTTCTCTCTGCCCTTGTTGCCAGCGGACTCGACACGCATCATTTTCTCTATCTTGGTTTTTTGCCACTAAAAAAATGACGCCAAACTCTTCTGAAATCTCTCGAAAATAAAAAACAAACCGTCGTAATCTATGAGAGTGTACATCGCATTGATAAGACACTTTGAGATTTGGAAGCTCTTTTTTGATCTGAACACAGAGTTGTTGTTGCTCGTGAAATGACCAAAAAATTCGAAGAATTTCGACGTGGGACTCTCGCTGAAGTTCGTGAGTATTTTGCTACTGTTGGTAAGAAAAAGTGAGAGTTTGTTGTGGTGTTTTAAATATTTTTCGAAAAAGGTAGAGTTTAGAATTTAGATTTTAGAAGGTAGAAATTAGATTTTAGTTTTTAGAAGGTAGATTTTAGAAATTAGAATTTAGAGGGCAGGGATTTTTTGCAAGCCCCCTTTGTAAAGGAGGAAAGCGAGTGAAGCGAGCCGGGGGATTTTTGTATGCCCCCTTTGTAAAGGGGGATGTCCGAAGGACAGGGGGATTTTTTACTTTTGTCATCCTGAACTTGTTTCAGGATCTCTTGGTTTCTGTATTTCCATTTTCTTCAGACTTCTTACATTTTCACCCTCTTCAGGAATTTCCCGAATGGATTCTTGACCTGCAGGAATGACATATTATTGTTGTTTCTTCTCTTTCTGTCATCCCTGGTTTGACCAGGGATCCACGTTCCTGTGGTTCCCGTGGTTCCCGCCCCCCCTGTCATCTAAGAATGTATTATACTCCTTGTTCTTTTTTTAATGCAAAGCCAATTTTGTAAAAAGTGGTACCTATGTTGTGGTACGGAAACTATTTTCCTCAAAAAAAACTTGCTTTTTCATTCTTTCAGATATAATAGGAGTACCATTATACACACAGTATGAATTATTGATGTCAGAACATTATTTTCTGGTAAGAGCACAGCAGTTTTGCTGTGTTTTTTTATTTTCTAATTTTCTTTTTTTTTTATGAAAAAATTATTGTTCAGTCTTTTATGACTTTTTGTTTTCCTTACCATGGGAAATATCACACAAGCAGCAACCCCTGAAGCTTGTTTTAACTTTGATACAGTATCAAAAACTATTACAGGATATTATGACAATGAGGGAAATGTTGGAACCAACCCAGCCTGTCCAAGAGATGTAGATATTCCAGCACAAATTGCTGGAGTGGATGTAGAAATAATTGGAGCTAATGCTTTTAATACTAAAAATATTACTTCTGTAATACTTCCAAATACAGTAAAAACAATTTGAAAACTTGCTTTTGGTGTGAATGGTATTCAAAGTATTACAATTCCAGATAGTGTAGAAACAATTGAAGAGAATGCTTTTTATAAAAATAAAATCATAAACCTTACAATTTCAGACAATGTAAAAACTATTTGAACAGGAGCTTTTTATATAAATAAAATACAAAATTTAACTCTTTGAAAAGGACTAAAAACTATTTGATTTGCTACTTTTAGTTCAAATAAAATCACAACTTTAGTTATTCATGATAATGTAGAAACTATTTGAGAGAGAGCTTTTAGTTCAAATAAATTATCAAGAGTTTATCTTCCAGATAGTCTTATAAATGTTTGAGAAGATGCATTTAAAAATAATACAACTAATCCTGTAATTTGAGTAGTTTCTTGGGATTTAACTGACCCAGCAAATGCACAAAAAATAGAAGATATAGAATGAGCTGTAGCTGATAATGATGTAAGTTTTTTGAAATTAGAAAATGAATGTTTTACTTTTGATGCAGCTACAAAAACAATTACAGATTACCTTGATACTTGTGCAAAAAATGTTTTAATTCCAAAACAAATTAAAGGAGTAGATGTTGAACATATTGGAGATAATGCTTTTAAAAATAAAGCTCTTACTTCTGTAGTTTTTCTAGGTACAATAAAAACTATTTGAACCCAATCTTTTGATACAAATAAATTATCAGAAATTATTCTTCCAGACAGTTTAACAAATGTTTGAAAAGATGCATTTAAAAATAATACAACTGATCCTGTAATTTGAAAAGTTTTTTGGGACCCAACTCTTCCAGCAAATCAAACTAAAAAAGAAAATATAGAATGAACTGTAGCTGATGATGATATAAGTTTCTTGAAGTTAGAAAAAGAATGTTTTACTTTTGATGCAGGAACAAAAAGAATTACAAATTATAGTGATATTTGTTCAAAAGATGTTGTTATTCCAGCTCAAATTTCTTGAATAAATGTAGAAATAATTGGAGATGATGCTTTTAAAAATAAAGCTCTTACTTCTGTAGTTATTCCAGATACAGTAAAAACTATTTGATTTCAATCTTTTGCAGAAAATCAAATTCAAACACTTACTTTTGGAACAGGTGTAAAAATAATTTGATTAGGAGCTTTTGAACAAAATAAAATTCAAAATATAGTTATTCCAGATAGTGTAGAAATAATTTCACAAGGGGCTTTTTGGACAAATCAAATCCAAAATTTAACTCTTGGAAGTAGTGTAAAAACAATTTGAGAATCTGCTTTTAGTAAAAACAATATTCAAAATCTTACAATCTCTAACAATGTAGAAACAATTGAAAAATTTGCTTTTGCAGAAAATCAAATCCAAAATTTAACTCTTGGAAGTAGTGT
Organism: Candidatus Altimarinota bacterium; assembly: GCA_002747975.1. Lineage (GTDB taxonomy): Bacteria > Patescibacteriota > Gracilibacteria > BD1-5 > UBA2023 > GN02-873. The sequence goes on along the minus strand of PDRA01000001.1, from coordinate 1,606 downwards.
AAAAACAATTTGAGAAAAAGCTTTTTATAAAAATAAATTATCAAAAATTAATATTCCTGATAGTCTAACAAATGTTTGAGTATATGCTTTTTTAGATAATGCAACAAGTAAAGTAATCTGAAAAACTTCTTGGGATCCAACACTTCCAGCTAATGCACAAAGAAAAGAAGATATAGAAGGAACTTCTGCTGATGGTGATTTAAGTATGCTAAAATTAGAATGAGGATGTTTTATTTTTGATACAGGAACAAAAACAATTACAGGTTATGATAATTACTGTCCAAAAGATGTAAATATTCCAGCTCAAATTGCTTGAGAGAATGTTGAACATATTGGAGATAATGCTTTTGACCAAAGAAATATAACTTCTGTAGTTATTCCAGATACGGTAAAAACTATTTGAAAAAAAGCTTTTATACTCAATCAAATTCAAAATTTAACTCTTGGAAATGGTGTAAAAACAATTGCAAATTCAGCTTTTTCTTCAAATAAAATCCAAAATCTTACAATTCCTGATAGTTTAGAAACAATTTGACAAAATGTCTTTGAAAATAATCAAATCCAAAGTTTAACTCTTGGAAATAATCTCAAAACTATTTGATTAGGAGCTTTTCATAAAAATAAAATTCAAAATCTTACAATTTCTGACAATGTAGAAACAATTGGAACTAAAGCCTTTGCAGAAAATCAAATCCAGACTTTAATATTTGGAAATAATGTAAAAAATATTTTATTTGAGGCTTTTTATAAAAATAAATTAAGAGAAGTTTATCTTCCGGGTAGTCTTATAAATGTTTGAAAAGATGCATTTAAAAATAATACAAATAATCCTGTAATTTGAATAGTTTTTTGGAATCCAGCTCTTCCAGCCAATGCTCAGAAAAAGGAAGATATAGAAGGAACTGTAGCTGATGATGATGTAAGTTTCTTGAAATTAAAACAACAGTGTTTTATATTTGATATAGGAACAAAAACAATTACTGATTATATTGCTACTTGTACAAAAAATGTTATAATTCCAAATCAAATTAAGGGAGTAGATGTTGAAAATATTGGAGATAATGCTTTTAAAAATAAAAATATTACTTCAGTGGCTTTTCCAAATACGGTAAAAACTATTTGAAACGCTGCTTTTGCTAATAATCAAATCGGAACCGGTTGAGCTGTTCTTACTCTTCCAGATAGTCTTACACAAGTATGGCCGGGGGCTTTTAGTGGAAATGCAGTCAATCCTGTTCCTTGAGAAGTATCTTGGGATCCAGCAGCTCCAGCTAATCAAACAAGAAGAGAAAACATAGAGGGTACAGGTGCAACAACAACATTTCTAAAACTCCAACAAAAAATAATTTCAGGCGGAAGTAGTTCTTCTGTTGGTCCTGGATGATCAAGCTCTTCAAGTAGCAGTCCAGCTGTTACCATAGATGAAAGTGCCACACAGGAGACACAAACAGGAGAAGTTGTCACACCACAACCAAAACCAATTGTAAAACCAAAAGATGAAATGCAGCAAGCCTACGAATGGTCATACACTCGAGGTATCACCACCATGAACACTCTTGAAAAAGCTCGTGTCCATGATACCATCACAAGAGCAGAACTTGCTAAG
>PDRA01000025.1 GCA_002747975.1 Candidatus Altimarinota bacterium | reverse complement strand
AAATCCTTGGGAGAAATAAACTCGCTCATACACTCGCTTTACGCTCATCATAATAAAACTGACTTTCATCATCGCTCATCGATTTTTTTCACTGTATTTTTTCTCAAAAAGAAAAAAATCTCTTGGCAGTATTTCCCCCAAACCCCACTATGTACAGATTTTCTTCTGTATTTTCTTTTTTACTCTTCAGATTTCTTTTCCCGTCATCGCGAGCGCAGCGTGGCGATCTCTTCCGTCCCTGTCACACACCTGTCATATAGATTGCCACGGATTTTTTCAAAATCCTCGGGGTGACTGGTCTCTTTTCCTGTCATCTGAAAATTTATTTCAGGATCTCTTGGTTTTTTCCTAGCCCAAGGAATAATAGCCTTTATAACTATCCTAATGATTTTTGAGAATATTGTGATACACATCATAATCACTCATCATCGAGTACACCAAATTCCAGAATGGTTTTTGGTGATTTTTTTCTTGTAAATGTGCCAGCTCATGGACAATAACACTATCAATAACTTTTGGATTTGTTTCGAGATATTCTGCAAGTCGGTAGCTAAAACACAGGCTATTTTTGCCACTGCACGATCCCCAGCGTCGCTGAGATTTTGTGATTTTGATTCCGGTATACGCTGGTAGATTTGATTGTCCCCAGATGTGTGCTACTTTCGGGGTGATATATATATGGAGTTTTTGCTTCATAGTCTCTATTTCTTGTCTGTTGTACTGTTTTTTATTTTTGTAATTTTCTTTTCTTCTTTTTGTATGTTTTTCAATCCAGGAAGATTTTTTTTCGACAAAGTCAGAGATAGATTTTTTACTGATCCACCTTGGTGCACGCACAACAATTTCCCCATTTTCTTTGATCTCTATAGCAATACTTTTTCTGCTCGATCGTATAAGGGAGTAGGGAAGTGATGGTTTTTCCTCGAAAAATTTTACAGAAAACATTTTTTGATTATACTAAGAGAAACTGCATTATAAAAAAAATTTTATGAAAATCAATCTTATTCTCGCGATCGATGAAAAAAATGGCATCGGAAAAAATAACACTCTTGCCTGGAAGATAAAAAAAGATATGGAATATTTCAAAAATATGACCAGCGATACTGATGATCTTGGAAAGATAAATGCTGTTATTATGGGGCGGGGAACTTGGGAATCAATTCCTGTGAAGTTCAAGCCGCTCGGAAATCGAGTGAATTGTATCCTCACTCGAACGATTCATACAAATAATATCGATTCAAAACCAGATGATTTCGTACTGTATTTTAATTCGCTTGAAGTGTGCTTGAGAGAACTCGAGAAAAAAAAGAATATTGAAAATATCTTTGTCATCGGCGGAGCAAGCCTCTATAATCAGCTTATTTATACGGATTTAATTGATAAAATCTACATAACCGAGATCAAATGAGACTTTGATTGTGATGTGTTTTTTGATGGGATTCCAGCAAATTTTGTTCTTCGATCGGCTACAAAATTTGAAAGAGAAGAGGAATATGCGTTTCGATTTTGTGTATATGAGCGAGTGAAGGCTTAGTTATTTTTTTTGCGATACACAATTGTTACCACGAGCGATATAAAAGCAAAAAATGATATTCCACTACCGACTCCATATATCCAAAAAATCAATTTTTGTTTTTGTATTATTTTTGCGGACAGCTGCCGCATACAATTTTCGACTTCTCGATCATTTTTGCTCTCTTGGCTGCATTTTTCTGCTTCCTCAACAAGTGATAACATGGATTTTTGATATGATGATACAAAACCATTTCCTTGGAAATGGGTATAAGCAAGAAATGCTATGAATATGATAATTATTCCTAAGAATATTCGTAACCAAGGAATTGACTGAGATGTGTTTTGTTCTTTATCCATTTTGTATAATTAAAATAATTTCATTTCATCATCTTCATTCCCGCTTCCAAGCTCGAGCACTTCACTTCCAGGAAGGGCTTGTCCCATAAGACTCTCGAGTTCACCGTACATTCCTGTGACGGCAAAAGTAGCACGCTCGAGATCTTTTTCCCGTTTTTTCCAGTTCTTTTCCATGGCTCGTCGCTCGGCATCAATACCAGTTTTGAGACTTGCAAAGACATCGACCATCATCGTCATTTTGCTGGTAAATTCACTGCTGGTTAGATATTTGTAGAGCATTTCCATCTTGGCATCTTTCCCTTCGAGGGATTTTTCGACTCGAGAAATCGAGAGGATTTTGTCTCGTAGAAGCCCAGCGACTTGGAGGGCAAATTCTGGCGAGCAGACCATGACTTCATCAATTACAGCGAAATTTTTGACTCATTTTGGCAATACGTTCGAGACAAGTATAGCGATATTTCCCGATATTTTGAGACTATCTTCTTTGAGTTTCATAATCCATGCATCCTGCCAAGATTTTGTATTTTTACTTTCCCAGACGATGATACCGGCTTTTTGACCAAAATTATCACACACGGTTTGTATCAGGTCTGCGCCTTTGACTCCTGTTGGTACATCGGTGATTTGGTCGATTGGAAACTGCCCGCTGAGGGCTTCTTTGAGGTCATCTTCTTGTATATCACCTTGGATTTGTTGGCTTCCTTGCTCAGCCTTTCTCTTGAGATCATCTATGGTTTTTTTCATTTGTTCTTGCTGCTTGATCATTTCGAGCTCTTTTTTTCTATTTTCTTCCTGGATTTTTTCGAGTTTTTCATCGAGAGATTTTTGACTCTGTTTCTTGAGTTCATCTTCGATTTTTTCCTTGAGTTTTTGTTCATTTTCTCTGAGTTTTTTCTCCATTTCCAGCTCAAAATTTTTTTCTTTGTCCTCCAGTTCTCGTTGTTTCTTGAGAAAATCGAGCTCTTTTTTCTTCGCCTCTTCACGCTCTTTGGTGAGTTTTTCGAGTCGCTGGTTGGCATCTTTTATTTCGAGTTCGAAATCTTTTTTGGCTTCTTGAGCTTTTTTCTCTGCGTATTCTATCGCTTTTTTTCGCATTTCTTCACGCTCTTTTTCTTTTTCTTTTTCGAAATTTTCTCGCATTTTATTTTGCTCTTCTTGAAATTTTTTGTTTGCGATTTGATCAAGATCGATATGGGTGCCACAGTTTGGACAGGTAATTTGTTGTGTCATAGTAAATATTTTTTTGAAAAATAAATCAAGGAAGAGTATACCTATTTTCTTCAAAAAGAAAAGGCAAAAATTTTCTTTTGACAAATGAGCTTGAATATGCTAAAATAGCGTTACACAATTGTATTTATACAATAATATATCGAAATGTCTTGCGAAAATGACGCTATTCTCCTTGTTAATTTCGTATATTTGTATATAATCAACCCTGTCTTTTTATCTTTTTACTCTTTTCTTTACTTATGAAATTAAAAGTTTCTTTTTCTCGAGGTTTTACACTCGTAGAATTGATGATCGTTATTGCGATTATTGGTATTCTTGCCGCTGTACTCTATCCAGGACTTATGGGATATTTTGAGTGAGCTCGTGATACCGCTCGAATGGGAGCTCTAAAAAACTATACACTTGCTCTCAATGGTTTCAATACAGCAACAACAACCTTTCCAAATGGAAATACTCTGGATAATCCTAGTAATTCAGATACGGATCAGTCAACACCTCTTTGTATTAAAGATCTCTATGAGAATTACTTGAAAGGGCAGTATATAACAACCTTTGATAAAGATCCAAAAGGATCACAGACAGTGGATGTGGGAGCAGCAACTACTTGTGGAAAAGAACAAGGATGATTTGGATATCGATCTTTGCAGAGTTCTGACTGAGCAGCTGATTACGGAAACTGATTTGTTTTGGCAGCCAGGGTTGAAAAGTGGGATAACGCAAATTTTGATGGTGGAGCTACTAATGGGGAAAATGTTAAAGCAATCGTAGCAACTCAGTGACTTGATACTCTCCAAAAGGGCTCAACAGAATCTCTTGATATGAAAAATAAAGAAGCAATACAATGGTACTATATCAAATTTCAATAGGAGATAATTTTTCCGAAAAATCCTCATGATATATGAGGATTTTTTATTATTTTCTTATTTTTTTGGAGTATTGCATCTAAACTCAAAAAATCTTTTGCTTTCTTTTTGAAAACATATATAATGACTCTCGTCAACCTTGTCCCAGATTTTTCTCTTTTGTTTTCCTTATAGTATACAGATTAGAAAAATAAAATGGTTTGGAAGATGTTTTTATTTTTTTACTCTTTATAGTATGAGTAGACTTTTTGTGGGAAATGTCCCATTTCGTATGACTCCTGAAGAACTCAAAGCTGAGTTCGAGGCAGTCGCTCCTGTTCAGGATTTCTTTTGGCCATCTGACCGTGAAACGGGTCGGAAAAAAGGCTTTTGTTTCGTCGATGTTGCCGATGAAGATATGGAAAAAGTGATCGAAGAAATGAATGAAAAAGAAATTGGTGGAAGACCACTTGTTGTGAACGAAGCTCGTCCACGAGAAGAAAGATAATCCTTCTTCTTATTCATAAAAAAATCCCCTTATATAAGGGGATTTTTTGTGGTTCTTCAAATAAAATCAAAGCGTTCAAATTATATTGGCATACTCTTTTATTGTGCTTCTTCTTTTTCTTCTTCATTTGATTTTGTTTCATCTGAGTCAATTTCTTTTTCGAGTGTATCAATAATATTTTCTATTTCTTCTTTTGCCTCTTTCTCTATTTTTTCATTGACAACTGGATCAGATACTGCCTCTTTTTGAGGAGTGTTTTCTGTATTTTTGGGAGTATCTTCTGTGTTTTGGGGAGTATCATTATTTTCATTTTCCTCATTTTTTTTCTCTGTTTCCTCTTGTATATTTGTATTTTCTTTTTCATCTTTTTGTTCTGGTGACGACATATTTTTATTTGTATCTGTCTTTTCTATTGGGGAAGTGCTTCCAGATGAAGTATTTGGCGTATTTGCATTGTTACAGCTTGAGAGGATGATTGCTCCGCAAAGGAGGATAAAAATAGAACGCATAAAATAGAAAACTAAAAAATAAAGCCCCTCCATACTATCTATTTTGGATAAAAAATCAAATTTATTTGCTTTTCGAGATGACTTTTTTATAATGGACGAACTGTAATTTTTTTTAAAAAAAATGAAACACATCGGTTTTATCATGGATGGGAATCGTCGATGGGCAAAAAAGCTTGGAAATATAGCATCATTTGGGCACAGCAAGTGAGGTGATAGAGTCGAAGAAGTCCTACAAATGTGCTTGGATGCAAAAATAGAATATGTGAGTATGTGGGCACTCTCAAATGAAAATCTCAATTCTCGATCTTCAAAGGAGCTTGCTGATATTTTTGATCTTTTTCGCAAGAAAGTCCCACCACTTCTTGAGAAGCTCAAACAACATAATATTTCGCTCAAAATCGTTTGAGATATGTGGTTATTACCAGTTGATATTCGAGAAATTCTTCTCGATGGTGTTGACAGTACATCAAGTGGAAATGCTATGACCTTTATTCTTGCCATTGCCTATGGTGGTCAGGATGAAATTGTTCGCGCTGTTCGTCGGTTTGTTGCCGAAAGCCAGAGTATCGAGAGTCTTAATGAAAAAAGCCTTCTTGAATATCTCGATACTGGTGCCTATCCGCCGCCAGATTTGATTGTACGTACTGGTGGGCATGAGCGACATTCTGGGTATTTTCTCTATCAATCGGCATACAGTGAATATTATTTCACAGATACACTCTGGCCAGATTTTTCGCGGGATGATTTTGATAAGGCTCTTGCTTCATACAGAAAAACAAAAAGAAATTTTGGAAAATAAGAAAGCAAAGAGGTCTGGAAATACGTTTTTTTAGATGATAAAAAAGGAACCATAGAAACCAAGAGATCCTGAAGTGAGTTCGGGAGATGACAAAACCACGGGAATATGGATTCCGCATCAAGTGCGGGATGACAGGAACCGCAGGGACAACAGGAACCAAATCCCCCTGTCCTTCGGACATCC
>PDRA01000041.1 GCA_002747975.1 Candidatus Altimarinota bacterium | reverse complement strand
AAATCCAAAAGCTGGTACTGTCAGTGAAGATCTTGAATCTGTTGTCAAAGAGCTTATGGCTGGACGATTTGAATTCAAAAATGATAAACAAGGAAATATCCACTCTATTGTTGGAAAACTCTCTTTCTGAGAAGCAAAACTTGAAGAAAACGTTGCGTTTTTTATCAAACAAGTTAAAGCAGCAAAACCAGCTGGTATAAAAGGTGGAAGCTATATCAATAGTGTCTACATTTGTAACGCTATGTGACCTGGAATTAAAATAGATGTAAATTCAGTGTAATCATATAATGAGGAGAAAGCTCATATAATTGGGCTTTCTTCTTGTATTGAATTTCTTTTTCAAAAAAACAAAAAACCAGCTTGCTTTTTTGAAAAAATCCTTATAATGTCTGACATTGAGTCAAATCTGGCGGGGTAGCTCAGTGGTAGAGCAGAGGCCTGAAAAGCCTTGTGTCGGCAGTTCAATTCTGCCCCTCGCCACCATTTCGGATCATTAGCTCAGTTGGTTAGAGCACTTGCTCGACATGCAAGGGGTCATTGGTTCGAATCCAATATGATCCACCATATTGACTTACATATTCTTGGGTGATTAGCTCAGTGGCGAGAGCATCTGCCTTACAAGCAGGGGGTCATAGGTTCGAATCCTATATCACCCACCATGAAACATAAAAAAATACCATATTGATTCCAGTATGGTATTTTATTTTTCTAAAATTTCTTGGTTTTTTTCTTGTTTTCTATACAATGTGTGAGTAATTTATAATGTAAAAATACATGCGATCACTTCAAATTCCAAATTATATCTCTCAAATCTCGAGTGAACTGAGACTGAAAAATTATCAAGTAGAAACTGTTTTAGAATTAGTTGCAGAATGAGCTACTGTTCCTTTTATTGCAAGGTATAGAAAAGAAAAAACAGGAGATTTAAATGAAGATTCAATTAGAGAAATTATTGCTCTTAAAACAAAAATAGAAAATCTCTATGAAGCTAAAAAAACAGCTATAAATGGTATAGAAGAGCTTGGGAAAATGACAGAAGAACTTATGGAAAATATCCTTAAAGCTAAAACTCTAAAAGAGGTAGAAGATATTTATAAACCATATAAATCAAAGAAAAAAACAAAGGCTATGATTGCAATTGAAAATGGTTTTCAAGTTGTGGCTGATGAAATTAAGAAAAATAAAGATTTAACTAAAAATGATGAA
>PDRA01000019.1 GCA_002747975.1 Candidatus Altimarinota bacterium | reverse complement strand
AAAATCTGCAAGAATATGAAGTTTTTCAAATCAATCCTTTTTTATAGATTCAAGTTTATTTTCAAACTCTTTTTTGTTTTTGTAGTAAATATTTTTCATACAGTTATTTAATTAGAAACTAAATCTGCAAATCTTCGCAAATAGGAAACCCCTGCCCTTCGAGCATTTTTCGTAAAAATCTTCATTGCAATTTTCCCACCAGAAAATGAATATGTAAATGCTCAACACTTCTACTTCCCATTGTCTCTCTGGTAAAAGAAAAATAATTTTCTTCTCAAAAAAACTCTTTCGCAAATTTTTGCACAGCCATAAGCTCTGCATGTTCTTCTTGAGTTAAGTCAGTAGAATAAATACAGTGTCGTTTTGGGACGGCCATAATATGCCTTGCATCACCACAATATGGTGATTTATTGTGGACAATTTTCCAATATTTCCCTTTCCAGATAACAAATTCATCATCAGGACAAAAAGGACAATCTTCTTTTCAAAGAACTTTTTTTCTTTTTTTGCATGATACTCTTTTCGAGAAAGAAATTGCATAAATAAAAATTACTGAAGATATTTATTTTTATTGGCAACATGCTCAGCATTTGTCTTTCCATAGTGAATCTGCCCAGAGTTATCATGAAGATAGTAATAATAGGGTGATTTTTCTGGATTCATTGCCGCTTTCCACGCAGAAATCGAAATACTCGAAATTGGTGTTGGCGGATACCCCTGTATATCTCGAGTGTTATATGGATTTTTTTCGTTGATAACCGATGCAATAAAAGCTGGTGTACATTCCTTATTGGTTTTTTGGTACCCAATACAAACCGTCGCATCAGCTCACATTGGAATTCACTGTTTTACCCGTTTTGCAAGAATACCAGCAACAATGGGCTGATTTTTTTTGATTCTCTCTTCTCTCTCAACAATAGAGGCCAAAATAAGTGTTTTGTAGGCATCATTTCAGAGATTATTGTAGTCTTTTGCGATTTTGTTTTGAAAACCACCCAGAAGCCGATTGGCAATATTTTTGGCACTTGCATTTTTGATAATACGATAAGTATCAGGCATGAGGAATCATTCGAGGCTGTTTGTTCATTTGAGAAAATCATATCTTCCCTGATAGTAAGCAAGATTATCTTTGGTTTCTCGCAAAAATTCTCCAGCTGGTAAAATATCATTTTTGGCAAGATACGCATCGATATCATAGCGGTTCCAACCTGGAATAATAGTAATTGTCTGATCGTTGTGAACTGGTTTTCTTACTTCTTCGGTTAGGAATTTTGAAAGTGAAACTCCAGTGCCGATTCTATAGGTTCCAATTGGAAGTGTGATTTTTTCTGGTGCATACATTTTGAGCCAGAGCCTGTATCGAGTTGGATGAATTCAAAAATCAAATTTTTCATTCATATTTGAGAGAGTAATTCATTTTTTGATGGTGTATTCCTTTGTAGGAATCTCATAATCAGCAACACCCTTGATATAACCAAGAGCGACATAAATGAGAATCCCCACTAGCACAAAGAAAATCATAAAGGCTCGAAAAATACGAATTTCATTTTGATTTCGTTTTTGAATACGAGTTTGGCGAAAATTTGAAGACATGATTTGGAAAATTAGAAGTTGAGGAAAAAATTACTCTTTATTTAAGTATGGATCCTGTGAAGCAGAGAAACTATCCGCCCATGTTTTAATATTGCGAATATATGTATTTACCTCTTTGTTTCCATAGGTATCAGCTTCTTTTGGAAAGAAAAAAACGGCCACAGTATAGAGAATTGCTAAAATAAGAGCAAGAGAGAGGATACGAGTCATAAAAAGAAAAGGGTTATTATATAAAATCAGAAATATTTTTTGAGTCCTTAAGCGTATTTTTGACATCTTGTATATCTTGGTCAGAGAGGGTTTTTTCTGGGTTTTGTATCATTTTCTCTATGAGATCTGCTGCTGTTTTTGCATCGATAATTTTTTGAATTGATTCATTGACTTCCGCATAGAGTACAGATCGCAGTCAGCATTTATGACAGGTGATTTTTGCATGGAGTTTCTCTCATTGAATATTGTCTATTTCGATATTTTTTGGCTGAGGAGATTCTCCGCACTCAGGACAACGAAACTGTTGTTGAAGAGATTGGAGAATTCATTGAAGGGCAAGAGAATGCATAATAATTATTTTTTTAAGAAGACTGAATAAGATTTTCGATTCGGCGGATGGTTTCATCTTTTCAGAGAATAAGGGCCAGCTCAAATGCTCATGGTGAAAACTTCTCACCAGAGAGAGCCACTCGCATCGGCCAGAGAACCTGTCCATTTTTTTTGTCAGCAGCTTTGATGGTTCCAAGGATAAGATTTTTGAAATTTTCTTCATTTTCAAAATCGGCATCTTTGAGGTATGGCAGGAGCATTTGAAGTGAAGTTTTTGCTTCTTTTTCACTCATGATTTTCATCTTTTCATTGACGAGAAGATCATTTCGGATTTTTGCATCTTTATAAAAAAATGGTGTAAGCTCAATATACTCATTGAATCGCTTCATCCGAGTCTGGAGTTCTGTGAGGATTTTTTTGTTGTATGATTCTTCTTTTTGAGAAAATACTGTCTCATAAAAATCAGGTTCATAGGTTTGCAAAAATTCCACAAGCCGGTCATAGAGATCATCTATTTCCATTGCCCTGATATATTCACCATTCATCCAGTCAAGTTTGACTGTATCAAAAAGGGCTCCTGATTTTTGGATATGTTTGATTTCAAATCGCGCTATCATCTCATCCATACTCATGATCTCGGTATCTTCTTTTGGATGCCACCCAAGCAGCGCAAGAAAGTTCAAAAGTGCTTCTTTGAGGTATCATTTCTCAAGATATTGAGCCACGGATACATCACCTGTTCGCTTCGAGAGTTTTTTTCAATCATTTCCGAGGATGTTTGGTAGATGCGCATATTCTGGCAAATCAATACCCAGTGCACGAGCTGTCAAAATTTGCTTTGGCATTGAGCTAATCCACTCCTCTCATCGCATTACATGAGTGATTTCCATCATATCATCATCGATCACAATCGCTCCATGATAGGTCGGAAAACCATCAGATTTGAGAAGAATTTGATCATCAATTTCACTCGTTTTAAATTCAATTTTTCATCGTATGAGATCATTGAAAATAAGGGTTTCAGCCTCTGGTACCTTGAGACGAATTGTATATTTCTCACCAGCATCAACTCGTGCCTTTGCTTCATCATAGGGAATATGGCGACAGTGTTTGTCATATCGTGGTGGAAGTTTGAGTTCTTGTTGTTCTTTTTTGAGATTTTCGAGTCGTTCAGACGTACAAAAGCAATAATACCCACTTCCCTCTTGGCAGAGTTTGTGGAGTTTTTCTTGATAAATATGAGTTCGCTCTGACTGAATATAAGGACCATGTCCACCGTCCTTGTGTGGTCACTCATCAGGGAGAATTCCAAGTGTTTTATGCACTTCCAAAATTCACTCAATTGCATCGTCCACCAAGCGACTCCTATCAGTATCTTCGATACGCAAAATGTAGTCTCATTTATTTTTTTTTGCCCAAAGGTAACAATACAAAAGGGTGCGCAGTCCACCAATATGGATATATCAAGTTGGAGAAGGAGCAAATCGGGTACGAACAGTCATAAATACGATTATAAATAGTAATGTTCCTAGTATATAGAAAAAGGAAAAAAAGCAAATATTTCTCTGGATTTTATGTCAAAAATTCTCTTGTATATCAAATAAATAACCTTCCAAAAAAAGATTGCTTTTTTCGTCTAAAAACATATAATGAGCGTACTTTATTTTTTTATATATATTTTCTATGAAACAAGTTATTACCCTTTTGGCAGTCACTGCTCTTATTGCAGGCTGCAGCGTCCCAGGATCGGGAGGAGAGATCAAGATTTCAGGTGATGGTATTTCTCTTGGATCTGAAGAAGAAGCTAATATCAAAATCAATGGATCTGGTATTGCTATTGAATGATGAGATACATCAGTCCAAATCAATGTCGACAAAAATGAAGAGGCTGGATCAATCTCAATTAACGGAAAAGAAGGAGCTGTCAAAATCAATACAGACTGAAAGGGCGCGCAAGTGAAGGTCGAAGAGAATACTGACGATGGAAAAAAAGAAGCTGGAACCATCATGATCGATGGAGAATGAAAGAAAGTCGAAATAAAAACTTCAGATGCAGCATCACCAGAAAAAGAAAGTGCAACAATCAAAATTGATGGAAAAAAGAAAGAAGTCAAAGTCGAATCAGATACGGATGACGATGATGATATAGATATAAAAATGGATATGGATGATGATTCTGACATGGATGCAGGAGATGCTGAAGTCAAAATCGATTCTAATGGTATTTCTATCAATGGATGAGGAGCGGGTGTACAAATAAATGCTCAATAATACTCACTTTTCTTTTAGAGAAAATCCCTTCAACTTTTTTTGTTTGAAGGGATTTTTTTATGCGCAAAAAACATTGACAAGAAAAGAAATAACGATATAAATTTTATTCCTCTTTTCTTCATTTTTTTAGAAAAAAATTATGACAAATGAAATTTTATTTTTTGGATTTTTTCTCTCTCTTTCACTTATAAATCTTGTGGCATTTTATTTTGGAAAAAATGCTATTTTTGTTTTAGTGGCAGTATATTCGATATTGATGAACCTTTTTGTGACCAAGCAGTTTGATCTGTTTTGACTGGCAATCACAGGTGGAAACGCTCTCTATGGAGCTATATTTCTCTTGACCGACATCCTCTCGGAACACTATGACAAAAAAGCTGCCCAAAAATCCGTACTGATTTGATTTTGTAGTGTCCTTGTTTTTGTAGGGGCAACTCAGGTTTTACTCGCGTTTCAGCCAAATCATTTTGACTTTGCAAACGAAAGTTTGCATACGCTTTTTGCTCTGGCTCCTCGTATATTTCTTGCATCAATTCTTGCGTATTTTATCGCTCAAAATCTCGATATTTATCTCTATCAAAAAATCAAAAAACTCTCTGGAAATCGTTTTCTTTTCTTACGAAATAATATTTCTACTCTCATTTCACAAGCCGTTGATACACTGCTATTTACTCTTATTGGACTGACAACTTTTTGATGAATCCAAGGAGTTATTGACCCAAGTATTTTTTGGGAAATCGTCATCACAACCTATAGTATCAAAATTCTCATATCTCTTTCTGATACACCGTTTATGTATCTAAGTGTATGGGTGAAGAAGTGGAAAATAGAAAAAGAAAGATAAGTCTATATTCCTTGTGAGATATGCAAAGAATTTCTTTGACTTAGAAAAAGAACTCTATATAATAACTGAAAATCAATGTAAAAAAACAGGAGAAAAAATAGATTTTACTCCTTCTAGTCTAAGACCTCATTTAAACTAATTTTTTTAAGATACCACACTATGAAATTATTACTCTTAAGCCTATGATTGGGTTGTCTTCCTGGTAAACTAAAAAAGCAATCAAATGTTCTTTTTATTCCAAATGCAGGTGATCCGTATGATGATCCATATTTTGTAAAAGAAGACTATAAGCGTTTAGTAAAGCTCGGCTACAATGTAAAAGAGCTTGATATAAAGAATGAATTAAAAACTTATTCTCAGCTTTTATCAGATGATGTGGATGCTATATTCATTGCAGGAGGAAATGTTTTTTATCTCTTGTACTTAATACAGAGTACAGGATTCGATAAAACTATTACGCAATGGATAGAAAATGATAAACTATATATAGGAGCTAGTGCCGGTGCGGTTATAATGGGACCTAGCCTTGAGCCAGTACAAACCTTAGATGATCCTAGAAAAGCTCCAAACTTAAAATCCTATAATTCACTAAATCTTATTAATCTAACTATCTTGCCTCATTATGGCAAGGAGAAATATTTACAAAAGTACAACTCAATTATTGAAGAGTATAGTTCAAAGTTTGAAATTAAAACACTAAAAGACGATGAAGCTTTGTATTTTACATCTCCAAAGAGTTATTCTGTAATAAAATCAGATCTGATCCTTCATGATTGAATATAATATCGCTCTGACAGTAGTAAAAAGAAGAATAAGAAACACTAACCATAGTGCACGAGATAATATGTATTGATAGGTTTAGGTAAAAGTGAATTTTTTTCTCTCCTCTTCTCTCTTATATCCTTCGTAAAAGTACGATTGTTCAATGCTTTTAAAGATCAATCTATTTTTCTACTCTCCAGTCAATTTCCGTTTTTCCATTTTCTTTCAAAATTCGATTTGCTTCTGCAAAACAACCGCTTCCCAGAAATCATCGGTGCGCTGAAAATGGTGATGGATGTGTGGTTTTGAGGACAAAGTGTTTCGAGGTATCGATAAATTTTTCTTTACCTTGAGCGAAAGCTCCCCAAAGCAAAAATACGACGCCTTCTTTCTTTTTTGAAATTGTTTCTATAACTTTATCTGTAAAAGTTTCCCATCAAATTTTACTATGACTTGTTGGTTTTCCTTTTTCTACTGTCAACACTGCATTGAGTAAAAAAACTCACTGCTCAGTCCAAGCGGTCAAATCTCCTGTTTTTGCTGGCTTCACACCAAGAGAGCTGTCGAGTTCTTTGTAGATATTTTGCAAACTTGGAGGAAGCTTCATATCTTTTGGTACAGAAAAACAAAACCCCTGTGCCTGTCCTGGTCAATGATAGGGATCCTGCCCGAGAATAACAACCTTCAAGTCATCAAAATTTGTTTTTTCAAAAGCTCTAAATATATTTTTTGGATGTGGATAGATTACTTTTCAAGCTTCAATTTCTTTGACAAGAAATGACTTTATCTCTTTCATATA
>PDRA01000032.1 GCA_002747975.1 Candidatus Altimarinota bacterium | reverse complement strand
GTCCTCTTTTCAAGTCCCTGTATTTGTACAAAAGGAAAACTTTATGCCAAATGAGACATTTCATCAGGTATCGAAGTATGGTGCCCAGAGCGGGACTTGAACCCGCAAGGTATTGCTACCAGGGGATTTTGAGTCCCCCGTGTCTACCAATTCCACCATCTGGGCATAGTTGCTATCGAGATTGAATTTTGTTATTTGGGCAAAAAAGCTCATTTATTGTATGAAATATTATAAAGAAGTCAAAATAAATTCAATCTTAATATTGACAAATAAATTATACTCTATATAATTTCATTTTCAACTTTCAAAAAACACTCTATATGTCTCCAAAAGTAAATGAAATTACTCTCGCGGATACGACCTTCGAGATTTGATTACATCGATCGTCTTGACTTGAAACAAAAGAAAAATATGCCAGAGAGATCACAGGTCATATTCTCGATGAAATACATCCCTTCGTACAACAAGCGACCATGAGAATTCACTTGAAAAAAGGTCCCAAATCTATGTATCATGTATTCAATGAAGTTGTATCAAACTCTCTTGATGCCAATGCAAACGCTATCAGAGTAGCTGTCAAACATAATACAAAACTTAATTCCATCCTGTTTCTCATCGCTGATAATGGTGATGGAGTACATGCAAAAGACACAAATCAAAAAAAGAAACATACTCAAGATCTCGGATGAAAGGGGCTTGGAATGAAAATTGCAAAATTCTATACTGGATGAAATGCAAAACTTCTTCGAAGTGGGTCTGGAGCAATAGTTTCAGCACGCTTTTATCTCAATAATTTTCTCTATAATATAGGTAGGTATAATTTTGATAAAATGCGAGAATATTGAGAGCTTACAGAAAAAGAGCAAAAAAGACAAGAGAAACTACTCTCTCTTCGAGAAGCTGTTTTTCAATGAAATATAGATCTTGATGAGCTTCCAAATTCCCTTTGTAAAATATTTTGATCAAAGGTGGCTTCTCAATATTTGTGTGGAGATTTGACAGAAGAAGAGCTCATAGAAATGATAGACGCAGAAAGTGTCAATCTCCGTTGGTATCTTGAAAAAATTGCCTGATCAGAATATTTTTAAATAATATCATGAACAATACACCTCAAACACATTCCCAAAGTCCAAAAAATGAACAAATTATCTTTGATGAAACTTTTTCCCTCAAGATACATTTTTGGGAAAAAAGGTTTCAATCTTCTCAAAAAATTATGAAAACAAAAGATGACTTTGTGCGAATGATCTATATGATTTTTAAAAAAAGTGTAGATAATTTTGCAGAAAGAGAAAGTATGAAAAATACTTATATGCTTCAATACAATATACTTTTTGCGTTATGAGAAAACCTTGAGAACTCTCTCGATGCCAATGCTACAGCCATACGAGTGGCAATGAAATACAATCAAAAAGCTGAGAAACTGATGCTTTTTGTCGCTGATAATGGTGATGGTAAAAAAGCAAAAACAACTTAGGAAAAACAAAAAAGTAATACCTATTTTGGCTGAGGATGATCCGGAAGACTTTTGATGAAATTAAATGCAATTGAAAACAAACTGATACGATGAGAAAATAGTTGAGCGACTACTGTGTATACTCTCGATACCAACGAATACAGAGATCCAAAACTCAAAGAAGCCATCTATAAACACCAGAGATATCTTGAGGAGAAAAATAAAGGACAATCTGATTCTCTTTGAGAAACTCTTCTGTAAAAAAAATAATCCTCACTTTCTCTTGTATATAACTATTGCATCATGAACAATACGCCGCAAGTACATTCCCAAAGTCCAGAAAATGAACAAATTATCTTTGATAGAAGTTTCCTTCTGTATAATGACGAACTTGATTTCAAGAAAAAATCTTTATTCGATGCCTTTGTTACTGAATTTCTTTTATTTATACGAGCCAGGACTCACAAAAAGCGTACACACAAAAAAGATCTCACAAATGAAATGTTGATAACATTACAAAGCGAAATAGAAGCATTTATCGAGCAAGAAGAGGATATACAAGGGAAGTATAGGTTTTTATATGATACCCTTTTTTGCTATTGAGAATATGTCAAGAATTCTTTTGATGCTCATGCGACCAGCCTTCGCGTTGTCATGAAATATAATAAAAAAGTGCAGAAAGTGATACTACTGGCGGCTGATAATGGTGACGGAATAAATGCAAAAACAACTCAAGAAAAGGAAAAAAATGATGCCTATTTTGGTTGATGGGGACTTTGAAGACAGCGTATTGATGCTACCTCAAAATCAGATAGCAAGCTTATCCGAATGGGATCAAAATGAAGCTCTGCGGCAAATATTATAGATTCAGAGTCGTACAAAAGAGTCTATCCTCTATTGGAGAAAATCTCAAAAGAGCTTATACCCAGTTTATATCAGTAATTTTTTATTTTTCCTCGACTTTTTTTTGTTTTCTGTATAATAGAATATATTTTTGTTAATTTTGAACTATGAAATTTCAACTTGATAGCCTCGTAGAAGAATATAAATCACTCGAAGCTGAGCTTTCTGATCCAGAAATCTACTCTGACATCAAACGACTCAAAACAACCAATCAAAAGAAAAAAAATCTCGAAGAAGCTGTCGAGCTCTACGGGAAATACAAAGCATACTACCAAAATATGGAAGAAGCCAAGCAAATGCTCACGGAAGAAAAAGATGCTGAAATGCAGGAGATGATAAAAATGGAAATCGCCGAAGCAGAAGAAGCTATCCCTGAACTTGAAGAAAAGCTCAAAATTGCTCTCCTTCCAAAAGATCCCAATGATGACAAAAATATCATTATTGAAATTCGAGCTTGAGCTGGTGGAGATGAAGCAGGAATTTTTGCGTACGAACTCTCAGAAGCATATAAGAATTTTGCAAAAAAAGAAGGCTATTCGATCGAACCAATGAGTGAAAGTGCAAATGATGCTGGTGGTGTCAAAGAAATTATTTTTCAGGTAAATGGAGAATGAGCCTATTCACGATTCAAATACGAATCTTGAGTTCATCGTGTCCAGCGAATTCCAGCAACCGAAAAAAATGGTCGTGTCCATACTTCTACCGTGACTGTCGCTGTAATGCCAGAGGCAGAGGATTTTGATGTAGAAGTACGAGAAGAAGATCTCGAGATCCAAGCATGTCGAGCCAGTGGTGCTGGTGGTCAGCATGTCAATAAGACAAATTCTGCCATTCGTGTTGTACACTTACCAAGTGGGCTTGCTGTCGAGTGTCAGGATCAGCGATCTCAACTCCAAAACAAGATCAAGGCGATCTCTGTACTCAAGGCTCGGCTTTTTGCCATCGAGGAAGAGAAACGCCAAAAAGAAGAGTGAGCTGCGCGTCTGGCTCAAGTGGGAACTGGAGATCGAAGTGAAAAAATCCGTACGTATAACTATCCACAAGATCGAATTACTGATCACAGAATTGGAAAAAACTTTTCAAATATTCCAGTTGTGATGACTGGAGAACTCGAGGCTATTATTGAGGCGCTTGCTATCGCTGATCAAACTGCCAAACTCGAGGCAGCAGCGAAAGGAGAGTAGGTTAGAATTTAGAAATTAGATTTTAGAAGTTAGAGTTTAGATTTTAGAAATTAGAAATAAAATTTTAGAGATTAGAATTTAGGGTTTAGAATGTAGATTTTAGAATTTAGAAGGCAGGGGGATTTTACTCCTGTTGTCTCTGCGGTCCCTGTCATCCTGAACTCGTTTCAGGATCTTCCTTGTGTTTCCTGTACTTCTTCTTGGGAGAAATAAACTCGCTCATACACTCGCTTTACGCTCATCATAATAAAACTGACTTTCATCATCGCTCATCGATTTTTTTTCACTGTATTTTTTTCAAAAAGAAAAAAATCTCTTGGCAGTATTTCTCCCAAACCCCATTGTGTACAGATTTTCTTCTGCATTTTCTTTTTTCCTCTTCAGATTTTATTTTTTCTGTCATCGCGAGCGGAGCGTGGCAATCTCTTTCCCTGTCATCCTGAATTTATTTCAGGATCTCTTGATTTCTTTCCCGAATGGATTCTTGGACTGCAGGAATGACAACTTTTTTCCTGTGGTTCCTATGAACCCTGTCATCTAACAACTCATTTCAAAAATTTCTCTTTTTCTCTTATCTATGAGAGAGATTCTTCTCCTCGAAGTTTATATCCTTTCTCTTTCATCAAGGTGATGATTTTTTCAAAAACCTCGGCTACTTCATCATCACTAATTGTTTGTCGCATACTCTGGAGTCAAAATGTGAAATTGACACTTTTGAGACCAGATCCAATTTTCTCATCATCACGGAAAATAGAATCCACATACACATCATAAATCCATGGATGTACTCATGAAATATCACGAGCAATATCTCAAACATGGGTCTTTTCTGGAAGGACAAAATTGAGTTCGCGAGTGAGCGCCTGATAGGCAGAAATTGGTCGAAAACTTTTGTCTTTTTCACTTGCCAAATCAAGGAGTATTGCAAAATCAATCTCAAAATATGCGAGAGGAATTTTGATATCAAAGGCTTGGAGAATTTTCGGATGAATCTGCCCAAAAGACGCAATGCGCGTATCACCAACCTCATACACACCAGAAATCCCTGGGTGAAAATAGGTATTTGTGTCTTCTTTTTGATGGATTGGCGGTAAATATCCGAGGAGTTTTTGGAGAAGTATTTCAAGATCACTTCTCACTCATGCGATATTTGCATCAGTAGTAATCCCTGCAATCATCGTAGTCTCCGCGTAGGGAAGTAGTATATTCTCATCAGTAAGAGCCTGAACTTCTGGTCTTAGCTTCCCAGTTTTTCCATATATATTTCCAATTTCAAAAAAACTCAGCGTATCACTATAGCGAAGATTGGACTCAATATTTCCAAGCAGTCAGGTGACAAGAGAAGTTCGCATATGCGTATAGTCTTTGGTATAGGCATTTTTTACTGCGACAGCATTTTCTGTCGTTTGGAGGCATTTTTTTTGAAGTGCTTCATTTGTAAATGAATAATTGAGTACTTCATTCCAACCCCTCGATGCAAAAAATTCAAGGAGTATATTTTTGAGAAGTTTTTGTGGATTTTTTTCATTGAGTGGCTGACAATTTGGAATCGGAATTCTTGGCACCGATTCATATCCATTGATTCGAGCAATTTCCTCTATAATATCTTCTTTGATCGAGACATCTTTTGTCGCTCGCCATGATGGAACTTGCACCTCAAAACCCTGAGCATCTTGAGCTAAAATTTCAAAACCAAGGGACTCAAGTATTTGAATTATTTTTTCTTGAGGAATGGTAATTCCTATTTTTTGTTGCACAAAATCCCACTGTAATTTGATTGTAATATTGTGTACTTGTTTTGTATCAATATACTTGGACTGACCGAGAATTTCTGCATTCATTTGGCAAAAATCAAGATATTCTTTGACTCGGGTAAATGTTTTTGTAGCTAGAAGTGGATCAAGAGATTTCTCATATCGAGTGCTAGCATCAGTTCGAAGTGCAATACGCTGCGCTGTCAGACGCACTGCTGTCGGGTCAAATGTTGCACTCTCCCAGAGAGTATGCGTCGTCGAGTCAGAAACTGCTGTCCGTTTTCCACCAATAATTCCAGCAAGAGCAATAGGTCAATCTTCATCAGCAATGACAAGATCTTGCTCAGTCAGTGTGTAGGTTTCATCATTGAGTGCTTCGATTTCTTCTCATTGTTTTGCCATTCGAACGACAATATCTCCTTTGATCGTATCAGCATCAAAAGCGTGCATTGGCTGACCGTATTCGGTCAAAATCATATTAGTAATATCGACAATTGTATTTTTTGGAACAAGTCCAGATCGATGCATCAGCATTTTGATAGCCAGTGGACTTGCTTTTGGAGTGTCTTGTCGAGTCTCGAGAAGACAGTAGGCCGAGCAGAGTTCACTCTCGATATGCACTGCCTTTGCTGGCTCATTTTTTACAAGAGGAGCATATTCTGGAATATCTGCGAGCATATCAATACCAAAAATCGTTTTCCATTCTCGAGCATTTCCAACAACAGAAAATAAATCAGGGCGATTGGTGATAAATTTATTATCAATTTCAAATGTTGTATCTCCGAGAGAAAGCTCAGTTTTTTTATTGTTTGTTGTTGCAAAAGGAAGCTTCAAATCAAAAAAATTACTTCCAATTTTTGTTTCGAGAAAATCTCGATCCCAGTACTCCTCGAGTATCATAATGCCCTCTGATCGAACGGGAGAGAGTCCAAGCTCATCATCGGAGCAGATCATACCATGACTCATCATACCTGCCATCTTACGAGGGGTAATCGTGAAATCCCCATCAAATACAGTACCAACTTTTGCCACTGGCACATAGGTGGCATCGGCCACATTTGCTGCACCAGTCAAGATAGTAACGGTCTCATTTCATAGAAATGTCTCGACAATATGGAGTTTTTTGCTCTCTGGATGCTTCTGGCAAGAGAGCACTTTTCCAACAACAACACCATCGATCGTGTATTCAAAAATATCATCAATTTCGGCAGTATGTATCGAGTATTTATGAGCAAGTTCAGTGATACTATTTTGAGAGAGCAGGGTATCGAGTGGGGTGTAGAGTCCAACCCAAGAAAGAGGAGTTTTCATAAGAATAATCAGATTATATTACCTCAATAATATAAGGGAAAAGCTCGAAAAGTCAAAAAAATAAATCCCTCTTTTTATTTTATAGAGAAGAAACTGTATAATGAAAATCATGAGTATTGATACGATATTTTCAGCCAATTGGAAGTGTCTGCATTGGGGAAATATGCCCGAGTCATACATTTGTAATAATCGGAATATCAAGATCCTGAAATACATCAAGGAGAGTTTGGTGTAACGTGTATATATAATCTTTGTAACATGTTTTGTTAATATGACCGAAAATCACTCATCTTAATTCTCGAAATCAGTGTGCATGTCGCAGACGAAATAAATTACGCCGAATGATTCCTATAGAAAATTCACTACATTCTTCGAGCAAAAGAATCTTGTCTTTGAGAGATGGAAAAAATGGCGTGTCAACCAAAAGACAGACACTCGAAAGATTCCCTCAAATTCCGACACACTCTGCATTTCCAGCCTGAAGTATGCGTATCTCATTTTTGATGGTTTCTTTGATGCTTAGATCGAAATAATATGAAAATGATTTCAGAGAAAAAGAATTTTGGCGAATTGCTTGAACGAGAAGAGCAGTAGACTCTTGTGTTCACTTAATTCATTTTGAGAGTGTTTTTGCATTTGGTCACAAAAAATTTACGATTCCTGTTTTATGAAAGATTGCATTCAAGAGAATAGTTACATCAGAGTAGCCAATCATCGGTTTTTTTGTCTTTCAAATTCGGTCAAAATCGAGATATTCTAGGATTTCATTTGATGCTGAACCTCCAGTAAGTGCCCAGAGTATATCCACTTCTGGATCTTCATAGAGAGCATGTATTTGATCAGCTCGTTTCTGGGGCGAAACTCATTCAATTTTTCCAAATAGTCCATTTGGTATCTTCAATAAAATATTGTATTTTTTTTCAAGTTCGTCGCGCAGTTCTATAAAATACCTACTCTCTAAAAGAGAAGGATCTTGTACTTTTGAAACCGAGAAGAGTCAAAGGGTGATTGTATTCATAAGGTAAGAGTTTATATTTTGTTGAATTGTATTTTATATCGAGGACTATCATCAAGTATACACTTTTGTATACTTTTATCAAATATTTTTTCGTGCATTTCGACTTTATACATACGTATCTACTCGAGGAAACTTCAATGAAGTGAAAACAATTTATAAAAATCCCCTCGCTTGGGGATTTTTATTGAGGTATCAAATTTCTTTTATAAAACTTGTAGTACAAGATCAAGTCAAGGTCGCATCGCCTCTTCATCTTTTGTAAGTTCATTTCTTATTTCTGTTGCATAATTCTTAAATGCTTTTTTTGCTTTGTCACTGACAAAAAGTGGACCATCTCAACCATTGGTATAACTACTGGCAAGATCAGCAAATATGACTCTCTCAGAAGGTGTAAGAGAAAGTGATGCATCAACAGCAATACCATGAAATGCTGCTGTCATTTCTGCATTTGTAAGGGTTCGTTTTCAAGATATTATTTCCATAATAGCCTGTACTGCAGTCATTTTTTCAGTCATTTCTCTTGCTTGTTCTTGTTTCTGATTTTCTTTTTTTATACTTGTATCAAGGGTATTGATACTTGTATCAAGGGTATTGATACTTGTATCAAGGGTATTGATACTCTTATCCATATATGCCATAAGCTTTTGTTGTTGTCCTTCTGTCATGCTATCCCAAAGACTTTCATTTTCTTCTATTTGTTCCATAGTATATGTTTGTCCATTTATTACCATTGTTTGATTTGCTTCATTTGCCATTGTAGGCTGAGCTGCTGTCAATGCTGCTGCTGTTGCAACTGCAATCATAAGTTTACCAGCTTTTTTCCCAGTACTTTGTTTTATCTTTTTTTTATTTATATTTCCCTCATTTCCTGTATCTACTCCTGTGCCTACTCCATCTGTAGTAGGTATTACATTTTTTGTATCTGCCATAGACATCAAAATATTTAAGTAAAATAAATCTATTTACAATAATAACACTTACATTATACAAATTTCAATATTAAATGTCAATAGATTTTTGAAAAAACTTTTTGAAGTTTAAGAATTTGGAATATATTAAAATCCTTTTTTGTTCTTTTTTTATTTGCATTATTTCAAAAAATATGATAGGATAGGAGATAAGATATAATAAATATAAATATTTATCCGAAATGTATACAAATATCCATACTTACATCACATATCAAAAAAGCCCATCTGCAAGTGTACCAAGCACAAGCGGAGCAAAAAGTGTGGATACAAAAGAACAAATCAAGCAAAAAGAAAGTCAAAAAAAATCACAAGAAAGACAAAACAAACGAAACAAAGCTGATGTAAATTCCGCTTCAAAAAGCCCAAAACAAGCAGAAAAACTCAAAGCCCTCAAAACACAAGTGACCATTGATGGGAAAAAAATGACTATTGAGCAGGTTTTGAATAGTGGAAATAACGCACTTATAGCAAAAATACCTGATGAAATCACAAAAACACTTCCATTTAAAATGCAATTAAAAATTACAAAAGTTAAGAAAAGTGAGAAAAAAGCAGTGGAAAGTGAGAAAAAAGCAGTGGAAAGTGAGAAAAAAGCAGTGGAAAGTAAGAAGAAAACTGAACTAAAAGCAGAAAAAAAAGAAACTGCTACGGAAAATGAAAAAAAACAACTTCGTCTAAAACAATATAATGATGCTCAAAAGCCTCTTGTTGCCAAAGCAAGATGAGTGATGGATTCATGAGCGCGATCCAAACTCGATGCAGCAGTACAATCAACAATACAAAATAAAAGCTCAAAAAAATATAGAGAGCTCAAAAAAGCGGGATTCTCAGATACTGAGATTGCCAGTAATTATAAAGAGACACTGGCAGCAGATATACTCGTACAATCAGAGCGAGCCGCCAGAAAAAGCGGAAAATTATCTCCATACGCCCCAACAAATCCAGCCAAAAGAAAAGTCTACCAAAATGCTGTGGAAGATATGGGAAGACTCATGGGAGTAAGAGTACCAGCAACAAAAAGAAATGTCGTAAAAATAGTAGAATCTACCGTCCTCGGAAAACACAGAGAAGCTGTTCTCAATACAGCTGTAAGTGCGGTAGAAAGCAAAAAATATTCTCATGTCAAATTCAATGATGAAACTGACGAAATCATATTTGAAAGCAATAAAAATGAAAGTACTTATGTCATCGATACCGGATCTGTACCGCCAACTTCTCGTATAGAATATAATGGACTCTCTGTCGAAAAAGAAATACCAGAAGAAAAGAATCCAGATAATCTCGAGAGAGCTGATTTGCAAGAAGAGATTGTAAAAAAGAAAGAAAAAGCTTCTGAAAATAAAGCCAATCTTCCTCTCCTATGAAGTCCAAATAATCTCTTGTCTTCTGGGCAAGTTGCCAAAGAATTTGCAAAAGTAACACCAAATACCCAAACACGCTATAACAATGCAAGAAAATCTTTTGATACTCCAGAGAATGAAAATGGAACACCAAAAACAACAAAACAAAGAATCGAAGAAGTAAATGCACTTATGAAAGCAAATGAAGCAGTTGATGGAGAATCGAGAGCAAATATTACACCAGAAAATCCAGAAAATCCCCAATCAAGGGGATTTTATTTTGACATACCAGTACAAATTTTCAACAAAAAAAGAACAAAAAAGATATTCAATATATTCCAAATTTCTAAAACTCAAAAAGTTTTTTGAATTTTCACTTGACACAACCGTACAAAATTTATATAATGTAAGTGTACTTCGAGTAATATTCTATTTTTATAATATCTTTTGCTTATGGCAGATACGAAAAATGTAATACCTACCACAGATGTGGTAGACACAGGAGTAGATACTGGGAATGAAGGAAATATAAATAAAAAACAAATAAAACGAACTACTGGAAAAAAAGCGGGTAAACTTATGGTTTCAGTTGCAACATCGGCAGCATTAGCAACAATGATGACAGTAGCTCAACCTGTAAAAGCAGAAGAAATAAATCAAACAATGGTAATAAATGGACAAGCATATACTATGGAACAGATAGAAGCAAATGAAAGTCTTTGGGACACAATGACAGATACACAATGGGAAAAATATACAAACTGCAACAGAACATAGCAGAATCACAACAGAACATAGCAGAATCACAACAGAACATAGCAGAATCACAACAGAACATAGCAGAATCACAACAGAACATAGCAAATAACATAGCACAATGAGACAAATATGCTCAACAAGCCGACAAATATGCTCAACAGACTGCAATACTTAAAAAAGAAAATGAACAAATGGAAGCCTTTATAAAAGCCAATTCTAAAAACTAGGACTATAAAAACTATATAGAAAATACCTCCGATATATCGGAGGTATTTTCTATGAAAAAATCTTTTGCATTATTTCAAAAAATATGCTACTATGATACTAGTACAAATATAAATATTCTAAATAGATATGTATTCATACAAAAATAAATACATACATACTTTTTATCAAAAACTCTCTTCAAAACCATCATCAACAGAGAGTGTACAACCGACTCAAAAATCGAAAACAGTTCAAGCTCAAAAATCAATACAAGAAAAAGTACAAAACGTTACAGAAGTCAATCAGCAACAAGAAGTTCAAAAAAAGAAAGAAAAAGCAAAACAGAGATTGAAATCCAATGAACAAGCAGATAAAAAAGCAATTGAAATATCTCATACACCAAAAAAAGCAAAAGAAAAAGCCATTCTTCTCTATACAAAAGTAGAAACCAGTCAGTGAACAATGACAATAGATGCTCTTTTGCATTTACCGAAAGAAGAAAGAAGTAGAATCCTCAAAACAATAAAACCGAGAAAATTACAATGAAGAATAAGGAAATTTATAAAGGATACAGTAATTAAGAAAGAAGCGGAAATAGATAAGAAAGAAGCGGAAATAGATAAGAAAGAAGCGGAAATAGATAAGAAAGAAGCGGAAATAGATAAGAAAGAAGCGGAAATAGATAAGAAAGAAGCGGATTCTTTATCTTATAAAAATTCGGAACAAGTTAGAAAAGAATCAGAAAGAGCAAATCTTATGAGAGAAGAAGTAAAAAATAAAAAATTAGTAGCAAGAGTAAAATTAATCATAGATACTTCTGCCCAGTCAAAACTTACACAAGTTGCTCAAAAAGAAAAAAGTAATCCAAATGGAAAAATATATCAATCGCTCATAAAATCAGGGGCAACAAAACAAGAAATTGAGAGTGGAAAATTTGATTCTACTTTTGAAGCAAAAACACTTTTGTATCGTCATAAAGAATTTGCCCCAAATGATCCAACAAAAAGACAAGAGTATTATAGAGCTATACGAGAAATTTGACCTGTCCGCTACGAAGCCACCTCAGAAAATGTTCATAAAATCACTTCTGCTCTGGTTCTCTGACAAGACAGAGCCCGAGTAGAGAATGCAACTCTTTCAGCAGTAGAAGGAGGAGAATATGAGAGTGTCCATTACAATGGCACCAGTGAACAAATTGTATTTGAAAATAAAAAAAATGACAGCAACTACATCGTCGACACAAGTGTCATACCAGCTCAAACCTATATTGAAAGAAATGGAATCAAAATAGAGATTTGAAATACCGATGAAACGGTAGAAGCCCAAGAAGATATCAAAGAATACAGAGAAGAAACACAAGAAAGAAACAAAAAAGCCCAAGAAGTTCAGTCAGAAATTCCTCTCTTTGGAGACGAAAAAATGAGAGCAAGAGTCCCCGCAAAATACCAAGAAAAAGTATTTGCAAGTATTCCAGAATACATAAAAAAAGGATATGGAGATGCTATCAGACAAATGCGTAGTGATACAAATGAAGATGGAACACCAAAAACCGCAGAACAAAAGATAGCCAGTATAAGAACATTTATAGAAGAAAATAAGAATATGGGACGAGCAACAAAAAATATTGTACTAGGTGGATGATTGGAAAAAGAATTAAAATTATCAACAGGAACAGTAGACAATGCTTTTGGTGATTTCTATGAAGAAGGCAATAAACAAGCAATGGAATTGATGCACACAATACAAAAACAAGCGAAGTACGAACAGTCAGAAGAATGAAAAATTGCAGAGAAAGCAAAAAAACAAAGTCAGAGACTAGAAATTGCAAACCAAAATTTAGACTTCTTATTTGAAAATAAATTTAATCGGATAGGAAACAATGCTATGCAAAGCATACTTTCCGTCCTCAATCAAAAACGCTCTCCATGAAATGCAATAGATTTATGAGAAACACTTTCGAGTGAAGATAAAAAAATACTTCGAAATGCTCTCTATAATTATGTACAGAGTATAGATGCCAGCGTGAAAGAAAATGAAGGAAATAAGGAAGAATGAGAAAACCGAAACAAAAATCCGCAAACATTTGAAGAAAAGAAAAAGACAGTCAATACTATTCTTACAAGTGATTTATCTAAACACAGAAATATCATACAAAAATCCACTGTAGTAGCAAGAGAAAACAAAAGCTCTGTACGAAATAGGATACAAGAAAAGACTGATACAAAAGTAGCATAAGCAAAGCTTTATTGTATTTTTTAGAAAAAACTTTTGGATTTTTTTGGATTTTCGTGTATACTGGAGGAAAGCAATAATTTTCTTACATAATGAAAACAATCTTTCGATATATACTCACTTGGTTTATTTTGTTAGCTACATTTGCCTATCAAAAGGTTTTTGCCATTGAACCAGATGAAGATGCTATTTCAGATACCGAGAATATCATTTGAATTTCAAATAGTCGACTCAAACGCTGAGATGTAAGTTTCGAAGATATCCCTATTGTAATCGCTACTCTTATCCAAGTTGGTATTGGTATCGCTGGTACAGTTTCTATTGTGATGCTTATCTATTTTGCTGTGCAAATGCAGCTAAAATCTGGTATTACTGGAGACACTACTGGTGTTGATAAAGCAAAAAAATGAATGTTTTGATCTGTTATCGGTTTTGTTCTAGCTATTTCTGCGTGGTTTATTATGGCACGAGTTATTGATCTTCTTGGGGCTGTTAGTTCTTAAATTTTCTTAAATCTTATGTACTCTTGGTCGTTTTCAAACAAAAAAAATCACAGTCCTACCTGGTATGTGATCGGTCTTATTATCGTGGTCTCTATTGTAATCTATGGCATTATCAATCATATTTATATGATGAGTATTGCTGCATTTCTCATGGCAGGATCATACCTTCTTATCGAAAATAATACCACACCAACCATGGAAGTAGAGATGGAGGAGGGAATGATGAAAATAAATGGAAATATATACGAATTTAAAGATTTCGTATATTTTGGAATGATTTCAAAGAATGCAAATGAAAAAATGCTGCGTTTTGTGCCTCGAAGTAAACTCGCAACATTCCTTGATATCCCTGTCACACAGGATGTCAATCCGATAGAATTGCGAGAATGGCTCTCAACTCAACTTGAAGAAAACCCAAATCTCAAAATGACACAAGCCGATAAAATTATTCAAATGACCAAATTATAATATTGACATTTTACTATATATATGATATAATATATTTATATAATCTTTTACTATGTACAAAAAAATACTTTTTTCTCTTCTATGAGCCAGCGTGCTCTGAATTTTGACCTCCTTGCCGGCATCGGCTTCGAGTCCATTTCCTCTTGGTATAAATATGCTTCACAATCAAATTTTGCGCCAAGAAACTATCAATGCAAAAAACTATCAGCATTGAATTATCAAAAAAAATAGATCACACCTTGATTGACTGAGAAAAAAAAGAGAAAGACTCAAAAGCTCATTTCGAAAAAAATCAATAAAAAATACTCTTCTTTTTCCAGCACCAGCCCAAGAGAAAAAAACGCACTCTTTTTCTTATAAGCCAAAATTTGCAAAAGTAAAAAAACAAAATATGGCTCATCAAAAAAAGAAAATCCAGCAAAGATATCAACACACAGTATCGAATGTGCGAAATGTGGATATAAACCGAGTACAAAATACTTGGCTTTCATGGAATAATTCGCTGCGAAAAAAGAAATGATTACACCCTTATACACTGCGAAATGAGCTCAATAAAACAGCGCTTGAATGGTCAAAATTTTCAAAACAAAGAGGCTATATTATTCATGGAAGACCCTGAGATGGTTGTGTAGGGAAGTACAACTATGGATGTTATAATTTTCCAGTTATTGATAAATGGTTCAAAAAAAGAGGTATAAACCCAAAAATTGTAGCTCGATCAAAACACACTGAAAATATTGGCTGGGGGTACTACAAATGTAATAGTTCTGATTGTACTGATGCCCTTATCAAATCGATACGAAAAACCTATGATTTTTTCTACCGAGAAAGATCATACAATGGAGTTCATTACAGAAGCTTGGTTCACAATCATTTCAAGTCAATCGGACTTGGTGTGACTGTCGACCCGACCAAAAAACGATACTACCTAACGGTACACTACGCAAATGAGTTTTAGAAAGAGAAAAAATATCTTTTCGTTAAAACATATTTTATCCCAGATCGTATCTGGGATTTTTTATTATTCTTGGTGAGTGAGGAATCCATTCGGAAAATTCCTGAAGAAAAGAAGAATGCGAGAAGTCTGAAGGAAATGGGAATACAAGAAACCAAGAGATCCTGAAACGAGTTCTTAGATGACAGGAAAGGAGATCCTGAAACAAGTTCAGGATGACAGAGACCACAGAGACAACAGAAACAAAATAAAGTTGTCATTCCTGCGCAGACAGGAATCCATTCGGGAGAGGAGGGTATAGAAGAGGAAGATCCTGAAATAAATTCAGGATGACACGAAAGGAGGTTAGTCATTGCGAGAAATCTTTGATTTCGTAGCAATCTGTGTGACAGAAAAAAAAGAGATTGCCACGCTCCGTTTCACTGCGCTCGCGATGACAGAAAAAAGGAAATCTGAAGAGTAAAAAAGAAAATACAGAAGAAAATCTGTACATAATGGGGTTTGGGGGAAATACTGCCAAGAGATTTTTTTCTTTTTGAAAAAAAATACAGTGAAAAAAAATCGATGAGCGATGATGAAAGTCAGTTTTATTATGATGAGCGTAAAGCGAGTGTATGAGCGAGTTTATTTCTCCCAAG
>PDRA01000009.1 GCA_002747975.1 Candidatus Altimarinota bacterium | reverse complement strand
ACATATCCAAGCTCTCAAAGACAATGCTATACTCACCAACACAACACCAAACATGAAAGAGAAAAGAGGATGGATCATGCTTATGCTCATGAGAAGTCAGAAGAAATAGA
This sequence comes from Candidatus Altimarinota bacterium, assembly GCA_002747975.1. Lineage (GTDB taxonomy): Bacteria > Patescibacteriota > Gracilibacteria > BD1-5 > UBA2023 > GN02-873. Next base: position 79,180 of record PDRA01000009.1, on the reverse strand, counting down.
AATACATATACTATTTCTAAAACCGATACACCACATAGATCAAAATTTGTGTGGTGTATTTTTATGGTTTATGGTGAAATGATTTAGATTTGCGGAGCTTTCATACACTTCCGAGTTGTATATCGCATTCAAAAATATGTGTATCAACAAATCATACAAATGATTTCCAAAATGAAATGAATATATGCATATCCACAATGCATTTGAATGTGAATGCTCAAAATGAATTATCCTCAATCACTGCACTCAAAAAAAATCCCAACCAAATCGGTAGGGATTTTTGATTTCTTTCAGGAAAGAAAAATTAATCTTCGTCTTCTTCGAAAGTCACACCTCGCTCTTCTCGGATTTTTTCCGTAATACTTGTTGGAACCTGTGCATAGTGAGCAAATTCCATGACGTATGTTGCTCGACCTTGACTCATCGATCGAAGGTCAGTTGCATATCCAAACATTTCAGAGAGTGGAACATGAGCTCGGATAATTTGAGCCAGTCCTCGCTCTGTCATTTCGATGACCTGTCCTCGTTTTGAGTTGATATTTCCAAGCACGTCACCCATGTATTCTTCTGGAGTATTGACTTCTACAAGCATAATTGGCTCGAGGAGAACTGGTTTTGCTTTTTTCGCAGCCTGTCGGAAGGCTTTGATCGCAGCCAGTCGGAAAGAGAGCTCATTCGAGTCAACATCGTGGAAGCTACCAAAAGTAAGTGTTGCTTTTATATCAACGATAGGGTATCCAGCGATAATACCTCGTGCATACGCCGTTTCAAGTCCTCGCTCAACACCAGGGATAAATTCTCGTGGGATCACACCACCAACAATCTTATTGATAAAGACATTTTCTTTTTGGTATTCTTCTGGTTCAGCTTCTCGCATTTCTGGAGTAATTGGCTCAAAAGTAATAACAACATCACCGAATTGTCCACGACCACCAGATTGTTTTTTGTGGATTCCTCGCTCATCGACAACTGGAAGAGTGAGTGTTTCTCGGTACGCAACTTCTGGTGCACCAGTATTTGCCTCGACTTTAAATTCTCGTTTCATTCGGTCGATAAGGACATCAAGATGGAGTTCTCCCATACCTGAGATAACAGTTTGACCGGTTTCTGCATTAGAAGAAACTCTAAAAGAAGGATCTTCTTCAGCAAGTTTTGAGAGTGCCATACCCATTTTTTCTTGATCGGCTTTTGTTTTTGGCTCTACAGAAATCGAGATAACTGGATCTGGGAAGACCATTCGCTCAAGGACAATTTGTTTTGAATCATCACAGAGTGTGTCACCAGTTTTTGTATTTTTAAGTCCGATAACCGCACCGATATTTCCAGCTGGAATTTCATTGATTTCACTTCGAGAGTTGGCATGCATTTGAAGAAGTCGTCCGATTCGCTCTTTTTCTCCAGAGACTGCATTTTTTACGTATGATCCAGATTTGAGAGTACCAGAGTAGACTCGCACAAAAGTAATTCGCCCTACAAATGGGTCAGTCATAATCTTGAAGGCAATAGCAGCCAGAGATTCGCTGACGTCTTGTTTGAGAGTGATATGCTCTTCTTCGTTATCTGGGTGAGTTCCAGTGATAGTCCCTTCATTGACATCAAGTGGTGAAGGAAGATAGTCTACGATTGCATCGAGAAGTGGTTGAACTCCTTTGTTCATAAGAGCTGAACCACAAAGCAGTGGATAAATATCATCGGCAATAACTCCCTTTCGCAGTCCTTGTTTGATCTCATCTTCTGTGAGTGTTCCATTTTCGAAATATTTTTCCATAAGTCCTTCATCCTGCTCAGCGGCTTTTTCGATGAGTTTTTCTCGAAACTCTTGTGCTTGTGCTTTTTGAGATTCTGGGATTTCTTCTTCGATGACTTTTTCTCCATAGTCTCCATCAAATTTATATGCTTTCATCTTGATAAGGTCGATAACTCCTTCAAAAGCATCTTCTTCTCCAATAGGAAGTTGGATTGGGATTACTTTGTTTCCAGCGAGTCGTTTTTGGATAGATTCGTATGTCATCATAAAAGATGCTCCTGTTTTATCCATTTTGTTGGCAAAAGCCAGTCGTGGAACTCCATATTTATCAGCTTGTTTCCAAACGGTTTCAGATTGAGGCTCAACACCAGCCGCTCCATCAAATACCGCTACAGCTCCATCGAGAACTCGCATAGATCGCTCTACCTCGATAGTAAAGTCCACATGTCAAGGAGTATCGATAAGATTGAGATCAACATCATGCCAAGTTGTCGTCGTCGCAGCAGAAGTAATTGTGATTCCTCGCTCTTTTTCTTGTTCCATCCAGTCCATTTGTGAGGCACCATCATGTGTTTCACCAATTTTATGGTTGATACCCGTATAAAAAAGAATTCGCTCAGATACTGTCGTTTTACCCGCATCAATATGGGCAGCAATACCGAAATTTCTGAGATTTTTCAGGTCTTTTGAAATAGCCATATATAAAAAATAAAAATAATAAATTATTGAAAAGTTAGGATTCTCTCTTTTTTAGAGAATACAAAAAAGAAGAGATTTCCTAAAAAATCCACGACATAATATGAAAAAAAACAAAAAAGTCAATTTTTAAGCGCAGAAAAATTTGCTTTTTCGAAAAAACTGTCTATACTCTGTAAGCTTTTTGAAATATTTGATTATAGGTACGGCAAAAAGCATCCTAATATATGCCCAGGTGGTGGAATTGGTAGATGTGCGGAAATGCGAGTTTGCGAAAGCAAACGACACATTGGAGCCATACTCCCGAGAACGAGCATTCGATGAAATCGATGCGACATTCGAGTGGGGTGTGCGTGGTTCAAAATGAGCGTAAGCGAATATTTGAGAGCCATACTCCCGAGAACGAGCATTCGATGAAATCGATGCGACATTCGAGTGGGGTGCACGACGATCAAGCACCATCGAAGCAAAAAAGCAAAAAACATATGCCCAGGTGGTGGAATTGGTAGACACGACGGTCTTAGAAGCCGTTGCCTTTGGCGTAAGAGTTCAAGTCTCTTCCTGGGCACCATTGGTTACAAACAAAAGAAACTTCTTTATTTGAAAGAGGTTTTTTATTTTGTAGGAATTTGGAGACTTGAAAAGAGGACAATTTTCTTTGAAAAAAAGAAAATTAAAAAATGCCTTGAATGGCATTTTTGTGTCCGAGCCGTCTCTGGCAGGTTGCGAACGCAACCGAGAAGAACAAGTCTCTTCCTGGGCACCATTGGTTACAAACAAAAGAAACTTCTTTATTTGAAAGAGGTTTTTTATTTTGTAGGAATTTAGAGACTTGAAAAAATAAAAAAGTATTGACTTTTTATGCATTTTGCCTAAGATAGACCAGTTATTTTAATTTTTAACTCTTTTTAAATTATGGAAGATAGTCGAAAACTCCCTCAAATAGATGGACTAGAAGAACACTGATGACATGGAAAAGAATGGCTTTTGTTATCATCATCAGTAAATATTACTCTTTTAGTAGACGAAAAAGAATGGCTTGAAATAAGAAGTCAATCTGTAAGCAAAATACATCACATCGGTACTACTCATGAATGAAAAGAAGTGTATTTTGACTCAAGCACACAAGAAAGAGGTATATTTCTTAGTGAAACTCCAGGAAAAATAAGCACACAAGAATTGATACAGTCCTTGGGAAATATGCCCCACCCGTTAGAATGAAGAGAAACACAAAAAGTAACAACAAAAATCCAACAAAATACTCAAAATACTTTGGATTAAAAAAACAGATAATAAAAACGCCTGGAAGAGAGATATCAAAAATACGAATCCCTCCATAGAGAGGGATTTATATCGTTTATTTTTTCTTTTTTATTTTTTTCTTGAGCCTTCTCTCCAAATTCGACTTGGCAAATTCAGAGATAAATAGAGCTATAATCCCGATTCCCACAAGAATATAGAAAGAAGTAAATATTTTTCCTATATCTGTTTTTGGTGCTAAATCACCGTATCAGACGGTTGTCAGAGTAACAATACAGAAATAAAAAGAATCGACCCAGCTAAATTTTTCTACAAAATGATAAAAAATAGCTCCGGAAATTATCGTCACAAAACTCATAGAAAAAAGGATGTGAAGGTTTTTGCTTGTATTCATAGTAATTATTTTATAAAAACAGTTTTCGTTTCTATTGATAGGAAAATAATTTTAAAAATGTATATCAAATACATTATCTTATTCTGCTGAAATCATCATATTTAGGGACGATTGTATTTTGTAAAAAAAATCCTCTGTTTTGGAAGAGGATTTTTTTGGTGATATTATGGTTGCGGAGGTGTGAATCGAACACACGACCTCAAGGTTATGAGCCTTGCGAGCTACCACTGCTCCACTCCGCGATAAAAAATGGTGCCAATAGGTGGACTCGAACCACCGACCTCGAGGATATGAATCTCGTGCTCTAACCGGCTGAGCTATATTGGCAAGATCACCTAAATGGTGAAAGTATTATATAGAAAAAATAAAACTGTCAAATATATTTTTGACAAAAACCTCTTTTTTTATACAATAGTGCCACACTTATCTTGCGGGGGTAACATAATAGAGTGAGTGTACTGAGGCTTCAACCCTCGGGTGTGCCGGTTCGAACCCGGTCCCCCGCTCCAGATTTTTTTATAGCGATTTATATGGCAAATAGTCACGGATTGACATCTCGAATTGTAAAAAAACAGGCAGCAGCTCGAAAACTTGCCAAAAACAAGAAAAAAGCGGCGCAGGTGTATATTGGAAATGAAAATCCACAAGTACGAAAAAATACAAGTTACAAACAAAGAACACAATATTTTGAAAATAAGAAAAATTTTCCAAAGAAAAAACTCCCAACAAAAAAAGTCGATAAACTCATAGAAATGGGAATTCTCGATGAACGAGGTTTTTTTAAAAAAGGAAAAAAGAAAAATTTCATCACCAAAACCATGCTCGATGAAAAAGGGCTGGACTTCTATGGAATGCCTCGAAGCTAATATTTGCAGCCGTAGCTCAGTTGGAAGAGCGCAGCCCTGCGAAGGCTGAGGTCACAGGTTCGAACCCTGTCGGTTGCACCATGCTCGCAAAAATATCACAGACTTTTCATAATTTATATGAGAAGTTTTTTATTCTTTTCAAGAAAAAGTATTGACTTATACAAAATATATATTATAATCTAATTTATATAATTTTGATTGTATGGTAAATGTCTCTCGAAAAACTCCCGAAAATCAAAAAGAATTTGGACCTATTATTGATATGTTTTTAAATAATGAAGGGAGGCCAAGAGATCAATTTGAAAAGGATTTTTTGATATGGTTTTACTCATTTCTCGATTACAAAGACCCGGAACAAAGCTACTGAGTCAATAATGAAACATTCAAACAATACCTTGGAAATGAAGAGTACTTTTATCGAAGAACAAAAGAGAGGATTCTGATAGAAATCCTCCAAGAGCTCCATCCTTGAAGTCGATTTTTGCTGGCAACTGACTATGACAGTTTTCGGTATGGAATTGACTGTATAGAACAAAACACATCTTGAGACTGTACCTGAGTCAATTTCACGACTGATCCGACCAGAGAATGGAAAGAGAGTGGGAGAATTATGCCGATTGATTTTTATAGAAATCCAAGTGTTTTTGGTCATAATTTTTGATCAAAAAGAGGAAAATGAATGGAAAAACAGGTCTACTATTTTGATGAAAATGCAACACTAAAGATGACGAAAGAATTTTTACGGTCTATGAAACAATGAAACGATTTTGACTCGTTTCTTGAGAGTTATAGGAAATTCTCAACAAAAAGACGCGCAAGAAAAAATGCCAATAAGGTCGCGGAGAAAATACAAAAAAATGTTATGATAATTCTATAAAAAAGTATTGACTTACTAAAAAATTATCATATAATACATTTAAATTCTATTTTTTAATTTTACAAAATTATGACAACTCTAACATTTCGTCAAGAAGTTGATATTCGCAAGAATTTTCCTGTAGAAGCTGATACACCTATCACTGCTATTTGAAGTGATAAAAATGGAAATAGAGTACATATTATTACTCGAGATTTCCAAGAAGCCATCAAGAAAAATCTTCCTAAATGATTAGTAAATAGATCTCAGGTTATAACAGAATTAGCAGCTTCCTATCTTAATCATGGTCCTGACTTTCTAGCAGACTTTGAACTTGAAGGAAGTCAAAGTAAAATGGTAACAATAGAGAGTGTAACAAGAGTTTGAGATATTCTCGATGAAAACACAGCAGAAAAATAGAAACTCATTTCTCTTGATTTCAGATAAAAAATAGATATACTTTTTTGTATCTATTTTTTATTTTACAAAAACTATGTGAAGATGACCCGTCGTTGCTGGAAAAAAAGATGCTTCTGCAAAAGCAAAAGCAAAAGTTTTTTCACTGCACGCAAAACTCATAGAAATCGCGGCAGCATGATGAGCCGACACTCACCTCAATACAGCACTTGCTGATGCTATTTCTCTGGCAAAAAAAGAGTGAGTCGGAGCCGATGTGATCGACCGAGCTATCAAGCGATGAGCTGGAATCGAAAGTAATGGAGAGAGAGCCGAAGAAATCATATACGAGTGATATGGGCCCGGTGGTGTTGCCATAATCATCAAGACACTTACAAACAACAAAAATAGAACTGCTCCAAATATTCGCCATATCTTCTCTGCTTTTGGCGGAAATATGGCTGATGCTGGGTCACTGTCAAAATTTATGTTTGATTTTTGAGGAAACATACGCATCGAAAAACCAGAAGATATTGACACTTTTGAAATGAATATACTTGAAACTTCTGCCCAAGATTATATGATAGGAGATACTCATATCGAGATCAAAACAGATCGAAGCGCTTTTCTCAAAACAAAACAGCAAATCGAAACAATGGGCTATACAATACTATCAGCGGAACTGGGATACACACCAAAAAACTATCAGGAAATCACCGATTTTGATACCGCACTCAAAATCTATTCTCTTCTGGAAGCATGCAATGAAGACGAAGATGTAGAGCTTGTCTGGAACAATGCTGATATCCAAGATGAGCTCTGGGCAGAAGTCGCAGCCTTTGTCGAATCAAAAAAATTCCGCACATAATTTTGATTTGTTTTTTCTCAAAAAACGAGTATACTTACAAAAATATTTTTTTAATATTTGTATTATGGCAGACGAAAACACAGGAATTCCATCTGGATCTCAGGGTGATGGAGCCCAAAACCCACCAACACCACCTCGTCCAAAAACTTCAAACGAAGAAATTTTTCAGAAATTTCTCGTGCATCCAATCACTCAATTTGATGAACGAGTGTTTATGGATTTGCTCGAGCACTCACTCTCACTCTCTACATTTGAAAAAAAACGAGTCGTCGACTCTATTCCTACCCTTTCTCAGCTTCAAATCGATGAGCTGACAAAGGTATTCGAAGATGAGCGAGTCGAATTTCGAAAGCTCATGGACAGTGAATGAGAAATCATAAAATGACTTGTCGTTAAAGCTCAAAATGAATGGGAACAGCTCAAAGATATATACAAAGAAGAGGAAAAAGCAAAAGCCCAAAGCCAAAAAGACACACAACAAGCCGATGAAATCAAAAAAAATCTCTGACTCTAGCCTATGTATGCAGATATAATTCCACTGAGTAACTCATTTGACACCAAAGCCCTCACATATTCTGTGGGGGATATTTTTGATAAGAAAATTTCTGCCTGATGCCTCGTGACGATTCCAGTGGGGAAAAAAGAAGACAAAGGAATTGTAGTTGCTCTCGGTACGGATAGCTCTCATACATGATGAGGTCAAATTCGAGAAATCACCGCTCTTGAAAGCCAAATCCCAATTATAAACGACTCTCAAATCAAAATCTGTACACTGCTTTCAAAAAAATACTGTCTCCCGATTCACAAAGTATTGCAAATATTTTTGCCTCGACCACTCGTACGCCGACTTGAAAAGTATGATTTTCCACTTGAGCAAAACAACAAAAAGCCAAAAAAAAACAAAAAACACCTCGCCTCTATTACAACCCAGACCATTGTACAAAAAAAACACATCGAACCATACTTGTCGCCAGGAACTGTGATTGTTGTACCAGATACTCTTTTCCTATTGCAATTACAAGACAAGATAGACAATGAAGGTGTGGGTTTTTTCTCTGATGATATGACCGATACAAAAAAAGCACAATTTTGGATTGACACCTACAACAAAAAATATCCAATAATTATTTGAACTCGACGGATTTTGTATTATAATCTCCAGAGATATTCACAGATTGTATATCTCGAAGACGCCTTTGGGAGCACCTACTATCACTATCCTATTCATATACAGTATCTCGATATTTTGGCATATATTTCGAGTTTCTGTGATGTTGATATCACGCTCCTGACTTCTCTGCCTAAACTGACGACTCTCTCTAATTTCCGACACTTTACTTGGAATAATATATAATCTCTATGCAACAAAAATTTTCTTTTTCCCTCTTTTTTTCTCGGCTAATTCGGTATTTTCAAAAACTTGATAGAATTGGAATTATTTGGTATATAATTGTTATTTTTTCGATCGTGATGCTTTCAGTGACATTTTCTTTTACTGTTTTTCAGCATGAGTATTACACCCAAAAGGCAGCAGCGCAACAAAAACGGGTTGTAAAAAATGCTATCTCTCGCGGAACGATCAAATCTTCTGAAGCATCCTTGGCTGGTGTGATTGGTGTTTCGACCAATCTCGGAACCCTCGCCATTGATCCGACTCAAAAATGATCAAAAGACAAGCTTCTGAGCTTTCTAGCTGACGCCGTTTTGGAGGAATTTTGTACGCATAAAAGTGATGGCGAATGTATTTCAAGTATTTCCAACTATACAAGAAGCAAACTTGAGGATGAGGATTGACTGACAAAAAATATCCTCAAAAAAACCATTATCACCTACCTCAAAGGACGAATGGAAAGCCCGATAGAATCAGTATTCCTGAAAAAAAATGTCGGAAATGAAGACATAGAAATCATCAATAGTTGGGATAATGAGGCCCTGTTTTTTGTGGTCAATAATCTCTACGTTAATCCAACAAAAGTCCAAAACAAAAGCGATCTTGGCTACAAGTTGACAGAGCTTTTTTGAGGGGAACAAGAACAGTGGGAAACAAAATTCAAAATACGAAAAAAACAACACCTCGAAATTTTACGGAAAATGAGTATAGGCACAAGGGATATGGTAAATCTAGCACTTGAAGAAAATGATACTCTTGTCGAAAATATGATCGAACAAAAGCTTAGCAAAAATAAAGGAATTCTTACAAAAAAAGAAGTACGAGAAGATATCATTAAAAACTATGCATTTTATCCTTTTATCAAAATAGAAGACAATCTTGTACGCTACTATCCAGAAGGAAATGCGCTCTGACAGATCACTGGTTTTGTGGATAATGAGTGACTTGGAAGGTATGGAATCGAATGATATTTTGAAAATGAACTCCAAAAAGAAAGCCCAACACGAACCATCACAAAAGACCTTGCCGGTCGTCCGCTTGAGGGATATGCCTCTGGATGAGTCCTCTCAACAAAAAATGGAACCAATATCACACTCACCATCGATAGAAATGTACAAAAAGAGCTCACCAAACGACTTGAGTGATATGTCAAGAGGTTTCGAGCCAATGAATGAAGCGTTATTGTTATGGATCCAAAAACAGGCGCTATCATTGCTATGGCAAATTATCCTGATTATGATCCGAATAATTTCACTGATGTTCACGAACTTGAACCAGTTATATATGCTCGTTACAAAAATCCTGCCTTTGACCTCTTTGGGTTTCCTCTTTTTGTTATTGATAGCAAAAACGGCACCACAGCAACCAATATAGAGGGAAAACGGGTAAAAATTCGAGAAGCAACTCTCGAAGAAGTCGAAAACTTTGCAATACAAAAATATAAATACAAAAACGGCTACGGAGTCGGAAATTACAAAAACAATATTGTCTCCTCACTCTATGAGCCGGGTTCTGTTTTCAAGGCATTTACCGTTGCTATTGGAATTGATGCTGGAGAAATCAAAGCAGATGACACTTACTATGACAAAAACTATGTAGAACTCGACTATGGAAATGGATTCAAGCAACGTATTAATAATCTTGCCCGATCCAAATGTGGTGGGTGGCACACGTATCAAAATGCCCTTTCGTGGTCGTGTAATGTTGGTATGGTCAATATCATCGAAAAGGTATGACGATCTCTTTTTGAGGACTATCTCAGAGACTTCTGATTTGGTGTCAAAACCAATATCACTCTTGATGGAGAAGTCTTTTCTCAGATTGCACCAAATGAAAAATGGTCTCGTATGCAGTTTTTTACGATGTCATTTTGACAGGGAATCAGTGCTACTATGGTACAAATGGCAGCCGCATATAGCACACTTGCAAATGGTGGAGTGTACATGCAACCATATATTGTAGAATCGATGGAATATCCTGATGGAAGAAAAATTCAAAGTATTCCTACACCACTACGACGAGTTATCTCCGAAGAGAGCTCTAAAGCAATTACTGCGATGCTGGTGCAGTGAGTTCGTCGATGATTTGCAAGTGCTGGTGGAGTTGCCGGATATGCAGTCGCAGGAAAAACCGGAACCTCTCAGATACCGTATAAATGAACCTATGAAAATAAATACTTCCGTCAAGATCTCGGACATACCACCACTTCTTTTGGTGGATATGCACCAGCCTACAATCCAAAATTTGTCATGATTGTACGAATCACTCGTCCTCGTACCGAGGTCTACGCCGAGAAAACTGCATCTGCTATGTTTGCCAATATGGCGGAATACCTTCTCAAATACTACAAGGTACCACAGCAAAAATAAAATGCTATAACCGGAAAAAAGAAGCTATTTTTTGAACAAAAGGAAAGATAGAATCTGTAATTTTTTGACCCAAAGGAAGCAGTAAAAAAGCTCAAAGAATACCGATAATAAAGCCAAAAATCGTATCTCACGGATAGTGTACCGCTCAAAATATACGAGCGAGGTTAGAGATGAGCCCAATTCAAAGAGAGAGAAAGAGAAGTGTATTTTTTTTCCAAAACATACAAATTCCAACAAGTCCTGCTCCCCAAAAAAGCGCATGCCCAGAAGGAAATGAATTGTCTATCGGATGAGGAATAAGCGCTTTAACAGATCATACGATATCCTGTGGACTCTCGCGCCACTGTGGTATCCCAAAATTGAGAATACTATAAATCCCAAATACAAGACAAATAAGAACGCCAATATTGAGAGCTGCTTTTTTTGCTGGTGTCGATTTTTTGAAAGTACCATACAGCCACAATCATACAATGAAAATCGCATACCATACAACGATAAGCTCACCAAAAATCACAATCCAAAAGGTCCAATCATCGTGCATACAAGATCGAGCGGAAATCAAAAGGTTTTTGTCAAATTCGAGAAGTGTTTGAAGCATAGGAGAAAAAATAGAGTTTTACAGATTATAGAGAGAAAAGAAAAAAATTCAAAAGAAAAATGAAAAAGACCACAAAAAACATTGACAATTCTAAAAAATAATATAATATTTTTTTATTTCCTTTTTTATAATATGCAACTGGCCGAATTACACAGCCTTTTAAGTACGCCCATCGAAGAACTGCAACAGGAGGCAGAAAAAAATCCTCAAGTACAAAACAATATAAAACTCATTCAAGCACAGGTAAATCTCGCCATCAGTGAATCTATTTACAAAAAAATACCCGTTTCAAAAGAAAGAATCTGTAGAATTTTTGAAGTAGAAGACGCAAGAATCATAGAAAATGGAGATATCAAAAATATTTTTGACTGGCTTACAGATATCCAACAAAGATGTGCTTATATTTTAGGAGAAGGGCAACTAGAGTGAGTAAGAGTCAATGATTTAGGGATTCCTGTACATCCACTGGAAGCAGAATTACTTCATATGATTGATGAAGTCCATTCCTCTGGAGAAATTACAAAAAATAAACCTCTCCCCTATACACCAAGACACTCGCTCGGAGCTATAGCATTTTTCAAAAAAGAATACTGAAAATATATAGATGCTGGCGTTATATATCAAGATTATCTACGTATAATTGATAAAAAATTACATGTAGCCATTTTGAATGAAATTCAAAGAAGGAACGATGAAACACTCACCATTCTTCCTCCAAAAAAGCAAAGAACATTAAAACACAAAAAAATGCTTGCAGAAAATAAACAAATTCTACAAAGAATACATCGACTTAAAAATTTAAAATATCGTTAGAAAGAAAAAAATGCTCATAATCTGAGCATTTTTTTAAAATTTTAAATATGAGAAAATTATCCTTTCACGGTTTTTACAACTTCAGCAAAAACTTCTGGATGAGAAATTGCCATATTAGAGAGAACCTTTCGATTCAATTTGATATTTTTTTGAGTCATATTGTGAATGAAGACAGAATACTTCATATCAAATGGTCGAAGTGCATTATTGATTCGCACATTCCAAAGTCGTCGAAACGTTCGTTTTTTGAGTCGTCGCCCAATATACGCATTTTCTCCAGCCTTCATAACTGCATTTTTTGCAAGTTTGTACACATTTCCATTTTTTCGACGATATCCTTTTACAAGAGAGAGTATATTTTTGTGTCGTCGGTGTGTAAGAGTTCCTCGTTTGATTCGAGTCATAATAAAAAATATATTAAAAAATAAGAAAATTATCGACCATATGGAAGTGATCTTTGTGTGGCTTTTTTATTGGCATCAGAAATGACAAGTCCATACTTTCCTCGTCCTTTTGCTTTTTTGCTTTTGTCTTTGAGGAGGTGTCGTTTTCCAGTTTTATCGGTGATATATTTACCAGTACCAGAGATTTTTACTCGTTTTTTGGCACCTGAGTGTGTTTTGAGTTTCATAAGAAAAAAATTAAAAATTATTTTTTAGGATGCAGAAGAATATTAAAAGTGTTTCATTGTTTTTGGATTTTTGAACGTTCGTCTTGTTTGTAGCTGTCTTCCATCATAGCAACAAACTCTTTGATCTTTTCGACAGCAATGTCTTCATAGTGATTTTCACGACCTCGAAGCTGGAGAAAGATTCGCATTGGATTTCAGTCTTTTGCCCACTTCTCTGCTTGTTTTTTTCGAACCTGTAAGTCGTGATCGCCGATCTTATAGGTGATTTTCATTGTTTTTACTTCTGTTTTTTTTGCGTTTTGCTTTCGTCCTGCCTGTTGTTTTTTTTGTTCGTAGAGATACTTTCCATAGTCCATGATTTTAACCAGAGGAACTCACTGTTTGATTCCCATTTGCACGAGATCAAGTTTGGCATCTTCTGCCATTCTCATCGCATCATTTCGACTCATTTCTCCAAGATGCTCTCACCCGCTCGAAATCACAGTCAATCGAGGCGCTGTAATTTGCTCATTGATACGCTTTTCGTTTTTATCTCGTTGTGGAAACCGTCTCTTTCGTTTCATAAAAAAAATTATTGAATAAATGATTTTACCATTTTTGCATAGGCAGATTTTTTTCGAGCTGCGTTATTCTTATGGAGAATATTCTTTTTTTCCAGAGTGTCAATTCGAGAGTAGATCTCTGAGAGAGTCTGGGTGATTTTTTTTGTATCTTTTTTTTCAGCTTGCAAGAGGCTTTCGAGAGCTTTGGTACTTTCTTTAAAAAGAGAGAGAAAGTGTCGATTTCGTGAATGCTTTTTTTTGCTCACTTTGAGGGCTTTCTTTGCTGCAGAAGTAATAGGCATAAATAAAAATTTTGAAAAATAAATATAAAATAGGTGCAAAAAGTAGGCACATTGTATAAAAAATATTTCTATTGTCAAATAAAAATGTGACAATTATACTTTTTTTCGACGGAAAACAAGAAGACCAATGAATGCTGATAGGATAACAATGAAAGCAATGGCTCCCGGTCAAGTCTGAACTTTGGAAGCGTTTGAATAATCTTTTGATTCAGTTCCGTCAGCACACACAGCCTTAACTGCGAAATCTTCATATACTATCGAACCCTGTGAGAGAAAGAGTGTATAGCTTGGGTCAACTGTCTTTTGGAAGAGTGTATACTCTCCAGATGGAGAAACCTTGTAGAGGTTATACCCGCTAGCTCCTTCGACCCGATCCCAAGAAAGCACGCTTTTTGTCTGGTTTGTTTCGACTGAAACTGGTCATACATTACTAATAGTACAAGCATCCTTTCAAATAGTTGCCTTGATGATTTCTGAGACAACCTCCTTGATTGGCTCTTTGTTTTTGTCGAGAGCAGTAATCTGGAAAACATAGTCTCCTTGTCGCAAATTCGGAACATACCATGAATAGAGATCTCATTTTTTGATTGATTTTGCTTCGTGTGTAAGCACTTCTCACATCATATTTTTTGGATCCTCTCCATAATTTATCTTAAAAAACCCAAGATCTTCTGGCGCATTTTCAAGCTCAAAAGTAAAAATAACCTTTCCAATATTATTGAGTGTTTCTGTTTTAATATTTTTGAACTCTGCTTGTTTTTGAGTTGGAGTTGGTGGAGTTGGAATCTCTGGCTGTGGTGTCTCCGGTTCTTTTGGTTTTTTTGGAGCAATAACTTCAATTTTTGTAACTCATTTTTTTTCTGATTTTTCCCCTGTTTCTGTTTTCATCTGAACATCGAGCATATAGCTTCCTGTTTTTGATGGAGCCTTTGTTGTTGTCGTATAGTTTCCTGGTTTTGCTTCTTTGAGGGCAATAGCAGATCCATCAAGTGTAACAATCACTTCTGAAAGTCATTTCATCGCTTTTACATTCAAAGTCATATCTGTTGAACCTGTAAGTGTCGTTCCTGGTAAAACAATAAGTCCATAAAAAGAGATTGCATCTTCTGTTTTGCTAAATTTTACTTCTTTCGAACTTCCTATCGCTTTATTCTCAGCATCCAATACTTCTGCTTTCAAAACATTGTCAGAAAGGGTGAGTCCAGAGAGAGGAAGAGTAAATGTTCCATCTTTATCAGATATAACGGTTTTTACTTCTTTTCCATTAAGGAAAATTCGGACCTTACTATTTTTTCGAGTTTTTCCACTTACTGTGACGACAGATCCTTTGATAGCTCCATTCATCTGTGGAGAAAGAATCTTCACCTCAACGTCATCTGCTCCACCTGTTTGTGCTCATTCTTCAACAAGAATTTGTACCGCTCCTTCTATATCTTTTCCATCACTGTCAAATACGACAAGTTTTCTTTTTCCTTTTATATTTTTGAAGGTAACTCATTTACTAAATTTGTATACTCCGGCATTTTCTGCCTCGAATTTGATAGATCTTCCTGGCATTGGGACAATATCACCAATATTATTGGTTGAGAAGATAATTGACCCTCAATAATTTTTGTCAACATTTCCATCACTATCAACTGCCTTGACGGTAACATCGATGGCTTCACCAAGAGTTGCAACCGCTGGAGCATCGATTTCAAAACGAACCGCATCTCCTGCGTAAGAATTTGCTGTCATTACAAAGAAAGAACCCACAATCGCAGAAAAAGAAAAGAGGATTTTGTGAAACATAATTACAAAATATAAAAAAATATCGAGTCTATTTTATAGAAATTACAAATTTATGCAAGTGAATTGTTTATTTTTCAGGGTTTTTTTGTGCGGTGTCTGACTTGTCAAAAATATCTGATGTTGAATAATAGAGTCGAGAAAAATATCACTGTTGTGTGGATCAAGTTCAGAAAATAAGTCATCTAAGAGGATAATGACCGATACATCTTGTTTTTCTTGGATCCATTTTGCCTCTCATATTTTGAGTCCAATAAGAAGCATTTTCATTTCTCATCGAGACAAAAAAGACTGGACATTTTCTGTGATTTCATCATCATTATCTTTTATATAGAATCAAAAGTCATCTCGATGTGGCCCAATATGGGTATGACCAGAGAGAATATCTCTTTGTCTTTTATTTTTAAGATATGTTTTTATATATCAAACTGGGTCCTCCTGATAGATCCAATCACCGGCATAATTGATTTGTATCACATACTTTCCAAAAAATTGTGGAAATTCTGGCATTATCGAAGTAATAAAATCAATAAATTTGATTCGATACTGTCCATACAAATAGGCAATTTCAGCAAATTTTGAATCCCAGAAATCAAGATCATTGAAAGCAGACTGGCCTTCTCGTATATTTTTGAGAAGAGCATTTCTCTGTCGCATCGTCCGCTCAAAATCTCGCTGTACTTTTATAAAGTTTGGATAGGCTCGAGCACACACATTATCGAGATAGTCTCTCCTGATTTGTGGCGCAAAATAGAGCATATTCATATCAAATGGAGAGATAAAAACACTTCGAATTGGGAGATTTTGAAGGTACTTTGGCTTTGTATATATAGTTTCTCCTCTCATCGTGTACTCTTTTTTTCCATCATTTCCAAACAAATACACCATCTCCATTCCATTGGCATCCTGAACCGTGAAAGTAATTTTTGTTCCTGGTAAGAGTTTATTTTTGCCATAGAGAACCTTCCCGCCAAGTGCGAGATGAAGCGCATTGAGGATGTGAGTCTTCCCAGAGCCATTACTGCCAATGCAGTGAGTATTTTCAGAAATATCAGCACTCCAATCATCAACTCCATAAAAATTATGAAGTGAAAGTGATGTAATTTTCGCAGTACTATTCGCCATGCATAATGCCTTTGAGAATAATCTGACAGGCCGCGACTCGTTGTGGAGAACAGGCAAGCATTTGCGCAGAGTACGGTGATGGTTTTACAGTATCTTCTCGCAATAATAGCTTGGTATTTCCACTTCGAGTGATATTTTTGACGCCAGTCGTATCCACCTGGTCAAGAGCGTCAAATGATGAAATAACCGCATCAATATCTATTTCTTTTTTTGTATTGAGGGCAGAGAGTGCACGAAGTCGAGCGATTTGCTCTTGTGTTATAGACATTTTTGTATATAATAAGAATATAAAAATATAATATAAATTTTATGCCAAAAATCAAGTCAATTCTCGAAAGAATAAAACAAAGCCCGAAAGAAATTATAGAAATGCGGTTTCAATTCGCACGATATATATTTTGAATTGTGGTATTTGCCTACTTCTTCGTATATTTGATGAATGTGGGAGGATTTTATTGGGGATACTTCACGCTTGATCGACTTGCGATCATTACCTATCATCTCTATTCACTGGTTATTATCACGACTTTTTGGTTTGCCTATGCAAGTATCGAATACATTATTCTCACACACACTTCTCTCAAGAGTCCAATGATTCGGGTTATTGTAGGTATTATTTGTCTTATTCTTGCCCTTCCTCCTCTCCTTATTCACACAGGACTTATCTCTTTTTCTTAAAAAAAATGCAAAAAATAATTGTTTATCTTCTCGCAAGCATGCTTCTACTCTCTTCTTGTGGTGGAAACAGCGAAAATCCTGCCCCCAAACTCAGCCAGTGACAGCCGACTCTGCTGTCTTCTGGGTCTGGTTTTGAAATGTATACTCCGGAAAAATGGAGCCAGGAATGAGAAGAAAACCTTCCCACTCCATATCTATGAGAATTAGTCCTTTCACTTCGATCTCCAAGCAAAAATTATGGCTTCTCTCATAATTTAATTATTCTCAAAAAAAGCCTTGAAACTCTGGTAAATTCAAGTCAATACAGTATTATGAATAACAGAGCAACAAAATCAAAATACATCCAATACGAAAAAATAGATGCCTACCCTATACGCTTTCGAGATTCTGACAGCTCTCGCGTGTATATTTTTGACGCGAAGTACAATAATCAAACTCCAAAATTGCGATTTATCCAAACAGCGAAAGTATGTGGTTCGGATGTGTATTTACTGCACTTCGCAATCTCACTCAACCGATCACCAGACGATTATATCAAACTTCTAGAAACCTTTCATTGTAAATAAATTTGATTTTTCTTTATTTTCACTATAATACCTGTACTTGGCGCCTTGGTAGAGCGGTTATACAGGAGCCTGCAAAGCTTTGAAGGCCGGTTCGACTCCGGCAGGTGCCTCCAAAATACATCTAAAAAAACCCTCGAACGAGGAACTCTCATATGTTAAAAAGCCTTAACTATAAAGGCTTTTTTATAAATATTATTTTTGCAAATAGACTCATGAAACGTCCTACAAATTTCCTACTATTTTTTGGGCAGGAATTGCTGCATTTACATGTCCCTTATCTTCAGTTTTTTGTTTTTCTGGTCTGATCTCTTTATTGACACTTTCAAGAAAAGCTTGAAATTTGGTGAGTAAATCATAACTCTTATAATAATTACAAAAATGAAGAAGTTCTTGTACTATATACGATGTATCACCTTTTTCTCACAATTGCTGAGCATATTGCAATAATTGTTTATTCGTACCTTCAACACTATATCCTTCAATTCCGAGCATTTTTATTTGTGTGATAATTGCTGAAATAGTCTCTTCGGGAGAATCAATAGGTTGTTCCTTATTTCAATGTATAGTAGGATTCATTTTTTAAAAAGTTAAAAGAAATATGTCTGTATTATAATACAAAAAGATTTTAAGTCAAATTTTTTACCCTCTCAAAAATTTCTCTATTTTTTCTTCCACTTGTTTGTAGGTTTCATTTGATAAGGTCTTTTGTTCACTGGCTGTAAATTTTGAGAGAACCCAATCACTAACACTCATATGTCCATGCCGTCCAATACCGATTTTCAAACGATAAAAATGGTCTGTTCCCAACCTCTGAATACTATCTCGTAAACCATTTTGTCCTCCATGACTTCCCTTTGCTCGCATTCGAACTTTGGCAAATTCCATATCAATATCATCGGATATTACAAGAATATCTTTTGAAATATCAAGCTTATAAAAATTGACAATTTTTGAAATTGCCTGACCAGAGAGATTCATAAAAGTTGTCGGTTTGACGAGGATAACTTTTTCTCCTTCGATGATTCCCTCACTCGTGAGAGCATCAAATTTTGAAGTCTTCCAGGTATCAAAATCATACATATCAAAAATTGCATCGACCATCATAAATCAAATATTGTGCCGAGTGCATTCATATTTTTTTCCAGGATTTCCAAGTCAAATAATTATTTTCATAACAAAATTGTATCAAAAATGCTCTTTTTTTCAAGATTTTTTACAAAAAAGTTATTCTTAGAATAAAAGGTTTATCTGTCAATTGATTTTTTGAAAAAACTTCCAAAATATTGGCTTTTTTTCAAAAAATATGCTAAGATATTTTTGTTTTAATTCATTTATATTTGTTTTTTATGTTTCAAACACTCACAAAAGTATGGCAAATACTTCTCATACTTATATATACAACTATTTCTCTTCCTTCCATTTTTGCTTATGGATCGTCAGAGAGTTTTGTTTCTTTTCCTGAAAGTGACACTTCTCAGTCTGTATACTCTTATAATGAAGCAGGGTATAGACTCTGGAAAGAAGTGCACCAGTCAATTGCTGATCAAGGATTTGAATGGAAAGAGCCAATTGCATACTATCTTAATGAGGGTATTTCAGAAAATACACATCCCGAGGACAAAAAAGAATTTATTATCCAAAAGTATCTCAAAGAACTTCTCAAAGAAGGCTCTACTTCACAAGATAAAAAATATGATACTTGTATCATCGATACTGTCGAAAAAAGATCTCTCACTCCACAGCTTATCAAGCAGACAGCAAAAATATGTGCAAAATGAGCGTACGGAAGTTATTTCGATGGAAAAAAATATACAACTCGAGAAGAGACTCTTATGTTTCTCTCACGATACTACAAAACTCCATATCAAATCAAATGAGTATTTGCAAATGGTACATTTACTGCTATGAAAAATCAAAATACTTCAATCAATATCAAAAATGTAAAACCAAATGCATGGTATACTCCATTTTTGGTAGGAGCGATCGAGGTTGGATATATACAAAGCGGAAGTACATGGGAAATAGCAAAAGAGGCTTCTGATACACAAATCGCTATCTTACATATTCTCTACAAAAATAAATATCCTCTCAGAGAAGAGGCTCTCTGACAACCAAATGAAGAAAACACAGATATTGATAATTTCTTAGAGGAGATATTTACAGTTTCTGATCGTCAAGATTCTTTTTCTCTCGAAGAACAAAAGTCTCTCATAAGAAAAGCTCTTTTCGTCTATCATGATATGAACAATAGCTACCCAAATTCTCTCGACGAAATCAAGGATATTCCTTTTTATAATGAACAAAGTGAAAAATACGAAACTATAACTCAATCACATATTGACACCTTCAAATCAAATTTCAAATACACAAAAACAAATGAAGATTATACCCTTATTAATACTCTTTCTTAATTTTTTTCTATGGAAACTTCTAAATTTCTTTCTCTTGTAGAAGAAGTCATCAAAAAAAACATCTCTGACCTTCACCTGAGTACAGGGCGAGTTCCCTACATACGAAACCAAATCGGGGACATTGTTCCGGTGGAGAGTTTTGGTACTCTTTCAGCTGAAGATATCGAATCAGTGATTGCTATCTTATATGAGAAACCATTTACAAAAACTTCTGTTGATCTCTCGTTTGAACATAAATGAACTCGATTTCGTGTCAATATCTTTCGAACCATTCATGGGATTACAATCTCAATGCGTACTATTCTCTCAAAAATTCCAGAACCAAAAGATATTTTGCTCCAAAAACATCTCCTCGATGCAACTCGTACTGGAAAATGACTTATTCTGGTAACCGGTCCAACCGGAAGTGGTAAATCTACGACACTGGCAACAATGACTGAGCATATCAATAAAAATATGCGAAAACATGTTATTACCCTTGAGGATCCAGTTGAGTTTGTATATAAAGATAATAAATCTTTTATCAATCAGCGAGAAATGGGAAGGCATTTCAAGAGCTTTTGAGGTGGTATTCGATCTGTTCTTCGTGAAGATCCAGATATCGTTATCGTTGGTGAGATGCGAGACCTTGATACGATTAGTGCTGCTATTTCACTGGCAGAAACAGGACATCTTGTCCTTTCGACACTTCATACCAATGATACCGTTCAAACCGTCGATCGTATTATTCAGTCATTTCCAGAGACCATGCAAAACCAGATTCGTATGCAGCTCTCTTTGACTCTCAAGGCTGTAATTTCTCAAGTCCTCATACCAAAAGCTGATAACAGTGGACGTATCGTTGCTCGAGAGATTCTCTTCAATAATGACTCAGTTCGAAACCTCATCCTCAGAGGGCAGACTCAATATATCTACTCAACCCTTGAAACCGCTCAACAAGAAGGAATGATCCTCATGGATCAATCCATACAAAAATTATTTAAAGATGGAATTATTACAGAAACCGAAGCCCTCTTTAATATGAGAGATCGCGACCGACTCTATATGGAATAATATGAAAACTCCTTTAATTAAAGGAGTTTTTTAATTCTCTTGAGTTTTTTTCGTGAACTGGTTTTCCCAAAAATAATTTTCCAATTATCGCCAGTTTCTTTTTCAAGAAATTTGATAAGCTCTCTATTGGCTTTTCCTCCTTCTTTTGGAGCGTTAAGCTCGATTTTTAGAGTTCCGTCAGAGAGTGTTTCTCTGTACTTCGTTTTGTGAGCATGAGCTCGTACGTGTACTTCAATTATGTCGGGAAGATTGTCAAAAACCATAGGCACTGGCTCATAAAAAAATAAGAACTGGTAGTGTTGTCAGCGTATTAAAAGAGAAAAAGAGGAAAAAAAGAATACAAATTATTTTCTCTCCATACTCAAAACATTTCCAAAAGTACCAAAAATACAACAAGAAAATACCAAGCCAAATAATACCAAATTCATACAAAAAATCAACAAAAATATTATGCGATGAATCAATAATAAAGTGATTTGGGAAATACTTTTGTATCTTCTGATTTCGAGTTTCCCGAAAATGCTCCTCAATACTTCCAATTCATTTTCATACAAGTATCTCCGGAAAAGAAATATCACTTATAATATCTTCTTGTAAAGCAATTCGACTCTCAAAGGAAAGTATTTTCTCTCTTGGAAGCAGGGCAAAAAGGGCGGCAGCACTACAGGCAAAAATAAGAATCAAAATTCTCATATCAATACGAAATATTCTCGATATTTCAAAGAAAATAAAACCAAGCGAGAGTACGAGAGCCGTCAGGCTTCCAGTCGATACAATGGCTCACAAGACAAGAACAAAAAGAGGTATTTTTATATATTTCTGTTTGCAATATGAGAGTATCACAGGAAGAGTCAGTAAAAGAAAACCGGCAATATAATTTGGATTTCAAAATGATATAATCGGACGAAACTCTCACCAAGGAATGGTAAGTGAATCTCAAAACCAAAGAGAACTACCAAGAAAAAATTCTCCTAGAGTCAGCCCTCATACAAAGCATGAAGCAAGAAGAATCGCTCTATAAAAAAGCAACTTCTTTTGAAAATAGAGAGCACTTATCGACCAAAAAAGAGCACACGCAATATACCAAATATATCCATGCATTTTCTGGCTATTTCCCCACAAAAAATAACTTGCATCTCATCAAAATAAAAGATACGATACGAGTGGAATAGCAAGAAGAATACAATATCCTCATAAAAAATAGAGAGAAAAGAAGGATTTTTTTCTGGAATATTTATAAGAAAAAATATACTTTCATACCAGAAATACGAGAAAACAGACTAAAAAACAAAACAAGTAGAGAACTTTTATTTTTTCAAAAGAAATCGAGGCAAGAAAAATATGAAAATTTTCCCACAAAAATGACTGTATATACACAAAAAATCAAGCTCAAAATAGATGACTAAAAACAAAAGGCAGTGAAAACAGAAAAAAAGCAAGAAAGTACATAAAAGAATTTGATTTTTGAAAAAAAGTATATAGAGTATGCCAAAATATATTTCAATAGCAATAGTTTTTTTATGGATTACAAGGTTTTTGGCTGTAAAACCAATAAATATTTTGCAGAAAAGTGGCTCGCTCATTCCTATCTTAATGGAAAAAAGGGCTATTTTATTGCATCATGTGTTGTCACGGACAAAGCTAAAAACAAATGGCTCAAATATGCCCTCAAAATCATACCAACCCTTGGGAAAAATGAACACTTGTATCTCTCTGGTTGTGGTAATATCCGAAATGGTGTTGTTGATCCAAAGTTTTATCAAATATATAGCGAACTTGAAAAATATCAAGAAAAAATAAAAATTCTTCCTGAAGATCCCAGTGATTTTGTGATGACAAAAGAAGAGAGAATAAAACAAATGAAAACAAAGGTCAGAAGTCTCAAAAAATTAAACGTCAAATCGCTGTTTACTAGAAAATATATGGTCATACAAACTGGCTGTGATAATTTTTGTACCTTTTGCTTGACCGTACAGGCTCGATGAAGACACCGATGGCGACCAGCTGATGAAATTATTGAGGAAATCAATGAATTTGTAACATCGTGATGAAAAGAAGTCGTCTTCACTGGTATCAATCTCGGGGCTTGGTGAGCCAAAAGCTCAAATGACTTTACTGATTCACGAATTGTCGAGCTCATAGAAGCCGTCCTCGAAAAAACAACACTAGAGCGACTTCGAATTTCCTCTCTTGGAGTGGAATTTCTCGATGATAGGCTCATCGCTCTTTTTTGAGAAGATCGAATCAATCCCTATCCTCATCTCTCCATTCAGTCAGCTTCTTCATCTGTTCTCGAGGCGATGAATCGTCACTATGATGGAGAAAAAGTACGAGAGGTTTTGCAAAAACTGCGTCATTTAAAGCGACACGATGGTGCGATTTTAAATATTTGAGCTGACATTATTGTTGGTTTTCCAGGAGAAAGTGACGAAGATTACCAAGAAAGTCTACAACTTGTAAAAGATTTCCAGATTTCAAGTTTACATGCATTCCCTTTTTCACCTCACATCGATCACTACAGTGTGCCAGCTGGGAAATTTGCAAATCAAGTTCCCAATCATTTGAGCCAAAGACGAGTCAAAGAAATCATCGCTGCCGGCGAACAAGCAAAACAAGCACTGTTTGAGCAAAGCACTGGAAAAAAACTAACGGTTCTTGTCGAAAAGGCAAGAAAAGACAAGTTTTCTGGCTGGACACAAAACTATATCGCCGCAAATGAAAAAAATTTCTTACCCGATGCCGGACAAGAAATCAAAAAAGGAAAATGTATCCACGGTATTTTGATATAAAATATTCATGTTGAATGCATTTACACTATAAAATATAAAACTCTATGAAACCAAACTCAAAAAAAATTCTCTACATAGATATGGATGGTGTACTGGTTGATTTCATGAGTGGAGTTGCCCAGTGCAGCGAAAAAACTCAAAAAGAATACGAAGGAAGGCTTGATCAAATACCAGGCGTTTTTCGCTTAATGAAACCAATGCAGTGAGCCATCGAAGGGATACACAGGCTCTCAAAAAAATATGAAGTCTATATACTTTCCACACCTTCCTGGTACAATTCGAGCTCTTGGAGGGATAAAATTGAATGGATTCAAAAGTATTTCTGAAAAGAAGAAGAGAGTATTTTATATAAAAGACTTATCCTCTCTCATCACAAAAACTTAAATACTGGAGATTACCTGATTGATGATAGAACAAAAAACGGCGTAGAAAAATTCGAAGGCGAACATATCCATTTTGGAACCCTCGATTTTCCTAATTGGCAAAAAGTTCTCGAATATTTGATGAAATAATTTATTTCTCTTGTGTTTTTTGGAGGAATTTTTTGATAATTCTCATAGGAATACTATCAACACCAGCCACTATTTCTATCCCCTTGTCTATCATTTGTGTGATATTTTCAACCGTTCCAAGGATTTTGTACGTACGCCAAAGCACAAGACAAATAAGCGAAAATACCGGAATAATCATGACAGCAAGGACTGTATAGAGAAGATCAAGTGAAGAAATCATAGTTTGTGAGAATAAGAATATATATTATTTTTTAGTAGCTTCTGCGAGCGGATCAACTGGGGCTACACTATCAGCTTTTCTGGTTCGAGTTTTTCGAGTGGTTTTTGGTTTTGTTTTTGTTGATGGCTTTTTTGTTCTTTTTGTTGCAGTCGTTTTTGAAGTGCTTGTTTTTTTGGCTGTTGCAGAGCCTGCCTTCTTTGTCGTCGAAGTTTTTGATTTTTTAGGTGTTTGTTTTTTTGGTTCGTTCTTCTTTCTTGGAACAAATTTTACCTTATAAATGCGTTCTCAATCCCACCATTCTTTGATATCATCAAGATCTGTAAAGCGATTGGTTTCTCTTCCATCATAAAAAACTCTCATCTCCACTGGCCAGTTCAGTTTGAGATCATGAGCAAAATCTGGAGTATCATCTGGATCGATACTTATGTAGCGCAGTGTTGAGCCGTCAATAAAAGTTTTTGTCATCCATACCGAAAGAAGGAGCACCAACTCTCGACCGATAAGGTCAGTTTCATCATAGGCTATGACGATAAAACGTTTCTTTTCTGCTATCATTTTTTCATAATCTTCTCGTTCGGTCAAAAAAAGTCCAGTTCGACTTACCTGCTCATTGGCAAATGAGAGGGTTTTATTCGAAACTTTTTTTGCTGTTTTCTTGACAGAATCAACTCACGATGAAAGTGCCTTTTTGATTGATGAGAAATCCATAGTCTAAATAAAAATATATTATAGACCCATTATATCAATTTTATCTAATTTTTGCAACAGTTTTATATGCTTTTTTGTGTATATCTGGGCTATTTTGTCTTGCTCTTTTTCATAATTATCGAATAAATCAGAAACAAGGCCTGCCAAATCCTGCGATAAAAGATTTCAAATTTGAAAACTTCTCTCTTTTAGATCAAAATCTTCTATAAGAGCATCGGTTTTTGGTCAATAAGAAATAAGAATACAGGGAATTGCTCTCATTGCCGAAAGAACTGTTGAATGAAACCGCATAGAAATCATCATATCTATGGTTTGATAGGCTTTTTCAGTTTCTTCAAAAGATTGAGTAATTTGATATTTTTTTCAGAAGATACTCTCTACAAACTTGGCATCATTGGTATTTATATCTCCATCAAGAGAGTGGGAAAGAAAAACAAAGGTGTATTTTTGTTTTTCGAGAATTTTTATAGCTTTTTGAAATTCTTGTATATTTGTATCAGAAAAAAATCATCATCGAAGTGAAATTCCAATATTTTTTTTCTGTGATTTTTGTGTCGAAGTTTGTCGAAGTTGTGTCGAACTTAAAAAAACAACATCATCTATAAGTACACTCTTTAGTCCTATTTTTAAAAGACTTTCTTTACTTTTTTTATTTCGAACCAAGACAGTATCTTTTGATGAGATAATTTGTCGAAGTTGTCGAAGATGTGTCGAAGATTTTATCTCAAGAGAGATTCCAAAAAAACAAATTTTATTCTTAAAAAATCGTGCCAAAGAGAGTCGCAGTTTCCACTGATAGATGAGTTTTTTGAAATCCGAATTTGGTTCATTATCAAAAAATATTCCTCATCATCAAACGATAATACAGTCATGTAACATCATTGCAAAAGTCTGTCGCAAAAAATAATAGATATTTTTAAAGGGATTTTTTTTGAGATTGTTTGGAAAATACGAAATATAAGAAATATTTTTGTCGACAATAGGTGTCGAAGTTGTGTCGAAGGTGGCGATCGTAAACTTTGCATCCGGATATTTCTTTTTTAGAAACATATATTCTGACTTGAGAATATATTCGTCTCAAATATTTTGCTTTCAGACCAGAGCCATAATAAGAATTTTTTTTGGGATTTTTTTCATAAGAATATGAGTATAAAAAAATATATTTTTGTGTTTATAGAAGCATTTTAAAAACCATTTAATTCGTTTATTATACGGTGTTTTCTCAAGATTGAGAAAAAGAAATAATTCGATTTAAATCATCTGGATATGGAGCTTCAATCTGTATTTTTTTTCTTGTTATTGGATGGAAAAATTCAAGCTTTCTTGCGTGAAGCAATTGTCTTGAAATATCAAAATGCCTGCGAAAATAGCTATTTATTTTTTTATTTCCATACTGCTTATCTCATAAAATCGGACAATTATTAAATAATAATTGCACGCGAATTTGATGTGTTCTTCCAGTTTCAAGTCGACATTCGATATGGGATATGTCGAAGTTGTCTACTTTAAAATTTGAAATCACACTATAGTGCGTTATAGCCTTTTGTCATTTTTCACTGACTTGAACCTTTGCTTCATTTTTTGCATTCTCTATTCTTAGGATCTTATTTGTCAATTTTCACTTCATACCTGGAAGTTTTCCATATCAAATAGCATGGTATATCTTTGTAATGCTATGGTTCTGTAATTGCGAGAGTAAATCGACAAGAGTTTTCTTTTCGAGGGCAACCAGTATGCATCCACTAGTATCTCTGTCAATTCTATGGACTAGTGATGGCTTAAAAGTAAGTGTATTATACTTTGTCCCCAGGAAATCATGAACCTGTTGGATAAGAGAAATCTCATCACTTTTATAGTCTCAGGGATGAACATTGACTCAGGCTGGTTTATTGATCACAAGAAGGTAGTCATCCTGATAGAGAATATCAAGATCCCTCTTTTTTTGAGGCTGTTTTTGTATTTTTTGCTGACCACGAAAAGTCTTGAATTCATCATCCGTAAGGAAAAATTGAATTTCATCGTGTATATTGAGTCGATACGAAAGGGGTTTCTTTTTTTTTGAAACCTTGATTTTTCCAGTTCGTATCATCTTGTAGAGCGCACCAAGTGGCGCGCTAGGAAAAAACTTCTTGATAAACTTATCAAGTCGCTGATCAGCGTCACTCGATTCTGAAATAATAATTGTTTTCATGGCGCCATTATACTACTGAAGGACTGCAAAGTCAAGTGCAGTATTGGTCGTAATTTGTGGAATCTCTACATGTCGGCTTCGCAGATACCCTCGTACATAGGCATTTGAATCAATTTTCATATACCGATTTGGGATGGTAGTTGGAGCAAACTCTATCTTATATTCAAGAAATGGAAGCGTTTTTTGAAGATCCAAAGGAATTCGACGAATCATAGAAAATTTAAGGGTACATTTATAGTTCTTACACTTATCACCACCTGGTCAAAGAGTATTTGTATAAAAACTTCAAAATGTTTCTCCAGATGCTGTATTTGATGAAAGGAATCATTCTTTATCTTTAATTGAAAAGGGGTTAGCAATGTCGTTCCCATCGAAAATATGCCGATATTGTATAATATTTGTCTCTCCACTGGCGTATAAAATATCTTCTCGAGATCCAAATGTCCAAAGAATGACTCATGAAAGAGTATTTGAAACCTGTATTATTTCTGAGACATCGTCTTCATCGAGATCTGGAACTCGAAATTTTATTTTCACATTTGACCAATTGACTCAGTTTGGTATTACCAACTGAACTGGCTCAGAAAGAGTGATAAGATTATAGCCTGAACTAAATGGACTATTTCCTTGTCAAGGACTTGGAATCACACTTCCTCCTGTTTGAGCGATCAACTCATATCCCGATCCACTATAGGGATTTCCTGCTCCTGTATTTGTCAGTTTCCATGGCTGCGTCCGCAGATCAGCATTTTCCATCAGCTGTGTTTCGATCGTACTGGTAGCCTTATAGTAGGCCTGAGTAGAAGCCTCTATTCAAGAACTATTTTGGGCAAATCGCTGAATTCGATCAGCAAGTCCAAGAATCAAGACAGAAACAAAAACCGAAAGAATCATACCAATCAGAAGAACCGATCATTTTTTAGTGTTGAAAAGCATATTCATAGAGATAAGTTAAGAAGCAATACCTTTGGTAATAATATTTTCTTCGAAATAAGAAGCAAGAACTTCAATTCCTACATGCTCACCTCCAGCAAAGAAGAGTCCAGTACCAACCGAGGCATTGAGGAGAATATATTTTTCTTGTTCTGTCAACTTGAATACGTTTTGAAGAACATCAATCGAGGCTGGAGACTGTTTGAGAAGCATTTGAATCGATGAGTTGGTTACGATGGCTTTTCCATACTTTGAAGTCATAAAATCCTCAACATCCTGCGTAATTGTCGTCACTCCAAGTCCATACTTACGAGCTCGCTTTACGAGACCAAAGAGAAACCTCGCACTGTCCTCATATTGCATCACATTCCACGCCTCATCAACGACAAGAAATCTTCTTTTATTGCTTGAACGAGCCACATTCCACACATAATTAAGAAGGATATACATAGCAATGGGACGAAGAATTTCATCGAGATCACGAACAGAAAACACAACCAATCCTCATTTCAGGTCAACATTTGTATGCTGAGAAAAAACTCAGGAAAATACTCAAACCGTATATTTCTCAAGTCGATTGACAATCCCAGTGGCACCATCCATAGTTTCAAGAACAGAAACAAGGTCTTTGAGAAGAGGGATTTCTTTTCATTCAACACTGTCATCTTCCATCGTGATTCACTTAAGAGAGTAGGTCGTGATCAGAGCTTTTTCGATAATGGCTTCTTCATTCGGCGTAATAGTACCAAGCATCAAACGAAGCAGTCAAATCATATTAACAATAGCTCACCGAAGAAGATCACCAGGATGTTCATCTCGATCTTTCAGTCATCGTGGTAGATCAAATGGATTAATTCTCTCATCGGAGTTCAAAGATATATTGAGATAGGTTCATCATACCGTATCTACCAGTGCTTTATATTCATTTTCTGGATCAAGGACAATCACATCTGTGCCCATCATAAGCGATCGAAGGATTTCAAGCTTGACAGCAAATGATTTTCCTCAACCAGATTTGGCAAAGACACACATATTTGCATTTTCCGATTGAAATCGATCAAAAATGATAAGTGATTTATTGTGTGTATTGATTCCATAAAAAATTCCATCATCCTGTGAAAGTGAATTCGAGCTAAATGGAAACGTTGTCGAAAGTCCCTTCGTAGAAATATTTCTATAGACATTGACCTCATCTTTTGCAAAAGGACCAGTGGCAATAAATCCTTGCTCTGCTCGCAAAAATGCCTGTTTTGTCATAATATTTCGACCTGCAAGCATGGTATCGAGTTTATTGGAAAGTTTTTTCATTTCTTCTTCACTCTCTGCATAGATAGTCACATACAATGTGAAATGAAAGTACTTTTCTTGCCCTCGTGTCAGCGATCGCTGGAGCTCTTCTACGTCTTGCATTTGCGCTTCTAGATGCGGATCACTTGTCAGTCCCTTATCTTGATTGATAGAATACTGCGATCGAAGCTGCGTGAGCCTGCGACGAAGGTACTTCATGACATGTCCACTTGATACTGGATAGACAAACATCGACATATCAAATTTTACATCCCAGTTGATAAGAGGTGAAAGCCAATTTCACTCAAGGACATCTGGATAACTATAGGTAAAAACGGTACGGATAAAGGTGTCTCCTATTTGGAGTTTCGTAGCATCAATTTTTATCATTGATGGGGCAATCATATCTTTTATAAAAGCCAGAGATTCTCTGTATTCTTTTTCAGTTTCCTTAAGAATAAGAGCCTCTTCTTTTGTGAGTTTCTTTGTACCATCATCAGGAAAATCATCTCTTGATGCAAGTGATTTTTGTTGAGAAACCACAGGCGAAGTTCTCTGAGTCGAAACTGTACTTTGTGGCGAAGATTGTATAGTATCAAGTCATTGAACATCACCAGTATAAATTGATGATACAAGTTGTGCAAGTGTTGTAGAAGCCATAATAAAAGAGTATTAGAAAATTATTTTGTTGATGTTTGTATTCACCAGTTCCACTCCGTAAGATTATCTGGATTGATCTTTTCTGGTATTTTCATAAGCGTTGTTCATTTGAGTGGATTTGAATTCATACCAATAACAGCCAGTGTAATATCATCGTATTGGATATGTTTATACCCCATAAATGCGGAAAGATCAGTGGTAATTTTTGTAAAAATAGATTCTGGCGTATGCTGTGGAGCCGAGAGAATAGAATTGATCAGTCTATCAACCCCAAATAAGATTCCACTTTGCTCAGATCGATACCGAGCTTCCGTGATACCATCAGTATATAGAATTATGATATCATTTCAAGTAAAAGGTATTGGTTGTTCTTTGAGGGTACGAGAAATATCTCGCATCATTCCCAAAGCAACGCCACCACTCTTGATTTTATAGACTTTATTTTTGTCAGCTTTATAAACAAGAAGGTATTCATGTCAAGCTCCAGTATAGTACATTTTTTGATTTATACTGTCCCAACGAAGCATGAGCGCGGTCATCATCATATTTGGTTTGATTCTTGGTTTGAGGACTTTGTTAGTAGCACCGAGAATATAGTCTCCCTGCACTGCCTTTTCTGAAAAGGCAGAAATAAGGGCATTTACCATCATCATCACAAATCCAGAAGGGACACCATGTCCGGTAACATCTCAAACGTAGAGATAGTGATTTCCATCTTTTCATGAGACAATATCAACACTGTCTCATCCAACCTCAGAAGCTGGATCAATACCAATGGCAATATCGAGTCCAGGAATAACATCATCTTCTTTGAGAAGGTTTTGTTTTTGGATTTCACTGGCAATTTCCACCTCCGATTTGAGAACCCGACCATCTTTGAGTTCTTCTTTAAAAACACGTAAAATTTCCAAACTTTTTAAGAAAAAGGTGATAAGATTATTCATACCAGAACTCCAAGAGTTTGCTTTGATATCAGGATTTTCTTGAATACCAGTATAAAATCGGGCAATATTTTTATTTAAGAGAGCAACAGGACGAATATATGAAAAATGCAAAAGAATATAGAGA
This sequence comes from Candidatus Altimarinota bacterium, assembly GCA_002747975.1. Taxonomy (GTDB): domain Bacteria; phylum Patescibacteriota; class Gracilibacteria; order BD1-5; family UBA2023; genus GN02-873. The sequence continues at coordinate 47,463 of PDRA01000009.1, read as the reverse complement.
ACTGGCAACTGAAGAGCTAGTGCGATAATAACATATGAAAGGTGTGCATCTATAATTTGCTGAAGTGGCTCATATTCAAAAATTCCGAATATACCAAGAACAATAGCTCAATTGATAGCAGCTATTAAAAATACAAGAATGAAGAGAAGTGTTCGCATAACAGAAAATTAGGTTTAATTTATATTTGGAGTTTCGGAATCCGACTTAGTATCATTTTCCTGAGTCATACCCATTCGGGCTTCAATTTCCATATCGACGTATTTTTTCTTTCGTCCATACATTTTTCGAGAATATTCTTTGATAACATCAGAAACAGCGGCATTTTTGTGAGTTTGATCCCAAATCGTCTTCATATCAAAAGGTCGAGTTGTCGAATTATCAATATTGAGCTTACAGTAGGCGGTATATTTTGCAATACCGATAATATCTTGCTGGGAAAGAAGCGGAGCGTATTCTTTTTCGAGGTATTCTGCATCTTCGGCACCAACCTTGAAACTCATAATCGTTCCAGCATTACCAAATACGGCATCTTTGATTGATGGTTTTCCAGTGCTTTTGTACTTTTCACCACTTCCTCAAATCTGGGCAATAAACTGGTGAGCCATAATAAGAGCAAGTCGATATTTTCGAGCTTCTGAGAGGATTTCTCAGAAAGTATCGGTGGCAAAATTCTGAAACTCATCAACATAGAGATAAAAGTCTTTTCTCTCTTTTTCTGGCATATCGGCTCGTGCCATGGCTGCCATATTGATCTTTGATACCATGATAAGTCCAAGAAGCTGAGCATTGATATCTCCAATTTTACCCTTTGAAAGGTTAACCATAAGAACCTTTTGAGTGTCCATGACTTCTCGAAGATTAAAGGCAGATTTTGTCTGTCCAATAATATTTCGCATCGTTGTATTGGTAATAAATGGACCAAACTTCGAAAGGAAAAATGGAATCATTTCTTGTCGCTCTCTGTCGCCTGTTTGGGCATATTCATTTTTCCAAAAGGATTTTACCATGACATTTTTGACCTTTGAAACCTTGTATTTCATATACGCTTCATCGACAAAAAGTCGAGGTACATCGATAAGGGTTCCTCCATCATCTTCATCATCCATTAGCGTCAAACATCCATTTCGGAAATAGTGCTGAATACGAGGACCAAAGATCTCATCACCATACATCTTGATAAAAATAGAAGTAGCATCAAGAGCGGCTCTATCTTTTTCTATGGCTCGCAGATTTGGTTCTGTGGCAATAATATCAAGCATATTGAGTGCCATAGGACGCTCAAAATCAGCCGGATCAAATACAATCATATCCTTTGCTCGCTCTTTTGGAGTAAAAGAAATAATATCTTCTACAAGGTCTCCATGTGGATCAATAACACACAGTCATTCTCCATTCCAGAGGTCTTGACGCGCCAGTGACCCGATAAATACAGACTTACCTCAACCAGATTTACCGATAATATATTGGTGTCGTCCACGATCTTTTTTGTCAAAATAGATTGGAGTTTTTCGACTTCTGTATTCATTCCATCACATAAGTACCGAATTTTTGAAAAGTGGAAATCCTCCCAGAGTTCTCTGAACATCTTGTTCAATTGGATATTTCCCTTCATCAATTGGTCTTCCAAGATTTTTTCCTTCTCGCACTATTGGCAGAGTTGTACCATCAATAAGCTCAAGATTTTTGTTTTTATCTCGAAATAGATTTTTGTTTTCATCAACCTTGAGAAGTGATCCATCAACCGTGATGATATTTCCATTCGAATCCCTCTTATAATCAGAGAGCTTGAGTGGATCTGTTGGAAATTTGAGTTCAATTGGTGGTCGAAGCATCTTATATTCAAGCCAGGCAATAAGCGGTGATCGATTGTATTTAATATCAGGGAAATGATACATTGTTGCCAGTTCATCGGTCGAAAATCGACTGATATTTTGCAAAAGTCAAACCAATCGATATTTGAAAGCAAAGTAACGAACTGGAGTAAAGAAAAATCGAAAGAAATCCTCCAATATTTGTGGATTATCGAGCTGATTGTTGTATTCATCTGTAAAAACAGAATTGGTCGAAATTAATGTTTTAAGTCCTTCATGCGCTGAGGATCGAGTTTTTGATGCGACCAAAATACGAATAGACGTCTCAAATCCAGGCTGACCAGCTGACTCACCAACCATTTTTTGAGCCTCTGTTTCGGCTTGGTTAAAGATCTTGTAAGCGTCACCAGAAGAGGCTCATGGAGCAGTAGTATCTCAAGGGCCTGAGAGAGATTCATTTTTTACAAATCGGTACAAAAACCATCGAAATGGTGCCGTCAAAAAATTAAAAGCTGATCCGATAATACCAAATTTAAGTCATTTTTTGTATTCTCATTTTGCGACCAATCGAGCGGCTTTTTTGGCTCGTCGATTCCAGCTGGCTCCAAGTGGCTTGATGACATACTGGACACAGGCGACATCTGTTTTTTGAAGTGATCAAAAATTATTTGTCAAACTTGAAAGAGGATCATCCTCAAAATATTTATAAGTCTTAATTGGATAAATATCATCAGTTTCTTTTCCAATAGAAGCCGCTTCAAGTGCATATCATATTGGCTTAATGTCTGGCATTTTCTCTCTTGGAATCTCAGTAATTTCTGCATCTGGATAGTTTGAGGTGATCTGCTGTCTGATAAGATTTATATTTACTTGATATCAAGTAATGTAGAAATAAACTTCTCATTTATCATAAAAAACCTCAAGTGAAACTTTTAAATGATTGAAAAGAAAATTCATCATGGTTTGCCAAGCACTAATTTGTCCGATCATATGTATACTCTTATAAAAGAGTGTCATAATACCAATTTTTTCTTTAAAATCCTTTTTTGTTTCCTGTTCTTTATCAAGTTTGGAATCCGCCCGTGGCAAAAGTATTCGCAAGTATACAAGATTTCTTGATGTATAGATTTCAAATATAAGTCGAATAATTCGAATCATAATCCATACAAAAAGGACCAGTGCAATAATAGCAAGAATATTTGAAAATAACCAAAAAATTCAATCCATAACACCATCCCACGTACCTGTTGGAACCTTTTCTTCTGGTCTTGCTGTTCGAACTTCTATGGCTCAAGCAGAATATGTGTATGCAAAAAATAATATATGATAGCATATATTTGTAAATTCTTCAAATCTTTCGTAAATTTTCGCTTTACATATATTTTTAATATGTTTTGATATATATTTTTAAAAAATAAATAGTTGTATATCTATAAATACTTAGGACTTTGCTTTACTTTTTTTACTTTTTTTATATACTTTTTGTATCATTTTGTTCTCTATGCAAACACTCTATTCTGCATCTGTGCACGGAATCATTGGAGCCCTCATCGAGGTTGAAGTCGATGTCAAGCGTGGTATGGGGCAATTTATGATTGTATGATTGGGTGATACTGCAGTTCAAGAAAGCAAAGAACGAGTCAGGAGTGCAATCAAAAATTCTGGTTTTACCTTTCCAAGTGGGGCCAGGATTACTGTCAACCTTGCTCCAGCTGATGTACGAAAAAAATGACCTATCTATGATCTGCCAATTGCCCTGTGAATCCTCGCTGAACAAATAGAGTACAAAGATAATATTATCGAGGAAAGTATTCTCCTATGAGAGCTTGCCCTCGATGGATCAGTACGAAAAGTTATCTGAGTCCTTCCTGCAGCAATACTCGCTCGTGAAATTGGAAAAAAATATATCTTCCTCCCAAAAGAAAATCTATGAGAAGCATCTATGATACCAGATATTACCGTTATCTGAATTGAATCACTCCAAGAGGCAATAGAGTACCTAAACGGGCAAAAAATGATTGATAATTGTCCGAAAATAGAAAATTCTTTTGAACCGAAGAGAAAAATCTACACTGATTTCAAGGAAATTATCGGACAAGATCATGCCAAAAGAGCCCTTATGATTGCAGCAGCAGGTGGACACAATCTCCTCATGGAATGACCACCCTGATCTGGGAAAACTCTTCTCTCAAAAGCCTTAGCTGGTATTCTTCCTCCACTTGATATAGAAGAAAAAATAGAAATTTCAAAAATATATTCTGTCTCTGGACTTCTCTCTGCCGATACTCCTATTATTAACCAAAGACCATTTCGAACCATTCATCACACCGCCAGTGAAGCGAGTATCATCGGAGGATGAAGAGATGCAAAACCTGGGGAGATTTCTCTGGCTCATAAGTGAATTTTGTTTCTCGATGAATTTTTGGAGTTTTCAAAACGACTGTTAGAGACCCTTCGACAGCCTCTTGAGGATGGCAAAATTACTGTCAACCGTGTCAATCAAAGTTCAGAATATCCATGTGATTTCTCTCTTGTTGGAGCGATGAATCCCTGTCCATGTGGTTTCCTTTGAGATCCAGAAAAACAGTGTAGCTGTACAAGACACTCAATCGACCGATACCGATCAAAGCTCTCTGGGCCAATTCTCGATAGGATTGACATGTATATCAATGTTCCTCGTATAAAGATAGAAGAACTCCAAAAAAGCACAAAAAGTAATACTCCCTCAAGCGAAATTCAAAAACAAATTATACAAGCAATAGAAATACAAAAAGCTCGACATAAGGCGACTGGAATTTGACCAAAAAGAAATAGTGAACTTTCAAGTAAAGAAATAGAAAAATTTGGAAATATACAAGAAAGTGCTCGAAATATAGCCATAAAATCTGTCGAAAAAATGAACCTTTCGACTCGATCCTACTATAGAATCCTACGAGTTGCTCGCACCATCGCTGACCTCGATTGACAAAAATATGTCGAAGATAGACACATACTTGAAGCTCTTTGATATCGACAAAAAACATAATTTACTTTGACACATGTCTTCTTTCCTCTACATCAATCCAATTTGAGAAAATATAGATTATTTTGTTTTTGATGCGAAAAAAAACATACAAGAACACCATACAATAATCTCAAATGACATAAGCATTTCTTTTCCTCAAAAAATTGCAGAACTTTCAAAAAAATACACACTTTCAGAAGTTTGGTGTATCGAAGGTCCTGGACCCTTTACAAAGATGAGAATTGTAATACTTTGTCTCAATACTCTCAAATACATATATCCTACCATTCATTTAAAATGATGTCATTTTTTTGATCTTATTTGACAGATATCATCAAAAATTCCTCTTCTTAAAGCCAATAGAAAAGAATTTCTCATTCAAGAGAATGGAAGTAGTATTTTTTACCAAAAAGAAAACTTACCAAAATACGAGTATATTTGATACATTTGAAATGAAGACAGCATTGATACTTTTACGAAGTACAAAGATTCTGTCGATACTGTTTTTACTGTTTTTGAATCTCTTGAAAATAAATCTCGATTTTCTCCTATTTATATAAAAAAACCTCATATCACATGTCCGAAAAAATAAACATCCCTTCTCTCGAAAAAAATGAAACTATCCGTCTCACTATAAAAACACATCCTATAGTTTTTGTAGCCCAATGAGTATATATTGTTTGATTTTTTATTTTCTCTATTGTTATTTTTCATTTTTTTGTGCCAATTGCCTCTCTTGTTTCCGAAGGTCTTTTTTGGTTCTTTTTTGGGGTTATAGGAAGTGTTTTTATATATTTTCTTGTCAAACAAATCCTGCAAAAAATGACGCAGATATATCTTGTCACAAACAAGCAATGTATTATTATTTGAAATAAACAGCAAAAAATAAATTCTTTTAATCTTGAAGATATACAAAAAATACAATCCTACACAAATGGTTTTTTGTGAAATATACTCTGATATTGAACCCTCGAAATAGAATTAAAAACTTGAGAAAAATATAGTCTACATCCTCTCTTGCAAGTACTCAAAAATACACGAATACTTCATGCAATAATACAAAAAGAAAAATAATAAAAAATCTCTTGCAATAATTTTTATTTCTATATAATGAGAATTATTCTCATTATTATTAACTTTTCTCTCTATGTACGATCTTATTATTATCGGAGCCGGAAGTGCTGGGCTCCCTGCTGGTATGTATGCCAGTCGATATACACTCAAAAATCTCATTATCGGAGAAATTCCTGGTGGAGCCCTTGGAACTTCACATTGTGTCGAAAATTTCCCTGGTATTCTCTCGGCTCCTGGAAAAGAAATTATGGACAACTTCGCCAAACACGCAGAGCACTCTTGATCACAAATACTCCAAGACCGTGTCGAAAGTGTCGATAAAATGTCAGATGAACATTTCCAAGTCAAAACTTCTTCTGGAAAAAGTTTTGAAGCCAAAAAAATAATTCTCGCCACAGGAAATGAATACAAAAAACTTGGGATACAATGAGAAGATACCTACTATGGTCGGGGGGTTTCATATTGTGCTACCTGTGATGGAAATTTTTATAAAAATCTTGATGTTGCCGTCATTGGTGGTGGAAATACTGCTATCACCGAAGCACTCTATCTGGCAGAAATTGCAAAAACTGTCCACATTCTTATCAGAAAAAACAAGGCTCGTGCAGAAGATATTTGGATCAAAAAAGCAGAAAAAGTAGACAATATCGTATTTCACTATGAAACAGAAGCGACAGAAGTACTCTGAGAAACCATGTGAGTAACTGGTCTCAAGCTCAACAATTGAGAAACTCTCAATGTTGACGGTATCTTTGTAGCCATTGGATCTTCGCCATTTACCAGTATTGTCGATGGACTGGCACCAAAAAAAGATGATGAATGATGTCTTATCGTCGATGCATCACAAGAAACTTCTGTCAAATGACTCTATGCAGCATGAGATGTAACAACGAATAGTAATAAATTTCGACAAACTATTATGAGCGCAGCAGAGTGATGTCTGGCAGCCCACAGTGTGCATGAGGATTTATTATAGAATTTTCTAAAATAGAAATAAAAAATGTTGCTTTTGTTATTCTGAACTTGTTTCAGAATCTCTATTTTAAAGCAATATTTTTTACTAGATCCTGAAATAAATTCTTAGATGACAATTTTTGGGACAATTTCTAAAATGGCAGGATTTTTTTATTTTTTCAAAGAAATTATATCAAATCAAAGAAGGTACAACTTCGACAAAATATTTAATTTCGTGCATTTATAGTTCAATAATTGTACGTTTATTTCTTTTTTTGTAATTCCCAGTATTTTTTAAGCGATTGTCCGGTATAGGATTTTTCACAACTCACAATTTTTTTTGTCGGTCCAGAAAATAAAAGCTGTCATCCATTTTTTCAACCTTCTGGTCAAATATCAATAATCGCATCAGAGTTGGCAATAATATCAAGATTATGTTCGATAACAAGAACACTATTTCCTTTTTCTACCAATCGATCAAGAATATCAAGAAGTTTTTGTATATCAGAAAAATGGAGCCCTGTCGTCGGCTCGTCAAGGATATAGAGAGTTTTTCCGGTTGAGCGTTTTGCTAGATCAAAGGCAAGTTTTATCCGCTGAGATTCACCACCAGAGAGTGTAGGAGCAGACTGTCCAAGAGTGATATATCCAAGTCCTACATCAAGAAGTGTATCCAGAATTCGAAGTATTCGTGGAAAGGATTTGAAAAATACAGCAGCTTCTTCTATAGTCATATTGAGGACTTCTGCAATATTTTTTCCTTTAAAAAATACATCAAGTGTATTCTGATTGTATCGAGTTCATTTACATGATTCACACTCAACATAGACATCTGGCAGAAAATGCATTTCTATTTTTTTTGTCCCACTTCACTCACAAATTTCACACCGTCATCATTTGGTATTAAAAGAAAAATGTCCTGGTCAAAATCAGCGTTTTTTGGCATCGACAGAGCTTGCAAATACCTCACGAATAAAAGTAAATACTCCTGTATAGGTTGCTATATTTGAATGAGGAGTTCGTCAAATCGGTGATTGATCAATTAAAATCATTTTGTCGATGTTCGACATTCCAGTTATTTTTTTGTGTTTTCAAACCTTTCGTTTTGATCGATTGAAATGATTGTGTAAAAAATTTGAAACAATATCAATAACAAGCGAAGATTTTCCAGAACCAGAAACACCCGTCACAACAGTAAGGCATCAAAGAGGGATACGCACATTAACATCCTTTAGATTATTTTCTTTGGCTCCATAAATTTCTATCGCATTTTTTATCGATGGCTTTTTTGGATTATTTCGTGTGATTATTTTTTGTTTCGACAAATACTGCGCCGTTTGTGTCGAAGTTTGTAACAGCTGTTTATACGTACCAGAAAATATAATTTCTCATCAGTGTACTCAGGCCCCTGGTCAAATATCGACAATATAGTCACTCTCTCTCATAATATCTTCGTCATGTTCGACAACAATGACCGTATTTCCAATCTCCGAGAGGTGTTTGAGATTAGAAATAAGCATCATATTATCTCGAGGATGTAGTCCAATTGATGGTTCATCAAGTACATAAATAATTCACTCAAGTTTTGTTCCTATTTGAGTTGCCAAGCGGATTCTTTGAGATTCTCCACCTGAAAGGGTATTAGCTTTTCTATCAAGCGTCAAATATGAAAGTCCTACTCCCTGAAGAAAATCAAGGCGATCACGAATATGTTTGAGAATTTCTTTTGCTATCTTTGACTCATTTTCAGAAAGCCGTATTTTCTCAAAAAATTTTCTACTTTCTTGCACTGAAAGTCCCGTCAATTCTCAGATATTTTTTCCTCCAAGAGTTACCTGCAAATACATGGGGTGAATTCTATATCACTGACAACTTTTACACTTTTTTTCTGTGGCATATTGTGTGAGTTTTTTAACATAGACATCTTTTTTTCATTCTATATCAAAATATTTTCTCTCTAAATGAGGAATAATTCACTCATATCGTATGTGTGATATGTGCTTTGATTTGGAATTTTTGAGCCGAAACTCCACTCGAAACTTTTCAGAAACTCCATAAAGCACCTTTTCTTTTTGTTGTTTTGTAAGTTTTTTATAGGGAATATCCATGGATATATTTTTGTTTTCACACATCGACTGAAGTATGGTTGAATAGTATCACTTCTGATCTCACCAAGGAAGTATTGCTCACTCAAGAAGTGTGAGTTCTCCATTGATAATATCCTTCTCATCAAAAGTCATACGATAACCCAATCATAGACAATCTGCACACGCCCCATAATGGGAATTAAAAGAAAAATTTGATATTTGAAGATTTTCAAGTGTATATCCACATTTTTTACATGATGCATAGAGTGTTTCTTTTTGTTTTTTTCACGATGCTACAAAATATATTTCTATATATCCATTTCACTTTTCACTCGTTATTCGAAGGGTATCTTTGAGTCTATTTTCATACTCTTCTGACTTTTTTTTGACAAGCCTATCTACAACGATAGACACATCTTCGACATCTTCGACAGGCGAAGTATCCTCAAAATTATCAGCAATAGAATAGAGCTGGTTTCAAACCATAAAACGTACAAACCCATTATCAGAAACCTTTTGGCTTATATCTTTGAGATTGATATATTCACGAGCATTTTCAAAAATTGAAAATGGAAACATTACATAGTACTTTTCTCAAAGAGGAATTTTTTCAAGAGAATCGTATATCTGTGAAAGGCTTGTTTTTTTGAGAACAATAGTATTGTGATTGATACAATGAGGGACTCAAATATGAGTATAGAGAAGTCGATAGTAGTCATATATTTCTGTGATGGTTCCTATGGTCGAGCGTGGATTATTCGACACAGTTTTTTGATTGATGGCGATAGTTGGCGAGAGTCCTTGTATTTCATCAACTTTTGTTGCATCAGAGGTATCTGATATAATCATACGAGCATAGGTAGAGAGGGACTCCAAATACCGCTTTTGTCCCTCTGCATAGAGAGTATCAAAAGCTAGCGAAGATTTTCCAGAACCAGAAACACCTGTAATTACAGAGAGGGTATTTTTTGGTATGCTGACACGAATGTTTTTGAGATTATGAGTTTTTGCTCCTTTAATTATAAGATTTTTTGACATGATTTTATTGATTAGTGGCTAAGAAACATCCATAGACCTTTTGTACTCATGATTGTTTAAGTACTTTCGCACATTCATTTGCTGTCGCTCCTGTCGAGATAACATCATCGATGAGAATTATTTTCTTTGGGATTTTATATGAGGATTTAACCCTAAAGGCATGTATTTTATTTTTAAGACGCTTGCTTCGTGGAAGTTTTGACTGCTGAGGCGTGTACTTTGTAGAGAGAAGAGGCAAGGCTGGAATATTTATTTTTTTTGAGAGTTTTTTGCTTATGTATTTCATATGATCAAATCAGCGAAATACTTTTCTTCTCCAGTGAGTCGGAACTGGGACAATAGCGATATTTTTTGTACCAAAAGTATGAGAATACTTTGTAAATATTTCAATATACGCCCTTATAATCTTCTTTGATTTATATTGTTGGGATTGGTATTTATACATCTTGAGATCGTTTTCTATTTCCTTATAAGCGCAAGCAACGATGATTTCATTAAGATAATTTTTTTCAAATTGATTTTTATATATTTGTGTATAATTTTTGACTGTAATCAAAAAATCATCTTCTCCAGATTTTTCTATAAAAATATCGCGAAAAAAAGTGATGATATCTGAAATAAATTTCATATACTATCGATAACGAAAACGAAAATATGAAAAGAAGAACAAGAAGGCAATAAGGAAAATACAAAGTGAAATAAAAAAGAGAAGTCAATCTCACCATGAAAGGAAAATACTGGCATAAATCGAAAATCCAACACTATACGCTATGCTTCAATAGTGTAGAATAGAGAAATCATATGGATACTTTTCTTCCCAAAAATATGTGTTTGCAATAATGACAATAGGAAAGAAAAAGATAAAAATCAAACTTGAGAGAATTGAATCAGAATGAAGTAAATTAAAAAACAAAAAGCCATATAAGTAGTACAAGAGAACTATAGCTGAAATATAGGCAATATAATTTGAGTAGCGAGCATGAACAGAAAATAAGAACATCGTAAAGAGAATCAAAAAATAACTACTTTCAAAAACAAAAAAACTTAAAAATACATTAACAAGAGAGGATATAAGTACGATACTTAAGAAAAACACCTTTGACTCAAAAAGATATGGCTGAAAAAAACGTATTTTTGGTATTTGCTCAAAAAATACAAGAGACACAACTCCTGCAAGACCTGTCAGGATATAGAGAGGAAGATTGGGAAATAAGTACTGAATCGACATAGTACCACCAATAATCATTGACACAAGAAACAGTTGAAAAATTCATACTTTTTCTTTACGAGAATATCCAAAAAAGAAAACAGAATACCCAAGCACTATTGCCATAAATATAATGTGTAAAAATAAAATATCAGCTGGATAAAAAGAAAAATAAATACCGATGATAATAAGTGTGATATAGCTATAGAGAAGGTGGAACCGAGAGATATCAAAAAAAATATCACTCTTCCAATAAAACGTAAGCATATACCCAACTAAAATACCGTAAATACCAAGAAAAATCATAATATGCACGGTCATACTCTCTTTGAGGGTACCAGTAAAAGTAAAGGCAAGAAGATAGATTCACAGATACATCAAGACAAGAGGAAGTAAAAGTGATCTTTGTGGAGAAAAATCAAAAGAAAATACTTCTAAAAATTGGTTTTTTTGATTCTTAAAGAAAAATACTGGAGAAAAATAGAGAATGAAAAAGATTCAAAGAACAATAAAAGCTCCCTCAATAAGGTAAAAACCAAAAATATGAGAGATAATAACAAAGATAAGATGTATAAGAATAAGAAGAAAATACATCTAAAAATTACTATTGAGAAAAGAAATAATTGGAAAAAATAAAATCACAACAAAAATAAGAGTCTTCCATCCTCGAACGAGTGAAAGTAAAAAATTTAACAGTGTAAAAAAGACGACAAAAAAGAGTGATTTTTCTAAAAAAGAAATTTTGATAATACCAAGAGAATCAAATGAAGAGAGGTATATATAAACAACAGTATAAATAAAAATAATTACTGTTATGAGCATCGAAATTCAGTGTATAAAGGCAAAAAACTTATCTTTATAGTATCCAAAACCGTGAACAATTTTTGTATAAGATACATGCTTTTGATGAATTCGATTTTGTACAATTTGTATATTTTGCTTGAGAAGTTTTCTTTTAAGATACAAGCGTTTAAGATCAGAAAATTTGAATGAGAGAATTTTTTGAATAATATCTCGTGTATTTTTAGAAAGTCGTTTTTTATAAATAGAAAGTTCTCTTTTATTTTTAAGATATACAAAAGAATTTGTATCTATGGTTTGTATTTCTTCTTCGGGGGTTTCTTCTTTTTTTTCTACTATTTTTTGAAAAAAAGATTTTAACTTATATCCAATATCTTTTTGTTTTTCATCTTCTGTTTGAATTTTATTATCTGAACCAATCTCTTTTAAGAGATCATTTGTCTGAGAAAGAAATTTCTTTTTTTCCTTGACCATTCACTGTTTAAGAAGATAGAGTTCAACAGAACCGATAGTATTAAGAGAGTTTTCGAGAATATTTTTCATTTTACTAATATTTCTTGTTCATCGAATTTTTGTAAGCTCAAGCTCAATTTGACTCAATGTACTTTTTTGTTCTATATTAATAGTACTATCATATTTTATAAGGAGATTTTGTATTTTTTCAATCGTATTATTAACGACTGTTTCATAACGCTCTAATTCTTTGAGAACTTCTGATGAAAATTCATCTGAAATATCTTCATCTGTTGTAACTTTTTTTTCAGTTTCTTGTATTTCTTCGTTATTTTTTTCGAGAGATTCACGATACAAATTATAACCATCTCGAACCTTTGCTGTCATTTTTATCTTCTGATCTTCACTCATATTCGGATTTGTATAAATATATTTTACATCATATTTAAGATTCTCAACAAGTTTTCTATATGATTTAAAAATATCATTTGATTGAATTTTTCAGGTTTGCAAAATACCTCCTACATAGGCATCAAAATAGAAAAAATTTCCATTTTTTTGAGAAGTATTTTCTGTTTCATGAATTTCTATAATAGAATATCACTGACTGTGAAGAATGTACTTTGCTTGTTCAATAGAATCTGCTGTTACACTGAGAGTAAGTTTACTTGATCCTTTCGAACAGGTTGCCTGAAACACCATGAAAAATTAAATTAAGAAATGGTTATTTTTTGAGGAACTTGGGAAACTATTTTTTGAAAAAAAATATCAAAATCATTATCATCAAGGATATTCATAGAAAAAAGATAGAGAGATTTTTCTTCTTTTTTAATTTCAAGCTCCTCAATTATTTGAGTGAGAAAAAAGGTTTTTTCGTCTCTTGAATGGAGTTGAAGAGTTAAATTTTTCATGAGGGAATAATACTCGTTTTTTATCCTTTTGCAAGCAAAAAAATATTTTTCTGTTCAAAAGTAATATATGATAATTAAAAAATAAAAAAAGATAGTAATACTAGTAGTTTTTGTTTGTAAATAAGGGTAGCCCTTTTTTTTATTTCCTCCTTTAAAAAAAGAAATAAACAGTGTTTTAAAAATTTATACTTAGTTTTGTTTATAGGTACGAGTATTTTTTTAGTTTTTTGACAGTATTTTTAATGTAAAAAAATATTTAATATTGATTTGTATTTTTTCAAAAAATCCCTACACTGGTAATTGTTAATTTTTTTAAAAAAGTATTTTTATGATTTTTTCACAAAATGTAAAAAAATGATGATGATTTTTTATAATTTGATTATTATTGTGAATTATTTGGACATTTTTTTTAATGCAACATTTCTCTTTACCTCACAGGGAGAATAGAGAAAGTAAACAGGAAATAAATAGCTTTACAGGAGAAATCTCATATGATATTTTTTCCTCTAACAAAATCAAGAAAATATATGATCTTATAGAAGATCACTATTTTGCTTTTCATAAAAAAACAAACAAAGAAATAGAATCTGAATTTGCCGAGGCTCTTGTTAAGAGTTTGGGAGATAAGCACAGTACCTATTTTGATGAAAAAATGACAGAAATTTTCAATGAAGATTTGAGATGAGATTTTGAGTGAATATGAGCTGTTGTATCACCCGATACAAAATGAGTGAAAATCACTCATATACTCGATACTTCACCAGCTCAAAAGTCAGGATTAAAGGCTGGAGATATTATGACTCATGTTGATGGTGAGAGTATTGCTGGACTTACTGTGGGTGAAGCGGTAGAAAAAATTCGGTGACCAAAAGGAACTAGTATAATTCTCGATTATTTACGAGGAGAGAAATGAAATCAAAAAACTGATACGACAACAGTAACACGAGATATTGTAAAAATACCATCAATACAATCAGAAATGCTTACAGGCTCTATAGGCTATATTAAGGTATCAACTTTCTGAGACAAAACAAGCCAGGATTTTTATAATGCTTTTAATACTCTTGTAGAGAGTGGATCACAGGCAATGATTCTCGATTTTCGCTATAATTGAGGTGGGTATTTAAAAACCGCGATAGAACTTTCTTCTGCCTTTTTAAAAGAAAATATTCCTGTTGTCAAAATAAAAGAAAATGATCCAACGAAAAATGAAATTCTTTATACAGTAAATTGATGAAAGTCAAATATTCATATTCCAATTATCATTTTAATAAATAATTATTCTGCTTCTGCCAGTGAAATATTTGCTTGAGCACTTCAATACTATAAAAGAGCTCTTATTATTTGAGAACAAAGTTATGGAAAATGATCAGCTCAAGAAATATATTCTCTTTGAGACGGAACCGTTATAAAACTTACAACCGCTCGTTGGTACACACCATGAGATGTTAGTATTGATGAAAAATGAATTACACCAGATAAATCGGTGTATATAACTGACTTTGATTATCAAGAGTGATTTGATAGACAGCTTGATGCAGCTCAAAAAATTCTTGAAAATTGATTAAAAGATACAAAAAATTCTTATGAGTCAATTCTCAAATACGCAAAAGATACAAATTTTCAAAAATAATTTCTTACTTTTTATTATCTATGGAAAATGATATTTTAGGTTTTGAGTCCGATGGACTCTCATCATGAGTAGAGCAGTCAAAAGAAACACAAGAAAAACAAAAAGCACAATCACAAAAAGCACAATCACAACTCCAGAAGGTGCAAAAAGATGAAAAGAAGGCCCAGTGAGATGATAGAGAATTATTTGAAATTCTCAAAAAGTTTATCAATAATCCATACTATTCTTCCCTTATTCCTGATATTACTTTTCTTCTTTCTCATTCAATCCCCTCAAGAGCGATTCTAGCGATGATAGCCCTCTTTTATCCAGAGGCAAGCTACTATATTTCTCAAACTATCAGCAAAGAAAAAGATTTTGAAATGATGAAGAATCTTCATAAGTATGAGACTCTAACAGATTTTAATGAATCAACACTGGATGCTTCTCTTCGGAGTTGGATAACCATTTGGGTAACATTTATGGAAACATTTTTAACACATTCGACAACTTCGACAATTATGATGGCAAAGTTCGCCAAACAAATACAACAAACTTATCCAAATGAAATAAATGATGTCTTTACTCATTTCTTGATTTTTTTCTTTCAGACAAGAAATATAAAAATACAAAAAAATAATGCCGTGTCATACAGTCAATATATACAAAAAAATCTTATAAAAGTTTTAATTCAGTTTCTTGAAAATGAAAATGCCGAAGATATTTTGAGAGATATTGAAAATATAAGTGTGGATAATTTATTTTGAGTGAAATAATTTTGTATCTTCTCGGACGAGGATATATCGAATACATATACTTATAATAAAAAGACTGATAGGAATGCGAAATGGATCTATGATTTGTATACTTGGGAAAAAAGCAAAAAAATGAGCAACCCAAAGTATACTCTTGACTCAGAAAAAAAGAAAATATCCAAGATAAAAAAGTATATTTCATATAGGAAAAATAAGTGCGAGAATAATGTAGAGAAGAGACAAGGTAAGAAGTGGTCATATAATTCATCCTATTATAATGTTTGCAAAAATTGAGACAATAGGATATACACCAAAATGATAAATAAGAACCGGAAAACTTCATATACTTGCAGTAAGTGTAATTCAGATAATAGAAATAATCCACCTAGGAAGAAAGGGTATTTTTTTGAGAATTTCTTCTACCTGAGAATAAAAAACTATTATTCATAGAGTGGCACCAAATGAAAGTCCAAATCCAACATCATAGAGGAGCGCAAGTGGTGAAAAAATAAGAATTCACCATGCAACGAGTATTAAAAAAGCAAGAACAGACCGTTTGTGTCCGGATTCCAAAGCAATATATCCAATTATTCCCATAACAGTTGCCCGTATAATGGGAACATCCCAACCAACAATATATCAATAAACGAGCAATAATGAAACAATAATTGTCCGTTTTATATATCGATGGAGAGCAATAGATCGAGTCATTATTCCTAAAAAAAGAATTAAGAAAGTAATATTTGAACCGCTGACTACAAGAATGTGAGTGAGTCCAGATTTTTGAAAATCATCTTTTAATTGTCAATTCATAAAATCAGTATTTCCAATAGTTATACCTAACAGTACAGAAGTGACATCTTTTGGAAATCACTGAAAAAATATTTTTTTGAGTGATTTTTGTATACTTTCCCGAAAAGAAATATTTTCACTTTTATTTTTTATATCAAAACTCCAGAGATATGCCTTTCAAAAAAGTTTATGGTACCAGGCATACTTTTCAAATCAACTGAGTTGAAAAATATTTGAAAATCCGGCAAGAGTGGTCCCTGTAAATTGGATTTTATTGTCAATATGAACATCAAGGTTTTTTGGTACTTCTACCATAATGCTGGCATGTAGAGAAGGGAGAATTATTTTTTTGTGTCCTTCTGTGTCGAAGTTGTCTATTAATAGTCTATATACAGAACTTCTATCAGTTGTGTACATTTTTTTGTCAATAGTGCCAGTAATTTGTATATTTTTTCTTTCAAATACATTCTCATAGAGATATTTATAAGTATTTATTCGCTCTTGTTGGTGAAGATAGGTTATAAAAAAACCACTCAGAAAGAAGAATCATGCGATGCAGAGAATTTGCCATCTTCAATATCAAATAATAATTGGTATTCAAAGTACGATTATTCATCACAAAAGAATATGAAGAGGAGAGTTCTCATATCCTCAAAATCCTATTCCAATACCAAAACTCAAAAATCCGAGGAAAAAAAGTATCCTCGGATGAAATCGTTTCAAAAAATTCATTCTCTATGCTCGTAAGATTTTAAAAAATATCCAAAAAGTGACTCATATTCCAAAAAGAGCGAGAATCTGGGTCATATTAATTCAAATATGAGAAGCAAATGTATCGCTGTCTCCACTGAGAAACTCAAATATGAAGAGTACACTTGATACATATCAAATTCCAACAGCTCCAATAAATCCTTTCGGCACTTGTTTTTTTTGTAAAAAGTGATTTCATACCACACCGATTATTGCCATAAGAATATAGAGAACAGGAAGAGGAAAGAGTGCTTTTTGAAGGGGAACAATATTGAATTTATGAGCGTATTGAATTGAGAAAAAACTATCAAAAGGAATACCATAAATCTGCCCACCAAGAAGAGCTCCTATATAGCCGGCAATTGCTGCAACAAAAAATGCAGGGAGAATAATATCGAGATAAGAAAGTTTTATCTTTTTTTGTTTACGGGTGAGCCAGAGAAATACAAGAACAAAACCGACGACTCCTCCTGCAAATGATAGATTGTATCATCCAGTTCCAGAGGCCAGAAAAAATCTCTCGAGAAAAGTAATAAAGGTATCATTTCCACTCAAAAAATCTTCAAATATAAAACGCTCTATTCGCCACTGTCAAAGGATATAAAACATTCGAGAGAAGATAAAAATCGAGAGAGTAAAAAGAGTAATGCGAGAAAAAATATGCTTTGTAATTCCTGCCTCGATAGATCTGCGATGAAGTCCATAAAAAAACAATACCCATGCAACCATAAGTCCGACTCAAAAAAGATAAATATCAATGTATGGGAATGTAATAACAGGATACATAACAAATAAAATTTATAAAATAAAATACATATACTTTTATGGTGAGTATATGTATTTTAGAGATATTTTCAAATGTTTTATCTATTTATATTTTTTTATTTTGCATATTCTATGACGCGAGTTTCACGCAGAAGATTGACTTTTACTTCTCATGGATAGCTACAGTTCGCCTCTATTTGCGCTGCAATTTCTTGAGCCTTCTTATGAGCATCGAGGTCAGAAACCGTATCAGCATCGACAAATACTCGTACTTCACGTCCAGCTGAGAGTGCATACGCCTTTTCAATACCAGCTACGCTCATAGCGATATTCTCCATTTCTCGAATTCGCTTGATATAGTCTTCTGCATTCATTCTTCTGGCTCCTGGTCGTACTGCTGAAATAGCGTCAGAAATCTGTACAATTTTTGCTTCGATACAAGTCATCGGTACATCATCATGGTGACTTTCTATGATATTGATTGTTTTTTCATCAAGCCCATATTTTCGACCAATTCTTCCTCCAATTTCAGGATGAGTTCCTTCAATATCGTGATCCATTGCTTTTCCAATATCATGGAGAAATCCACCTCGGAAAGCTAATGTTTCGTCAGCTCAAAGCAGTTTTGCAATCGCTTTTGATATATAGGCAACCTCTTTTGAGTGGAGGAGGAGATTTTGTCCGTAACTGGTTCGAAATCGACTTTTTCCCACCAGTGGAAGGATTTCATCTGGAATATTTACAATTCCTAAATCATCGACGGTTTTACGTCCGAGGTCATAGATAAGTTTTTCGGCATCTTCTTTGTTTTTTGAGACAATTTCTTCGATACGAGCTGGTTGGATTCTCTTGTCTGCTATGAGATCTTCAAGCGATTTTTTTGCAATATATCGGCGGAAAAGATCAAAACTCGAAATAAAAACCGTATCTGGTGTATCATCGATAATAAGTGAAACTCATGTTTCTTTCTCAAAAGCAATAATATTTCGTCCCTCTTTTCCAATAAGTTTTCCTTTGAGGTCATCACTTTCGAGCTGTACAATACTCTGAGTTGTCTCAGCCGTGACTTCGCCTGCATACTGCTGAATCGAAGTGATGAGAATTTCTCGAGCCATATCCTCTTGACGATTTTTGTATTCTTTTTGTTTTTTTTCTATCAGAGATACGATATCGTGTTCATATTGACTTTCAATGGTTTTGAGGAGTTCTGTTTTTGCCTCTTCTTTTGAGAGTCCAGCTACTTCTTCGAGTTTATTTTGGAGCTCTTCTCGCACGGTCCCCAGTTTTTCTTTTTCTTTTGCGTTGTTTTCCTGTTGAGTGAGAAGGGTGTTTCTTTTCTTTTCAAGTTCGTCATATTTTTCATCTATTTTTTGCTGTTTTTCTTCGAGTTTTTTCTCTTGAGAGATGATATTTTGTTTTTCTTCTTTGAGATCATTTCGAGCTTCATGGATTTCTTTTTTGAGATCATTGACGGTGCTTTGAGCACGATCGAGGATATTTTTTGCTTCCTTATGAGCATCAGATATTGTTTTTGAGGCTTTTGCTTTTTGCTTCCTGATATTGAGAATATACACTCAAAATCATCCTACAATAAGCCCGATAACAACCGAGAGAATATAGTATGGCATACATTGATAAAATTAAAAAAATAGAGTGTTCTCAGAAAAAAAGAGAAACATATTTCTAAAGAGTTTTTTTGTTTATAATACCAAAAATCAGCATTTCAAAATCAAGAAAATCGTCGAATATGAGTTGGAAAAAGTGAAAAATGAAAATCGTTTTTTATCTGAGAGTCAAAAGCATTGTACAAAAAAATACAAAATAATAAAGTTTTTTTCTCTCTTTTCTTCTTTTTTGGCTATTTAATAGTCTTTTTTTAAATATTGATTTATTATTTTCAGTATTTATTATATAATTTCTATGTGAAAAAAGTGTGAAGAGTCCTATTTTTATTTGACTTTCGTATGTTTTTTTATACACTTGCACCAGTATTTTGCATATTTGCAGGTACTTTTATGTTCTTTAACATTCTTAAATTCATTTCAATTTATAGCCCTCGGTTATGAAATGTAATGAGAGGAATCTTTTTATTTCTTTTAATTAGGAGAGAAATCGAAAGTTTCCTCTTGTTATGTACATAACTTGAGGTTAAAGCTTTAACCTTTTTATCTTTATACTTTCTCTTTTTCTCTTATTCATATAAAAATTATTTCCTTAAAAGAAACCGACCAATTCTTTTTTACAATAATTTTTGGAAAATGAGCTGGAGTATAAGATAATTGGTAATCTCTCCTGACCAGAGAGACAATTCCTATATCATAGTATATACCTATAAGCATCTGCATTTTTTGACCAGAATGTACTGCCTTATTTCAAAAGTATATATTTTGATATATTTCTCTTTTTATATATTACTTCCTTATTTTTAAGAGGAAAGAATATATTTTTACTTTCTAACCTATAATACTATGGGTACTTTTTCTAAAAAAGTTGCTTCATTCGTATCGATTGTAGCTCTTATGGCTACAACTCTTGGAACATCAGTTGCATCTGCTGCTTCTGAATTTCTTCCATACGCTGAAGCTCTTGCTAATAAAAGCGTAATCAATACTCAGTCTTCTGAGGCTGGTTACCGACTGGGTGATAAAATCACTCGTGCAGAACTTGCAAAAGTTGCTGCGAACCTTGGTTCGTACACTATGACTGCATGTGATGCAAATCTTTATACTGACGTGGATTCTTCTCTCGGAGATCTCTGTGATGCTATTACTACTCTTGCTACTGCTGGAGTTGTATCTACTTCATTCACAAAATTCCGACCAAATGATCACGTTACTCGTGCTGAAATGTCAAAAATGGTTCTCGGAGCTCTTGGAGAAACTGGTTCTAGCACTTCTGCTGGATACCAAGATGTAACTTCTGCTCTTGGAGACCTTGCTGGATTTATCAACCGAGCAAATGAACTCGGATGTGCAAGAGACGCTATGTACTTCCGACCAAATGCTTCTACTTCACGAGGTGAAACATTCAAAATCGCTTCTTGTGCTGCTGGTCTTAATATCGGTGGTGGAACTGGAACTGGTGGAACGACTCCAACACCAGGAGACACAACTGGTTCACTTGATGTTTCTCTTGAAGGAAAAGCAGTTGCTCAATATGTTCCTATGAACGCTTCAAGCGTAAAAGTAGGTTCTATCAAACTTACTGCTAATAAAGATGTAAAAGTTAAAACTGTAACTGTTAACCGATCTGGTCTCGGTGACAGTCAAGGTATGACTATCGCTCTTGGTCAAGGTGGTACTACTGTTTCTGAAAATCGATCAGTAAATACATCTACACAAGATGCTATCGTTCGTCTTAACGATACTCTTGAACTTAAAAAAGGTGAGTCTGCTACATTTGATGTACTCGTTTCTGTAAGCGGTACTTCAAACAGTCAAAGTCAGTTCACAGTTACCGCTGTTGGTACTGTTGACGCTGCTGCTACTGTTACAGGTCTTCCTGTCACTCTTGGACTTATCAACACTACCTCTTACAAAGTTTCAAAAGTAACAGTTTCAACTGTTGCATTTAACGGTGTAACTTCTGGTAAAAATGATCAAAATCTTGGTCGTGTAAAATTCCAAGCTGGAAACCGAAACATCACTATGAAAGGGTTTACCCTTACAAAAGAAAGTGGTATTGATATGACTCGAGCCCTTGCTAATGTAAAAGCTTACAAAGGAGGTGAGGAGGTTGGATCTGTTTCTATCACTTCTGACAAAATGACTGTTACTGGACTTGACAACCAAGTCGATCGAAACAATACTATTGAGTATGAACTTCGAGGTGACGTTATTTACGTAGGTGATGGTAATGCTAACGATGATATCAAACTCAAAATCTCTGAAACAACTGACGTTTCTGCAATTGAGGATGATACTGGGTACACAACTTCAGTTCAAACTTCTACTGCTGTAGGTACTATTGATCTTTCTTCTCTTGATATTATCTGGACGAAAAATAACAATAAATCAATAACTGTTGCTCCTGGAGCTTCAGATGTTTCTCTTTTTGACGCTGATGTCAAAGCTGGTACTGAGTTTGATGTAACGAAATTTACGCTTAAACTTACTCCTACATATACTGGAGGACAGCTTAATAACAATTTCACAACACTTACTCTTACTGTAGATGGTACAGATTATGATATGCTTCAAAAGTCACAATCTGCTCCTGGTGAGTATGTATTTAGCGCTACTTCTGATAAATTCAGAATCAACGCTGGAACTCCTGTAACACTTCGATTGAAAGGTAACCTTTCAAATGCTGCTGCTACTGGTTCTTACCAAGTAAATGTAACAATAAACAACGTTAAAAACATTTCTAACGGAAATACTGTTACTGGTGTAAACAAATCATCTGGAAACAGTGCAAAAGTTACTGTAGAAAATGCTACTCTCAATCTCAAAGCATCAAGTGTTGCTGCTCCAGACTCAACAAAAGTTTACAGCAACGCAACTGATCTTGAGATCGGACGATTTGGACTCGAAGCAAAAGCTGAGAAAGTAACAGTACGAGAAATCACTCTCGATAATGCAGGTAGCCTTGCTGACTTTACAAAACTTGTTTCTGGACAAAATGTAAAACTTGTCAATGTAGCTGATAACTCTGAAGTTTCTGCTTCTGTAGAAGTTACTGCAACACAAATCAAGCTTACAGGTATGTCTCTCTCAGTTGATAAAGATATGACTAAAAACTACAAAATCCTTGTAGATACAAATAGCGATCTTATCACTGAAATGGGTACTGATACTGTACAATTAGATGTAAATGTTGTTTCTGCTTACTCTGATTCTACAAGCAGTATCACTGCTGGTCCTTACACTTGTGATAAAACATATACAGCAGCACTTATCCCACCAGCACTTACTGTAACAAAAAAATCTGGTACAGAAAATGTATTTGTCATCAATATTGCAAATCAATCTTCTGATGATGATATCCAAATCAACAAGATTAAAGTTCAGGTTCGACCTGATGCTGAAGATGATGGATATTCTGGAGCAACATGTTTCCGAAATGCTGGTTCTTCAGATACTTGTGATGGATCTGGTGCTCTTGATGCGGCTGGACATGGTTCTGTTCCTGGTCCTGCTAAAATGTTTAATTTTGTAGGTCATAGCCTTGAATTTACTGTAAGTACAAACTCTAATGTAGATAAAGAACTCTACGTAGATTCATACTACAACAACCCTACAAGTCTTGTAGCTGAAGTATTCGTTGTTGAATACGAAGTAAACGGAAACGTTTACACTGAAAGCTATAATGTAAAAAGTAACTAATTCTCCTTTTTCATTCTAAACAGTTTTCAGAACAAAAAATCCCCCTTTTTGGGGGATTTTTTTGTGACTAAACTTGCAAATTCCCTTTTTTTTTGTACAATACGATCCATTATTCTTTGTATACATGCTTACACTTCAAAACTTTTCTCTTTGTATTGAGGATAAGACAATTATTCAAGACCTTTCTTATGAGTTCCAAGCCTGAAAAACTTCACTGGTACTTGGACACAATGGATCTGGAAAAACTTCACTTTCACTTGCTATTGCTGGACATCCACGCTACGAGGCAAGTGGAAATATTTTTTTTGGAAAAAAAAATATCACTAAGTGTACGCCCGATGAGCGCTCAAAACTTGGGATTTTTCTCTCATTTCAGAATGTGCCAGAAATTCCTGGAATCTGACTTTTTGAGTATTTACAGGCGATCTATGATGAGTATTTTAAATACAATTTTCCTGATAAAAAACCGATTTCTCCTTTTGTCTTTCGCAGAATGGTCGAGAAACTTCTTCCCAAACTTCATCTTACCACTGATTTTCTCGCTCGAGATATGTTTGTAGGATTTTCTGGTGGAGAAAAGCGACGAATTGAGCTCTTGCAAATAGCTCTCTTGAATCCGAAATGTATCATCCTTGATGAGGTTGATAGTGGGCTTGATATTGATGCTCTTGAAATCCTAAAAAATCAAATCATACAATGGAAAAAAGAAGGAAAGACACTGATCATCGTCAGTCACAATCTCTCTTTTATAAGAGAGCTTGATATTGATGATGTTATTCTGATGTCAAAAGGAAAAATCAAAAAATCTGGAGATAAAAGTCTTCTTGAAGAGATTACAAAAACAGGACTCTATACGCCTTAATTTTTTTGTGAATGAATCAAGATACAGACCACATCATTGCTGATATTTCAAGAGAATCACTCGACAAAAGAGACGAGGTTTCTTATGATATACTCTCTTCGGCTGGGCTTTCAAAAGAGCTTATCATGCAAATTTCATCGCATCATAAGGAGCCAAAATGGATGCTTGATTTGCGCCTGAAATCGTTTGAAACATTTCAAAAGATGGAAATGCCGACGTGGGGACCATCACTCGATACCCTCAATCTCGATGAGATTTATTACTTTTCTCGACCACAGTGAGCTTCGGATACGAAAAACTGGGATGAAGTACCCGAAAAAATAAAAGATACCTTTGACAGACTTGGTATTCCAGAGGCAGAGCGTACAATGCTGGCCGGTGTTGGAGCTCAGTATGATAGTGATGTTGTCTATCACAATATCAAGAAAGAAGTCGAAGATCAGGGAGTGATTTTCGAAGATATGTCGACGGCTCTTATCAAGTATGAAGATATCATCAAAAAATATTTTATGAAGTTGGTTCCACCAAGTGATCATAAATTTGCGGCTTTACACGGCGCTGTGTGGAGTGGAGGTACTTTTCTCTATATTCCGAAGGGAGTCAAGCTTTCAGAGCCGCTACAGGCGTATTTTCGTATGAATTTGAGAGCTGGTGGACAGTTTGAGCATACTCTCATCATTCTCGAGGACGATGCAGAGGCTGCGTACATAGAGTGATGCAGTGCTCCTAAGTGGAATACCACGAGCCTTCATGCTGGATGTGTTGAGATTTTTGTAGGAAAAAATGCAAAAATGCGATATTCAAGTGTAGAAAATTGGTCAATAGACACCTACAATCTCAATACCAAACGAGCAAAAACAGAGGAAGGCGGTGTCATCGAGTGGATTGGCGGGAATCTTGGGTCTGGAGTTACGATGCTCTATCCGTGTTCGCTTCTTGTTTGAGACAATTCAAAGGCTCTGCATTTTGGAGTTGCCTTTGCAAATAAGGATCAAGAAACTGATACTGGAGCAAAGGTAATTCATATTGGAAAAAATACCAAGAGTGAAATCGTATCAAAATCTCTCTCAAAATGAGGAGGAATTGCTACCTACCGATGACTGCTTGATATCAAAAAATCAGCCACAGAGAGCGTATCACAGATTGATTGTGATGGACTTATCCTCGACCAAGAATCTCGATCTGATACTATACCAGATATTCGAGTTGCTGGTTCGGATGCTCTTGTCGCCCATGAAGCAACGGTTGGTAAAATCAATGAAGATACGCTTTTTTACTTGATGTCTCGTGGCATGAGCGAAGATGACGCCAAGGCGATGATTGTACGAGGATTTGTCTCGCCACTTGTCAAGGAACTTCCTCTTGAATATGCCGCTGAGATGAATGTACTTATTGGTATGGAAATGGAGGGGGGAATTTAAAAATCAAGAAAAAATATATCTTGATTTTTTTTGTTTTTTGGATACCATACCTCTATGGTACGAGAAAAAGCTGGAGCCTATCATGAAGCCCAAAAACGCATCCAAGAAACTATAAAAGATGAAGAGAGAAGTCGTCTTGAGGATATTCAAGAGCATTTTGACAAGAAAAAAGAAACATTGTATACAAAGAATAAATTTGATATTTTTTGACTGCGAAATCGTATCACTATAGGACAGTCACTGAGTCTGTTACAACAAGAACTCCAAAAAGCGCTCTCGCAGTGAGAAATTTCTCAAGAAGAGTACAATGAAACGATACAAACACTGGAAATACAAGAACAACAGAAAGAGAAAGAAAAAAAAGAGCCCGCTTCGGTTATTGTTCCTGATGAAATCCCATTTGGAAAGACCAAAATTGCAAAAAAACTTGAGAATCAAGTGATTTGAGAAAATATTTGAGCAGATATTGTTTGATTTTTGTACGGTTTTGTTGTTCAGGGGAGTGCAATTCTTGTAATCCTCGCTTGGAATATTTTGCTCGACGCAATTATGCTTCCAAAGGATATGTGGGATACATTTCATAATTCTCAAAAATAATGCAACGATTTTTTACAAAAGACACCCTTGATGATATTTATACTATTACTGATAATGCTTGGATTCATCAGCTTTCTCGAGTATTACGAGGAAAAGTATGAGATGAAATTATCCTCTTTCAAGAGGATGGAACTCAGCGGGTGTATACACTTTCTGAAATAAGAAAAAAGCAAATTATACTCCAAGCACAATGAGAAAAAACACAGGTACATAGAGAGCAAAAACAAAACATTATTCTCTATCAAGCCCTTCCAAATAAGTGGGAAAAAATTGAATATATTATCCAAAAATCGGTGGAAGTTTGAATTGAAAAGATTGTATTTTTTCGTTCACAGCGATCGCAAAAGCTTGTGATATCCCAAAAAAAACGCGAACGCTGGGAAAATATTGCAACAGAAGCTCTTGAGCAGTGTGGAGGCTATAGACCAACAGTTCTCGAGTACGTAGATTCACTTTCACAAGTACAAATACCCGCTTCATATAAGCACATCGTCTTACATACTCAGTGAAAATCGCAGTCTGTGCAGGATATATATGACAAAAAACAAAAAAAGTATGCTCTTTGGGTTTGACCGGAAGGGGGATGGAGTGATGAAGAAATTTCTTTTTTGAGCAATAATAATTCAATAATTGCTCATTTTTGAGAAAGAATCCTGAGAACCGAGACAATGGGAGCCGTGATTTGATTTGCAATTTTACATGGATATAGGTAGGATATATTGAACACAAACTTTTATCAAAATATATATAAGAAAGAGAGGAAAGATTACAAAAGAGGAATAAAACACAATATATAGTATTCTTTTTGTCGTACATATCCTATTTCGTACATTTAATGTTTAATAATTGCTCATTTATACTTATTTTCTTATAAATAAGGGGTTCTAGTGAGTACATATTCTGTACAGATACACATTTTTTATACAATTATTATTTAATAATTGCCCGTTTTTTAAAAAAAAGTGTTTTTCCTTCAATATGGGAAAAACATAGGAAAAATATATTATTATACATAAGAAATAGGAAAAGAGGAGATAAATTGATTGGCAAGATTTCAAAAAATCTGATATACTATGTGTGTCTTCTTGAAAAAGAATGACGCCTTAACAAAACCTAACTTGCCGATCAGAGGACTCTCTTCTCTCAAGAGAAACTCCTGTTTGCAAAACCAAAACCCATTTGCCAATATCAATACAAAAAGAACAAATGTATACAAAAAGCAAATAAATGGTGAGAACATCTTTATTTTCTTCCTTTTTCCATAAAAAAAGTGAGAGTATAAAGGTGTTCTTGCCGAACACGGAGATTCGATGGTTCTTCGTAAACAAAATCATCGAAAGGTCAGTTAGGTCTAGATTATTCTAGAGGGTATGAGAAACCCAACCAAGAGCTATGCTTTAGCCTCACGATACAGGCAAAATCGCCTTCAGAGTGCTTCATAGCCACCAAATACTGACCTTCTGCTGTACCAACAGTCAGAAGGTTTTTTTATTTTTTCTTGAGGTAAAAAAACTTTCTTTGAAAAAAGATTGACAGAAAGGTAATTTTTTATACAATCAATCCCACTTGCCACCTTAGCTCAGTGGTAGAGCATCGGTTTTGTAAACCGACGGTCGTGAGTTCAAATCTCACAGGTGGCTCCACTTTTTCTAGAAGATAGCATACTTTTTCTTAAAAGCAGGTTATCTTTTGTTTTGCTATTTTGGGTCGGTTCCAGAGCGGTCAAATGGGGAGGACTGTAAATCCTTTGGCTTCGCCTTCGGGGGTTCGAATCCCTCCCGGCCCACCATATTTGGTTTGTTGCTTCGCCGAAAAAAGCATCAGGAAGATTCGTACTTGGCGAATTATTTTATTTCCTATCCTTTTTTATTATGAAATCTGGTATTCATCCTGATATGCAGGATATTCTTTTTATTGATAGAAGTGCTGATTTTTATCTTTTGACAAAATCAACTCTCAAACCAAAAGAAACTGCTGAATATGAGGGGAAAAAATATCCTTGTGTTTATATAGAAACCTCTTCGGCTTCTCATCCTTTCTACACTGGTAAGAAGACACTCCTCAAGACAAGTTCCCTTGACAAATTCTACGCTCGACAAAAAAAATCAGAAGAACTGGCAAAAAAATAATTTTTGTCTTCACTATAAAAAATCTACTTCAATTTGAAGTAGATTTTTTTGTTATCGCTCATTTTTGTCTTGAGCATTATATGCCTTTTGGTAGAGCTGTGATGAGGCATTCATATACACTGAGAGGTTATTTCTCAGCCGAATAAAATCATCGTAGATAATGACAAGCATTAAATGAATTGGATAGCTGTACTGCATATCTTGAAACGCTTGAATGGCACGAGGAAGCGTCTGGTCAGCACGATTAATCTCTTTTTCTAGGCTATTTGATTGCTGTATAAATGATTTCCTCCATCCCTCAATCGTACGAGGATGTACTTTACTCGTATCTGGATTTTGATTTCCTACAGTGCTTTCAAGCGTATCAAGTTTGTGTTTATTTTCCTGAAAATTCTCATCAACATAAGCAAGCCAGTATCGGTAATGACAGTATTGTCTGCTTGCACTATTGACAAGCTGTCGACTCATAGGAATCTGTTTGTTTCTTGATGTATTGCACTGGAGTTTATCTCGCTGTCGTTCGAGTCGATCTTTTTCGGCGTCGAGTTTTTTGTTAATTTCTGAATTTCTTCACTGGGTTTGGCTTTCTATTTTTTTCTTGAGAGTATCGAGAATCTGCAGTCTTCCATCGACAACAGCGCAGCCAAAAACATTATTCATAGCAGCACGGTATTGATTTCGAGCGACTTCCACGACTTTGAGACCATTAAAATGAGCAATTCTATCTTGAGCAAGCTGTTCTTGAAGTCGTCTCTTTTCCTCATTGCTGACATTATTGAGATTTTTTGTTTTTTCAATTTGATTATTGATAGCATCAGTATCAAGTGCTGGGTACTGTGGTATTGGGATGAGGGCATTTTTTTTTGCCCAGGGACGATCCTTGGTATCACAGTATTTCTTTACATTGTTTTGATAGGATTCATAGGTTGCATTAAATTCTTTTTCTTCTTGAGCGTATGAAGAAAGAGGTAAAAAAAGTATATACACAAGAGAGATAAATATTTTTTTCATAAATAAAAGGGTTATGAAATACGATAGATAATTTCTTTTTCGATAAATTCTCGTTCTCTTCCATATTTGAGACGAGAGAGTGCTTTGAGGGCTTGACCGGTTTCATAGTCGCCTTGTGTGAGCCAAGGACGAGGAACATCAAGACTAAATCCTGTTGTTGGTTTTCCATCGACAGAAAGCTTCAAAGCCGCCTGAAAGGCATCCATATTGATAAAATCTTGCTCACTATAGACAGGAGCAAATTGTTTTGTCATCAGATCAGCATCTTCTGGTCAGATTTTATAACTCATGATAGATCCTACATTACCAAAAATAGCATCCTTGAGGTTGAGATCAGTTTTTGTGAGGGCATCAGATTTTTGAAGCTGTCCAATATACTGGTGAGCGATGATGAGTCCAAGTCGATATTTACGAGCTTCTGAGAGGATAGATTCGATAGAATCAGTGACATAGTTTTGGAACTCATCAATATAGAGGAAAAAATCCTTTCGATCTTTTGGATCCATCTTTTGTCGTTTCATCGCTGCCATTTGAATTTTTGACACCAGAATAAGTCCGATAAGTTTTGAATTCAAATCCCCAAGTATCCCTTTCGAAAGAGAGATAAGAAGAATTTGTTCATTATTCATAATGTCGGTAATATCAAAGGCAGATTTAGTTTGTCCGACGATATTTCGCATCATTGTATTGGTAATGAACTGACCAAATTTTGCTGCAAAGTATGGAATAATTTCTCCCTTTTCTCTTGCTCCCATTTTTGCATAGGTATGATCCCACCATGCTTTTACAATTGGGTTTTTGAGCGTCGTTCGACGTTCTCGCTGGAAATTTTCATCGGTAAAGAGTTTGATAATATCAGTAATGGCTCCACCGTTTGGGTAGTCCATAAGGGTAAAACAACCATTTTCAAAATAGTCTACAATTCTCGGTCCAAAAATCTCTGGACCAAACAGTTTTATCATAATATTGGTGGCTTCTTTGACTGTATGAGCCTTTTCGTCGTCAGTTTCAGCTTCAAGTATATTGAGTCCCATTGGACGAGAGAGGTCTCCTGGATCAAAAAACACCAAATCATCAGCTCTGTCTTTTGGAATAAAGTCAAGAAGTCCCTCGGCAAAATCTCCATGTGGATCAATAACGGCAAGTCATCGATGATTTTGTAGGTCTTGTCTTGCCATCACGGAGAGGATAGAAGATTTACCAGTACCTGTTTGACCGATCACATAAAAGTGTCGGAAACGGTCTTCATTTTTGAGAAAGATCTTTTTTCGCTCATCACGAAAAACATTGTCTCCAATATACAGTCCTTCTGTTGGTGTATTACTTGGAGCTTTGACAATCTTGAAATGCTGCCATTTAATTTCTGGTTGTCTGTTATACTTTGAATGTGGAAAGTGGAAAATGGTGGCAAGTTCTTCAATATTAAATATATTGACTGGCTGCCACCAAGCAAACTGTCGGAAGATATAATAGTGAACCACTAATGAGAGTGATTTCCACTTGATTGGTTTAAATTTATTATAGGCTGGTGAGGCAAACTGCGAAAATGCAGAAATAATATTTTTGAGCTCTACTTCTGCGGTATTTTCATCATTTGAGGTTGTAATAATACGAATAACCGTTTCATATCCTGTTTTTTTGACTTTTTCTTTCATCAGTCCCTCATCATCGATCGGATCTTCATCTTCTTTTATTTCTTGTGGTTCTTCTTTGACAGTGTCATCTGGACTTCGCAGCATAATATCGATAAAACCTCGTATCCATACAAGGGGATTGAGAGAAAAATATCGTTTTTTTGGTTTTCATTTCTCCGTTTTTCGTATCATTTTCTTGATCTTCTTTTGCCAAGTATCTGGAACTGGACGCAATAAAATTTGAATTACAGCTGAACTTTGGCTATCAAGACGTCCGAGCGCAGAAAGCAGAGCATTGATACTGTCTGACTCGAGTTTTTGATAGGTTCGAATTGGGTATTCTTCGGTTTTTGCCAGTCGCATGATTTCTCCACGAGAGTAGGCTCTATCTTTAAAAATATTGACTTCATTGGTTTTTTCGATAAGACAGTCTGGATAGAGGGCGATAATTTGTTTTTCGACAAGGAGTTGGGATCGTTTTGGAACCACAACATAAAAATAAATCTCATCTTTG
The DNA here is from genome assembly GCA_002747975.1 of Candidatus Altimarinota bacterium. Lineage (GTDB taxonomy): Bacteria > Patescibacteriota > Gracilibacteria > BD1-5 > UBA2023 > GN02-873. The sequence continues at coordinate 15,957 of PDRA01000009.1, read as the reverse complement.
TGTGCAACATATTCAAAAGAAATATACTCTTGACCAAAAATCCAGGCCATAAATGTCGAAGAATACAGCGATTTGAGTCCAGCAAAAAACTGCTCCATAATAGAAATCTGCTCTCGAAAGTCCTTGATCGTATCTTTTTTTTCATCACTTTCACTGTCTTTTCTGGCAACAATAACCCTCAAAAATACCTGATTGAGAGAACGTCTATAGCTGACCCGTTTCTTAAGCTGAAGAACGAAAAGTATCATCACCGCTAATACGACAATGAAGGCAAAGATGAATTCACCATTATTCATCGAGTCGAGAAATTATTTAAGAATAAAGAAACGGAAAATAGCGTGTGAAAGCAAAAGCAGGGCGAGTCCTATAGCAATATAAATGATAATTTTTTTCGCTTTTTTGAGTTTTTCTTCTTCACCTCGTGAACTGAGAATAAGAAAGCCAGCGTACAAAACCAGAATAACACACACAACAGCGAGCATCCCATTGATCCACTGAATAATATTTCCAACCGCTCCAATAATTTTTGAAAAATCACTTCATTTGCTTCCAGTACATGGATTGATAAATCCAAATGTTTCCCCACTACAATCACGAAGATTCGTATAAAATGAACTGACAATAATATCAGGAATACGCAGCAGAATAAACCCGATAACTGAATAGATTACCATATTGATTCATTTTTTTCTTCCGCTCTCATCTCAGGCACTCGTGATAATAACATAAAATGCATAGATCATCATGACAATAAAGACAAACCCTGCAAACATCTGAATCATACGAACCAGAGGGGCCAGTACGCTGCTCCAAAAGTTCCAACTCAAAGCCGATCAAATTGTGGTACTTGCCTCACTACTTCCTATAAGAAGAGTATTCCAGGCACCAAAGGCAATCTGCATGATAATAATACCAAGTGATACCCATATGATGTTATTTTTCCATTTTTTTGCAGCATTTGCATCCATTTCTGAAAAAAGAAGCGTTAAAACTCCAATAATCAGAAATATAATGGCAATAGCAATAAAAAAGTTTTTGATTTGGAAGGCAATGTAGACCATAGTTCCTAGGAGTCATTCTCATCATCACTGTTTTGGTGTTAAAAAAAAGTTCTCAAATTCACTTTTGAATGTATTGAGTTCTTCGAGTTTTGATTCGGTTTCACCTTCAATACTCTCTTCTTTTTCGATAACAGTCGTTGTAACTCCACCTGCTCACCCTTGCGCATAGGTATTTGGAATAAGGTTTGCAGGAATGGAAAGTAAGAAAAATGAGAGTATGATAGAAAATTAGTAATCTCCTCTAGTATACCAAGTTTTTCCAAAAAAAGCAAACATTTTCTTGTGTTTTTTGTTAATTCTTGATTTTTTTTGATTTTTTCCTATACTTTTGACCAAGTAGGATGATATTTTTCAAATTCTTATCATCTTATTTTGTCTTCTATTACATGATGTATGAAAATTTGATTTCTCGGAACACCAGAACTTGCAAAAAAAGTGCTTCTATCCCTTCTTCAAGAGGAAGATATGGAGGTTTTGTTTGTGATTACAAATCCTGATAAACCAGTCGGACGAAAAAAAATCCTTACCCCAACGCCAGTCAAGACCCTGGCACAAGAGCATGATATAGATATTTTTACTCCCAAAAACATAAAATGAAATAGAGAATTGTATCAAACGATACAAAAGTATGAATGTGATTATTTTGTAGTGGTCGCGTATGGTAAGATTTTGCCGGCGGATTTTCTAGAAATTCCAAAAAAAATCGCCATCAATGTCCATGGTTCAATATTACCAAAATATCGATGAGCTTCTCCAATACAGTCAGCACTCTTGCATTGAGAAACAGAAACAGGTGTGACTATTATGCAGATGAGTCCATGAATGGACGAAGGAGATATTCTTTCCATTGCTCCTATCAAGATCGACACAAAAGAGACAACTTCGACACTCTTTGACAAGTTTGGCGAAACAAGTCCAAAAGCCCTTATTGAAGCGATAAGAAACTTCGACACAGGAAAAATACAGCCCATTCCACAGGATGATTCAAAGGCAACATACTGTACAAAAATTACCAAGCAAGATGGCCAGATTGATTGGGAATTAGACGCTAAAATGATATATCATCGGTGGCAAGCATACACACCTTGGCCTGGTATTTACACCTTTTATGATGGGAAAAAACTCAACCTTGAAGTCATATCATTTGAAATAGATGGTGCTACAGACGAAGAAATTGGTACCGTCATCAAAAAAAATAATCTTGTATGAATCAGCTGTAAACAGGGAATTATTTATCCTGAAAAAGTGAAACTCGCTGGGAAAAAATCTCAAAGTATTGATGAATTTGTTCGATGACACAGAGATTTTATTGGATATAAATTGTAATTTCTAAACTTTATTTTTCTAATTCTTTTTTGCTATGTCTACTCTTTTTTCAAAAATTATTGCTGGCGAAATCCCGAGTTTCAAAATCTATGAAGACGAGTATGTATATGCGTTTCTTGATATTTTTCCAGTTCAGGCCGGACATACACTTATCGTGCCAAAATGTGAGTATGATCATTTTAGTCAGGTTCCAGATCCCTACTATACGGCTCTATTCCAGGCAGCAAAAAAACTATCACCAGCCCTCAAAAAAGCTACTTGATGTCAGCGAATCTGCACTCTTTTTATCTGATATGATGTGCCACACTGTCACTATCACCTCATCCCGACAAATACCGTTCGAGATATCTATGCTCCTCCACCAAAAGAGCCAGAAAAAAACGAAAAGCTAGCAACAATGCAACAAAAAATCATTTCATTTCTTTAAAAAATTATGCTCCCTATTCTTAAAAATTCTTTTCATCAGGTATTTCGAGCTCATTTTCTTCTTTTGATTGTCAGTATAAATGCAGCTCTTATTCTTCTTTTACTTCTTTTGAATGCGCTTTCTCTAGGAGAATCGCAGAGGATTTTTTATGATGTCGGACTCTCTTTTCTTGAGATATCTCATATATGTCTTGTTCTTTTTCTTGGGCATGAAATTATCTCAAAAGAAGCAGAACAGCGCACACTCTATTTATTGTTTGTTCGTCCAATTTCTCGGTATAATATTATACTTTGAAAATTTCTTTGATTCTCATCGATACTGGTAATTTCTTTTTTTGTACAATTATTATTTATTATTTGTTCGTTTTTGATATTTAATCTTCCAATCTCAGAAAAATTTCTTATGGCGAGTGTATGAGTTTTTTTGACGGTTGAGGTTTTGTTTTGAGTGCTTTTGTTTTTTTGTGTTGTCCTTCCGCGCTCTCTTATTATATTTGCCACCCTTGCGGTATATATTATCGGTCATTCGAGCTATTCTCTTCTTGAATATGCGCTGGCATCTCACAATGGTATCCTTGAGTATATTGCAAAAGTATTTGTGGTTATTTTCCCAAATTTGAATGCTATTAATATCAAAAATACTGTGGGGACACCAATTATTGTTGATTTTTGAGTGTTTTGAATATGAATGCTTTGAATACTTGCATATCTACTGGCAATAGGAATTGTAACCGGTTTTATTTTTTCTCGTCGTAGTTTTGACAATGTCTAATCATCCAGAGTATCCGATAGAATACAAAACAAAAAGTGTGCGATTTTTTGGAAGAGATTTTTTTGTCGATGAAAATGTGCTCATTCCTCGTCTTGAAACCGAGTTTCTCGTTCGCCGAGCGCGACAGTATCTACAAGATCCAAAATATTTGTTTCACAATATTATAGATATTGGTACTGGGTCTGGCATTGTATGACTTTCTCTTTGTGACTTTGCCCTTCCAACTGTGCTTGTAGATATATCACAAGAGGCGCTACAAGGAGCCAAAAAAAATGCAAAAAAGCTCTTTCCAGAGGCAGAGTATATTTCTTTTTTGCAAAATAATCTTATAGAAAATATCAAGATTCCAAACAATACACTTCTTGTTGCCAATCTTCCATATGTAAAAAAGAATGATTTTGAAAATATGAGTGACGATACGATGTTTGAGCCAAGTCTGGCCTTGTTTGGATGAGAGAAAACAGGATTTGAGCTCTATGAGAAGTTATTTTTTCTTCTTTCAAAACAAAATCCTGTCAGAAGTATGGGAATATTTGAGTTTTGATTTGATCAAAAAAATATCGCCCGAGAAGTTCTTGAGCGGTATAATTGGAAATATGCATTTTTTTCTGATCACGCTGGAATTGAGCGCTTTGTGGAGGTGTGGTTTTAAAATAAGCGCATGACTTCATTTTTTTCGACTTGGATAACTCATCGTTTTATGAGTTCTACAAGGGAGCGCATAGTTGCTTCTACATCGATCATCGCATCATGAGCTCACTCAAACCATTCATTAAAAAGAAATTTATGAAGTTCCGCGAGTTTTGGTGGTTTAAATGAAAATCATCGTCCTTGTAATTTACAGTAGTCTGTGGATCCTCTCATCGTACAGATTACTTGGTTTGGAGTGTACTCTCATCATCTTCCCAGTCTTTCGAGCTCATATCCGAGGACTTCTTCATCAAATGATATATTGTGACCAGATGAAACATCTGCGCTATTGAGAATTTTGATAATGGTGTCAATTACTTCTTCAATATAGGGGCTATTTTCTACATCTTTATCATAAATTCCGTGGACCTGACTACTTGAAAAGGGAATAGTAATTCGAGGTTTTATCAAGATATTATGTCGCTCTTTTTCACTGTAATTTCCATCATCATCGATTTCCCCGACAATGGCTGCAAATTGGACAATATATGGCTGTTGATCAAGGGTTCAATCTCGAACTGGAAATCCTGTGGTTTCTGTGTCCCATACACACAAAGTAGTCATACTATTCTATAGAAATAAAAAAATAAGAAAAGGAATTTCTTGACAAAATTCCTTTTTTCAAAACAAGGTACAAACTAGTAAAATTTCTTGTAATTAAAGCTCTTCATATCCGTATCAATTCGTCTAATAATGTCGAGAATAACTCCTACGACGATGATAAGCCCAGAACCAGAAATGAGGAAATCAATTTGGTTGGTTGTTGGGAAAATTTCAAGATATGTATTGAGTTTTGTCATCAAGTATGGAAATACTGCGATAAGAGCAAGAAACGAACCTCCAAAAAGATTGAGACGGTTTGAAGTTTTTTCCAGGTATTCGGCGGTTTCTTTTCCTGGCCGTATTCCTGGAATATAGCCACCTCTTTTTTGAATACTTTCAGCGACGTCTTTTGTATTGAAAGTGATAGAAACATAGAAAAATGAGAATCCAACAACAAGAAGGAAATAGATAAGGATATATATCCAGCTTGGATTATTCATTGATAGGTGCGTTACCATCCAGTTTCCAATATCGGCTGCCATACCACTCTCTCGTCCAGCGAGGATTTGCCCAACGATAGAAGGGAATGTAATAAGAGCAACAGCAAAGATAATTGGAACCATACCAGCTTGATTGATACGAATTGGAAAGTGAGATCGCTCATCACGCCCAGTACGAGTATAGATGAGAGGAACTTTTCTGTATCATTCGGTAAATCGCACGATTACATAGATAACCCCAACAGTCAGAAGCGCAAGAACAATAAGCATCACATATTCCTGAGTATTGATGTATCCTATAACCTTTTGAGGAACGGCAGCCAGAACTCCGGCAAAGATAATAATAGAGGTTCCATTTCCAACTCCTGATTCACTAATAAGATCACCAAGCCAAAGAAGTATCATTGTACCAGCTGTGATGACGAGCATGGCTGGAAAAACAACTCCCCAGAAATTACTTGTATCGATAATAGGAGCACCAGCATTTCCCGTTCCAATTACCGTATTGAGAAGGAGAATCATACCATAACTTTGAGCCAGGGCAAGTGGCACGGTAAGGTATCGAGTATAGTTATTGAGCTTTTTTTGTCCTTGTTCTCATTCTTTTTTGAGTGCTTCAAGTGAAGGAACGATGACACCAAGAAGCTGGAGAATGATCGTTGCATTGATGTATGGAGCTAGTCCCATAAGGATAATAGAGAATTGTTCCAGTCCACCACCCATGATAGAACCAAAAAATGAGAGTCCAGCATTGGCTCGAAGTTGTTCTGTAAAGTTACTAAGAACCGCTACATTAACACCTGGTACTGTAATAGAAGCCAAAACCTTGTAAACAACAATCATCAAAAGTGTAAAGATAATTTTTTTTCGAATGTGCTGAGTATTCCAGATTTTTTTGAGTCGAGGGAGCATAAAAATAAAAAAATAAAATAAAATTAAAAACGTGCATTGTTCGCTACGAGACAATATAGGCTCGCATTATAAAGAAAAAATTTCAAAAAGCAAACGATTTTATGAAGGAAATATGATTAAAATATATCAAGTACATCATACATCGCCTTCCATCTGGCTCAAATCTCTCGAATATAGGTACCAATTCACTGTGAAAGTGGAATATCAGCCGCTCCATATCCAATAGCATCAAAGCCTTCCATATGAGCAAGAAAGAGTGCTCGCTCTATATGAAATGGCTGAGAGATAACAGTTGCACTTGGAATTTTGAAGGTATTTTTTGCGCGCATAATAGAGTCAATCGTACGAAATCACTGACTATCGAGAATGATATTTTCAGCTGGAATTCATGCTTTAATAAGTGCATTTTTCATGTACGATGGTTCATCGTATCCATCATTATTTTTTGATCCTGATACGATGATTTTTTTGATTTTTCCTCGTTCGTAGAGTTCTTTTGCAGCCTCAATACGAGTTGTAAAAAACCGATTTGTTTTTCATTTCGTAAGAGGGCTTGTACCCAATACAAGTCCATATGTTTTTGATGGTATAGTCTCTATTTGTGTATAAATTCTATCTTTACTGAGAAATGTGATAATAAACCACGGTGTTGCTATACACAGAAGGAAAATAATACAGAGAATAAAAAGCCGTTTCATAGGAGTGTATTTCTTCTTTTATTTATTAAATTCAGCAAATATTTTTGATGATATCATTTTAAGTGATTCAAAATTTTGTCCAAATTCGAAATCTCCATCATCAATGCTGTGAGCTGACATAAGGGTATCTGAGTAGATAAAAATCTGATCGCCAATCCAGAGGGCTCTTTTGACAAATTGATCTCGGTACTTCCAACGATCACTGGCAATATATGATCCATCTTTTGTTCCAGCAAAACAGTATTCTGGAACTCGTCTTTCCTCTGTTTTAAGATTACAGTATTCTTCTCCGTTGAGAAGTTTTACACATTTTTTTTCTTTTGGAGCTTTCAAAAAAGGTTGACATTTTTCCAGTCGTTTTTTGTGGACATCACGCATATCAATATGACTTATTTTGTAGAGTTTTTTGATTGTCTCTGGTGTGATTTTGATTGCCATCATTCCATCAAAGAAATCGGTAGCTCTATACTTATCATTTTTTTCGTTAAAGATAAGAGTGACTGGCAAGAAGAGTGTTTTCCTTGCTTCGTTCCACATAAACATACGAGGATTGTGAAGAGCTTCACTCTCACTTCCATATCAACCAAAAGCGTAGCTTTGTTTTTGTTTGACAATAATTCCTTTGTAGTCTCATTTTTTACATTTTTTGATTTCTTGATTGCTGAGATTTTTGTCTCCACATTTTTTATCATAGTTGACTTCATAGAGATCGACTTTGAGTCAGTCATTATAGACTCCACCATGTCAGTTGTCACTGGTATCGTATCCAAGTCAGATAATATGCTTGTCATCGTATGGATGTAGGTAGGTTGAATATCCTGGGATTTTGAGTTCACCGAGGACTTTTGGTTTTTTTGGATCTTTGACATCGATTACAAAAAATGGATCAATATCTCGAAACGTGACGAGGTAGAGTTTATCGCCCATGTATCGACTTGATTTGAAGTTTTCATTGTTTCCGAGATTTTCGAGTTTTCCCGCTAGAGTCAGATTAGAATCAAGAATGTAGAGTCCAGTATATTTTTTTGAAGTTCATCATCGTTTCATAAATCCAGAAGACCATCTATTGGTCTGAGTGATAATTCTAAAATACCCATCATGTTCGTCCATAGAGTATTGCGTAAGTGGGCTTCCAGGAACGATATTTGAGGTTTGATATTTTACATCTCCGTCACCGGTAAGATTCATCTTGTGAATGAGGGTATTATTTCCTCGCTCATATCGAGGCAGTACACACAGAGCTCCTCTCGGGCAAATATAGGCATTATCACTGTACATTCGATCAGTGAGGTAGAGGCTTTTGAGACTCATATGAATTTCTGTATTTGAACCAGCAATGACTTTTGTTTTTGTTGGTGAGAAAATATTTTTTGTATCAATAACAGAAACCACCGTAAATCCTGGATTAAAACCAAATTTTTTGACTGTTTTTTCGTCTGGAAGGCTGTATTCTATGGCATTACAAGCAGCCGTTGGTTTTTGGAAAATATTGTATGGTTTTTTTTCATTTTTTGTTTTGATGGCTTCGAGCTTTTTCGGAATATAGGGTTCTATAGAAAAATCAATGTCATCTTCACTTTTCCAATCGTAATAAGGAATCTCGAGATAAGAATTTGAAACGAGATAAATTTTGTTTCCTATTTTTCGAGAGTGAGACAGGCTTCCATCGACACTATAGAGTTTTTGAAAAGAAAATGTGTTTTTTTGGCTGATAGCATAGAGAGCAACGTAGGTTTTTTGTTTTCTTCCGTTGTAACCAGAAGCCACAATACTTAATGTTGCATCATCGATATAGAATGTAGGATTATCAAACTGATTTGGAACCTGTATAATTTTGATGATCTTCTTCTTTTTTACATCACTAATATAGACCTTATCTTGTTTTGAATTGTAGTAGTAAATATTGGTTCCATCAGTTTTGATGATATCACTTTCATCGACTCACTGAACTTGAGTATTTGTCTTTGAAAAATCTCATCCCTTTGCCTCAAATTGTGGAGCTGCTGCCACATCGTTTTGGACAGCTGCCTTTTCGAAAGCAAGTCATCAGTTCAAATCATCGTATGCCCTCCTTGAGTACTTTCGAGTTTTCCAGTGTTCTTTGATATATTTCTCGAGGACATTTTCCATATTTTCACAACTTTTGAATGTTTTGAGCTTGAAGTCAGCAAGTTCTTTTGCCTTTTCTTTATCGACTTCTTTGACAATTGAATCATCTTCTACAACTTCTGTAGAACCGGTAGAGACAGGTTCGATTTTTACTGTTGCAAACGATGAAGAAAGCGGAATCAAGATACTTGTGATAATCACAAGAAAAGCAAAATTTTTCATAGTAAATAAATTATGAATAAGCACAAAAAGTATATCAATTTTTGTGTAATTTGCAAGAAAAAAGGAAGAAGAAAACTTTTTATTTATGATATTTTTTTCCTGTTTTTATACTCTCGGCTCTGTAGAGCTGTTCATAGAGCGTGAGGAGGGCAAGAGAGTGGGGAAAAGTCATCTTTGAAAAAGAAAACTTGTAATCTATCAAATCTTGTATTTTCTCAAAATCGACTCAAAAAGCTCATCAGATGACAAATGTTATATCAGAAAAGTTCATCTGTTTCTCACTCAAAAATCTCTCAAACTCTATTGAATTTAAGCTGTTTCCATCAATACAAAGCAGAACTTTATATCATTTTGTTTTTTCTAAAATCTGTTTGAGCCTTTCTGTTTCTTCTTTTTTGACTTCTGTCTCTTCTTTTTTCTTGCTCGGCTTGATTTTTATAAGTTTTACTTTTTTTCCAAGTCTTTTTTGAAATTCTATGATTGGTTTTTCATAGTGTTTAAAAGAATCAACTGGGCAAATTATTTGTATCATAAAAATATATTATTTGTATGATTGTATCACTTTTAGTAAAAAAGTAAATGTAATAATTGCTTTTATATGCTATTTTTCTTGAATATTAACTCAAAATTGTTTTTGCAAAATTCATATGCTGCCTTGGTTTCTATGAGTTTATATTTCCCATCGTCTCTTGTGAAAAAAACTCAAGGCACAAAGTCACTTTTATAAGGATTGGCCATCTCATATTCTTCTAAAACTGGTTGTTTTTCTTGAGCTCCTTTTGCTCGAAGGGCGAGATTTCTTTCCAGTGCCTGTATACTGCGCGGTGGAATCAGAGTTCTTTGAGCATCTACTTCTTGTTCTATGAATTCTGGAAATTCCTGAAATTTTGACATAAAATAAAATGTATAGAGTAAATTATAAAATATAATTATATAAAATAATATTTATTTGTCAAATTTATTGTATCAATTTTCTTTTTTCCTTCACCGTCATTTGTTTTATCTCTCTTTCACGCTTACTTGCCTCGCTTCTATTTACAAAGTTTTCGCTATACACCAGCGACACAGGATGACGCCCGCGTGTGTATTTGGCTCATCCTTTCCTTTCTCAATTGTGTTCTTTGATTCTGCGGTCTATATCGGTTGTGATCCCTGTATAGAGACTTCCATCACGACAGCGAAGTATATAGAGTGTGTACATGGTAGTATAATTATTTTTTTACAATTACATCAATAAATCAGTTTATAGCAATGGTTCCATCTATTTTATTTTGCTCATCTTGAATACTTTTAATTGTAATTATTTCAAATTTTTTCAAACAATTTTGCAAAATACTTTCTGAAAAATAATATTTTGTATCATCTTTATTTCTATAATAATTTTCTGCTAAAACTTCTCATTTTCAAAAATTCACATCATCAATTGATTTTACTCTTAAAAATAGAAGTCATCATTTTTTGAGTGAAGTGTATATTTTATCTATTATTTTTTGGAACTCTTCTAAATAAAAATAATGCAGAGAATTACAAGCATAAATATAATCATAAGAGTTTTCTGGATAATCATACTCTAAGCAACTAGCACAAATGGGAGTTATATTTTTTCAAGAAATATTTTTTAAAGCATTTTCAGAAAAATCAAGAGCATCCACAAAAAGTCAAAGTTTAGAGAAAAAATGTGTATCCCTTCAGGCTCAACAACCAATATCAAGAATTTTTTTACCTGATTTTAAGTACTTTTTTATACTCAGTCAAAATTGAGTCGGTCAAATATTTTCATTTAATTCTCACCATTTTGTATCCCAAAAATTATGGAACTTTTGTTTGATTTCTTTTTTCATAAGTGCATTTAGTAATTGTTAAATAATCTTTGCTATTTTTCCCAAATTTTTCAAAGAATTATTATGAGTTTCTCTATCTCATGCTCAAGAACAGTTTTCAAGTACAAAACAAGAAAAATCTCTATCATGAGCATCTCTTACAGCATTTTCAATAGCTAAATCAGTAGCACAACCAGCAAAATACAATTCAGAAATTCATTTTTCTTGTAAATATTCTTCTAATCCTGTTTTATAAAAAGCACTCACTCTCGTTTTTATAAAAATTGTATCATTTTCTTTTACATCCAATTCAGGAAAAAACTCATCTCAACTCTCTCATTTTTTAAAAATTCAAAACTCATGAGCCTTTCCAAAAAGTGGTGAATTTTTCGGTTGATTTGAATAATCCTCTTTAAACTGAATTTTGACAAAAATAACTTCATCATTATTTTTTCTAAACTCTTCTATTTTCTTATTTGTATTTTCTATCACATTGTTTTCTTCTATAAAACTTGCATATCATTTTCCTGCAAGTTTTCAGTCTTTTGAGACAATATCATTGATAAAGTCTATAATTATAAGTGCTTTTTTCATAAGATTAAAATGTTATAAAACTAAAAAATTCTTTTTCTAAATATTTCTAAAAATAATTCATAATTTGCTTTTTTAGAAACAACAGTTTCTCTTCCTTCTGGAGAAATTTTCATAATTCATCTGTCATTCATACTCAGTTTCTGAGTTTCAAAATCTATGATTTGTTCATTTATCAGGTATGAAAGTGTCAATGGATCATGCATACGAGTTTCAGGACCAATTTTTTGAAAAAAAGAATTCATTGATTCAATTATAAAATTTATATGAGTTTTGTTTGATTTTTCCAGTTCTTTATACATTTTTGATTGCTTATCTATTTTTATTTCTTCTCGAAATGTAGTATCACTCAAAACATATTTTTTATCCCAATTTGAATGGAAAACATCAATTGCAGATTGCACATCATATTTAATATTATGCTCAGCACAATCAGGTATTCTATAATTGATAGTTCCTCCCATAAATAATATTTTTACTTTATTTTTTAGTTTGGGATATTTTCTAATAAATGCTGCAAGATTTGATTGAGGACCGATACAAACATAGTGAGTTATATCATTTTTTTCAACAACCTTTTTTATTTCTTCTAAAAAGTTTTCATTAACTTTTCTATTTTTATCTTTTATTTGCCCTTCTACAACAAATAATTTTGTATTTCCTACATCAAGTCCAGCAACAACAGGAGTTTTTACATCTATCATTTCAAGAAATTCCTCTGTATATCTTGCTCTGTGACTTTTATATTCATCATTTGTTACGATTAAATCAATTTTCAATTCAGGGGAGTGTATAGCAAATAGAAGTGCAAATATATCATCAGCATCTCCTCCTAAATCAGTATCTAAAATTATGTTTTTCATAAGGATTTAATTTAAAAAATAATTATTTCTTTTTAAAATAAGAGTCATAGCTTATTTTAGCAGCTATAGAAAGAGAATCATAATCAATTTCATCTGTATGGACCCATTTTATTTCTTCACACTTTTCCTCCTCCATAATTTTTGGAATTCATCAAATATGTTTTGCTATAAAACAAGGAGAAAGCCAATGTTGTTTTTCTTCTGGAATAATATGATTTGCAATATTGAGTAATTCTACAATTTCTATATCCATATCAAATTCTTCCTTTACTTCTCTTATTATAGCATCTTCACATGTTTCTCAAAAATCTATTCATCCTCATGGAAACTCCCATTTTCAAACTTCATTTCTTGATTCTTTTCATCTCTTATTCATAAAAACTTTTCCATCTTCATTAAATATCATAGCTCAAACTCAGGCTCATATATAATCTATTCACTTTTTCATAAAATATTAAAAGTTAAGAATTATTACAATAATTATATAAGTTCGATAATAAAAACAAGCTTATTCTTATTATTTTTAATTTACACTTTCTAAAATCCAGTTTTTATATTCCAAATTTCCATCTATTTGAAGTTTCAAAATACAGGGCACTTCATAGCTGTGTAATAATTCTATTTTTTCTTTAACTTTTTCCCAATTTTCTTCTTTTGTTTTCAAAAAAGCCACTATTTCATTTTCATTTTCCATCTTTCATTTCCAAGTATAAAAAGATTCTGCTTCAAAAATATTAGCACAAGCTATTAGTTTAGATTCTAAAAGAGCTTTGATAATTTTTTTAGCTTCTTTTTTATCTGGAAAAGTTGCGTAGATTGAGATAAGGTTTTTCATAGGTGTAAAATTAAAAAATTATTTATTTTCTTTTCAATGAATGTAATATCTCCAATATCAAATAATATTACTTACAAAAAACATCCCTTCTAAAGCCATTCAAATTGGAGAGCCTATTAAAAAGTAATAGATTACTAGAAGTGGTGCTCAAAAAAGCATAATAATTCTTAAATATTTATCATTTTTTTGAAAAGCTCAAATAGTATTTATACTTGCAGATAGAAATGGTAAAATATCATAGATATCTTTCCAAAAAATAAATGTAAGTATTGCAAAAGAACAGATAAAAATAGGAACCAAAAACATCTTTGGATAATAATATGAAGCTAAATACCTCATAAATCAAACTACCACAATAGTTGCTGCTACATATCTCTCCAAAAGTATATACTGCAGTATTATACAAATAGCAGATAATAATAGCAGAAGTAAAATAGTCTTTCTTTTTTTAAACTGAAAACTTAGTACCGAAAGAATAAGTGAAATTCCAACAAATATTTGAGAAAAGATAAAAGCAACTGAAAATCAAAACATATATTTTTAAATAAAAATTAAACTTTGTGTATTTCTAAATCTAAAGTATCGAGATTAAAAACAGCAAATTTTCCACTTGGATTTCAATTTTGGTCTTCCGAAAAAGAAGGAATGGTTACATGATTTAATCAATTTATTTTTGTTCTATACTCAAAGTGAGTGTGTCATGAAATATAAAATTTACAATTATATTTCTCTAAAAGTTCTCTTACTTGCTGTGAATTAGAAAGAAAAGCTCTTTCCGGATTATTTTTGTGATAGTATGTCAGGTTTTCTTCTTTCTGAGAAATTGGGCAGTGCCCGTAGACAATACAGGGAAGTTGAGATTTTTTGAGTTCATCTTCAAGCCAAGCAAAAGTAGCCTTGGATATTTGTAAAAATTCCTTTTTCTCGATATCTGTGATAATGTGCTTATATCAGCCAAGCTCAAAAGTTGTCCTCATTTTTTGTCAGACAAATTTCTCTATATCATCTGCCGAAGTTAAATAGAGTTCGTGATTTCAAATAAGATGAAAAATATTATTTTTTGCATTTGATAGAATTTCTCTGACTTCTTTGTACCTTGCCTCTTTTTCTTTTAGGGAACTTCAAAACACGAAATCTCCCAAATCTATAACAGCACCTGGAACAATTTTTCCTATTTTTCCATTTAACTTTTCTAGTAAATTTCTAGTATTTCAGTGAGTATTTGTCCCTTTTTTGTCTGCTTTGTTCTCAATATTCTGACCATAGTGCAAGTCTGTAAAGATGATTATTTTGTTTGTCATGAATTTAAGGGAATTAAAAAATACTTTTTATCTTCAATCTCATCAACAAAAATATATTTATAATTTTTAATTTCTTCATATAAATCTTTGTAATCTTTGATTTTCTCCCATTCTAGATTTTCTTTATTGATATAAATTATTTCATTTTCATCTACATTTTTTCATATTGCAAGAAATCCATTATTTGATACAGCAAATAACTTTTCCCAACCCTCCTTTGTCAAATCAAAACCTTTACGAGATCTTTTCCAATATATGGTTCAATTTGCTCTAAATAAATTTTTCTTTTTATATGAGTTTTATTCATGCTTAAAATAAATGAGTTTTTTGATATATGTTTTAAGTATACTTAAAACATATAGAAATACAAAAGATATTTTGTAGAAATCTTGTCATAAATCTTATAGAGACCTTTCTCTGAAAGATCTTTTTAAAGTCGGATGTTCCAATGGAATATCTCTACAATTTATCATATTTTTCACAACATCATTTTGCTTTTTCTATACTATATTTTTTTGCATTTTTCTCCATTTTTTCCAAAACTACTTTTTCAATGTCTATTTCACAAGCATCTGCAAAAAGAATGAGAAAATTAAAAATGTCTGCAAATTCCTCTTTGACATTTGAATCTTTTTTTCAAATTTCATAAGATTCCTCTTGAGATTTCCAAAGAAACTTTTCTTGTAATTCTCAAGATTCAATTGCTACTGCAGTTGCTAAATCTTTAGGACTATGAAATTGTTTCCAATCTCTTGCATCTCTAAATTCAAAGATTTTTTCTTGTAATTTTCTGAAGTTCATAAATTTATTTTAAAGATTAAATATTTTTTGCGATTGTCTCATTGTTTTCTTTTTAGAGACCTTTCTCTGAAAAGTTTTTTTATAAGATATTTCACTCAAGATCAGAGAAACATCTCTACAAGACACATGTTTATTTTTTAAATGCTTCACTGAGAAATTTCTACAAATTTTATAATCTTACAATCACCTCTTCCTCTCCTCTTTTTAGAAGCTCATACCCTCCTTTTTCCAAAGTCTTTTTTGAAATTACAATTCTGTTTGGTATTCACCATAACTCACAGTCTCCTGCTTTTTGTCAAAAACCAAATTTTTTTCACATTCTGTCATCTAAGATAACAGTTTTTCATTCTTTTTCTAAACTTTTTGCAAGCTTTTCTGCTTTTTCTAAATTTTCCTCTCAAATTACAATTATATAATACTCTGCTGGAGCAATATTTTCAGGCCAAGCAATTCCTTTTTCTCTCATAAAATACTCTGCCATAACTCA
>PDRA01000018.1 GCA_002747975.1 Candidatus Altimarinota bacterium | reverse complement strand
AGTATTTATTTTTTCTGCTATTTTATCTTGTTTTTCAGTACTAATCTGACTTTTTTCTGCACACTTTTTAGAAACTTCAGCTTGAGCAAGTATAGTTTTGGTGCTTTTAATATTTTTTATAGTAAGTTTGGTTTTAAAGAAAAATTAAAAAAAATTCAAGCAAGAAAATCCCTTAATAATACCCATTCTTTAACAAAATAAAATGTAAACTTGATTCTGCAACAAAACAAAATTTGCTTTTTTGATAGAAAATGATATAATATACGTCCTTTGTGAGAACGGTCTCACAAAGGCGATTTAGAATCAAAAACTTTTACTATTTTTTGAGCAAATGACTCCTGCCATTTGCGATGTTGCAATCTGTATAGATTGCTGACGTTTTCTAAATTGTTTTTTTTAAAAAAAGCAGGAAAAAATGGAGAAGACGCTATGTCAAAAAAGAATCGAGTTGAACGGGAAAAAAGAAAAAAGGTGGGCACAAAAGCCCACCTACAAGACCCTCTTCGGAGGTATATACCCCCGAAGACTCGAAAGAAAAAAAAAGGGGAAATGAATTCCCCTCTCCACACCCTCCATGGATTTGGGGGGTAGTTTTTTTGTGATTTCTTTTGTTCCAGTGACTTCTGTCATCCCGCACTTGATGCGGAATCCATGCCCCTGTCATCCTGAACTTGATTCAGGATCTTCCTCTTTTGTGCCTTCTTTCTCCCGAATAGATTCCTGCCTGCGCAGGAATGACAGATTTACCCCCTTCTTGAAGGGGGATGTCCGAAGGACAGGGGGATTTTGGTCTATGTCATCCTGAATTCATTTCAGGATCTCTTGTTTTTTATGACTCCTTCGGTTCCCGTCATCCTGAACTCGTTTCAGGATCTCTTCTTTCCCGACTGGATTCTTGGCCTGCAGGAATGACAATTTTCTTTTGAAGCCCCCTTTGTAAAGGGGGAAAACGAACGGAGTGAGCAGGGGGATTTTTGTTTCTGCGGTTCCTGTGGTCTCTGTCATCCCTAGCTTGACCAGGGATCCAGGCTCCTGTGGTTCCCGTCATCGCGAGCACAGTGAAACGGAGCGCGGCGATCTCTTGCGTTCCTGTCATCAGAGATTGCCACGGATTTTTTCAAAATCCTCGCAATGACTGATTTTCTTTTCCCGTCATCACGAGAAGTGAATGAAATGAACGACGAAGTGATCTTGGAGATTGCCACGTCACTTCGTTCCTCTGGGTGACTGACCCCTGTCCCTGTCATCCTGAACTCGTTTCAGGATCTCTTCTTTCCCGACTGGATTCTTGGCCTACAGGAATGATACAAAACACTCTCTTCAAAAGGAAATTTCTCTCAAAAAATCCTCCATAGGAGGAATTTCTAGATTTTCTAGCTTGGTATCACGACAGTATCGAGAATCCAATCAATAAGCTCATACACATCAATTCCCTCACCGATAGCCTCATACGAAAGTCCAATTCGATGAGCACACACCACAGGAACAAGAAATTTGATATCTTCTGGAAGGACATTTTCTCTTCATTGTAACACTGCCAATACACGACTTCCTCGAATGAGAGCCAATCCAGCACGAGTTGAAGCTCCATAGTCAAGTACATTCATCGGCACATCGACCCCATTTTCTTCGAGATATTTGAGACTTCATTTCTGAGTTGAGAGGGCTCGTGTTGCTCAAATAATCTGACTGACATAGTCATAGATTTTTGGATCAACATAAATATTTTTTTCTATATATTCTATCATTTCGATAATATCGGTACTGGTTATTTTGAGCTTAGTTTTTTCCTTTTTTTGAGAGGTTTTTGCCTCCTGTTCAAAAATTTTCTTTTCATCATCTGGGTGAGGATAGTCGAGAATTATTTTCATAAAAAATCGATCAAGCTGCGCCTCTGGAAGCGGATAGGTTCCCTCGTGCTCAAGCGGATTCTGGGTAGCAAAAACAAAAAATGGCTTTGGCAGATCAAGGCTCTCCTCAGCGATAGTCACTTGCTTCTCTTCCATAGCTTCAAGAAGAGCAGATTGCACTTTTGGTGGAGTACGATTGATCTCATCGGCTAAGAGAATATGCGTAAAAATCGGTCATTTTCTAATCATAAATTCACTTTTGGCAGGTTTATAAATCTCTGCGCCCACCACATCAGAGGGCAAAAGATCTGGCGTAAAAGAAACTCGCTTGAAACTCAAATCAAGAATATAAGAAAGCTCTCGAATAGTCTTGGTTTTTCCAAGTCCAGGAACTCACTCAAGCAGAGCGTGTCCACCAGAAAACATCGTAATAATCAGGAGATCGATAAGCTTATCCTGTCCGATGATATGCTTTCCAAGCTCTCATTTGAGTGAATGAAATGTATCGTGAATATGAGAGAGTCCGTCGTTCATAACAAAAAAACTATCAAAATAGATAGTCTTATTGTATCCATTTTTGAGAAAAAAGAAACTTTTTTATGCAGGAGATTTTTCTTGTGGTGATATACGCTCTCAAATGCCTGAAAGCGCCTGTCGAAATTTCTCTTTATAAAATTTGCCTTCCCTGTTTATAATACCCTTTTTGATAAGAATTTCTCTCATTTTTCGTGGGCTTGAAAATTCTGGTTTACGAGTGATTTTGGTAATTGCTTCATCCACTCCATCACCTTTTATTGTCTTGGCTCCAAGCATTGCCCCAAGCTTTGCAATGAAGTTTTTTGCCTCAACCAGAGTAAATTTCCCATCTCGAGTCGCTCTGGTTTTTCCTGTTTTTTGCGCGATGATGAGATTGATGGTATCAATATTTGGAGCTAAAAATCAAAGATTCATTCGCTCAAGGAGAGCAATATTATCGATATAGGCCTCGGCTTGATCGATAGGCGTATCGATGACCTTTTTTCCATTTTTAAAAAGTGTGATCGAATCTCCATTATTTTGTGCTGTGTATTGCCCGACTCATTCAATCTCTCGTCATCATAGAGTACTGATAGCAACTGGCTCACCTCATACCCGAAGACTTCCGAACATTCCAGAAGCCGCCTCTGAAGAAAGGCTGCTAGACTGCGTAAATGTCCCCATCGGTCATCCAAGAACAGTGTCTGCATACTGTTTTGCTTCCACAGCGCTTGCTCCGTGGTAGATCATTCTATCTTGAATCACTCGAAGACTGTCTTCGCTTCTCTCTCCGAGAGCCACTTCTACGACCGATTGAGCATTTTGTATATTTACTTTGCTTTTTTCTATACTGATTTGAGTCGCGAGAATTTTTCTTAAGGCATCTTTTTGCTCTTTTGTAAGCTTGCTAAATTTCGGATCATTCAAGTATATATCAATAAGAATATTATTTTCTATATTCTTTTGCTGAGGATTTTCTTTTTTGAGCTTTGCTTCTATTTCATTTCGCTTTTTTATATAGTCCTTGAGGACCTTATCAGTCAAAAGTTTTCCATCTTTGTTGACAAATTCTTCTGGTAATCCATCTTTATCTATATTTTTTGCTGTATGAGCGACTTTCTTTTTATTCTCTTCTATTTTAATTTTCTCAATATTTTTGATAAATTTCTCATATTTTTGTTTCATTTCCTCAACATTTCATTCGATATTAATGAAATCCTCTGTGATTTTTCTTAAAAGTGTATATACGTCTCATGTATTATTCATATAACTATATATGTATGGCTCAATTTGTTTCATTTTCTCATTTATATTCTGAACTCATACATCCTGCAAAAGTGTTTTTACCACACCCTTATACTGTGATATGATTTCATTCTTTTGCTCTTTTTTCTCAAGCGTCTCAACTTTATCTTTTTGTGCATCAGAGACTTTTTTAAATACTTGTTGTGAGCCTGTTATAAATTTTCTGATTTCGCTATACTTCTCATACTGCTCTTCAAGCCCTTTTACACCTTTCATTTTTTCGATAAAGAGAGACTGGGAGAGAAGGTTTTGTTTTTGTTTTTCTGTCATTCCGCTTCCTTCTATAATACTTACCAATCTACTTATCTCACTCGTATCATATTTAGAAATATTCATATATACGAGTTTTCTTCTCAAGATATTATAGAGATTATAATAATCTACCTTGTCTTTTGCGAGTTTAAAAACTCGTTCAATATGATCAACATTTAAATTTTCAATATGAGCAATCATAGGAGGTCATACCTTTTTAACAAACATATCAAATATTTCATTGATGCTATCAGTATCCTCACCAACATTTTCAAGATACCGACACAAATTTGGAAGATATACTGGATGTACATTTTCTACGATTTTTTTCATATTTTCTGCTGAGATAGTTCGCGCTATATCTTCACCTTTTGCTTGAAGTCAGCTCATATAGAGATATACAATCGTTCTTCACTGCTCTTGTTCCTCTTCATTTTTTGAAGCTATAAGACTCATCGCCATTTCAAAATGTTCCTCTGAAACCTTACCAACAGTATCTATCACCTGTGAAAGAGGAGGTATTTTTCCCTGATTTTGAAAAGGAGAAAGATCAATTCATCAAAAAAGCCCTACATCAGCAGTATCAAGAAATTGCTTGACTATATCCTTTCGAGTTGGGTCATTTATATACTGAGAGTACATTTCTTCAGCGATAATCTTATCAGTATGATCAAGTGCTCATCATACTTTTTTGTTTATATGAAACAAAAATTCGAGATGCTTGAAGTCTTTTTTTAGAAGAGCATAATCAACATTAATTTTTGTAATTTTTTTCCACTCTTCAATTCATATATTTTCACTGTTTCTCTTTATATATGCGGTTAATACATCTTTATCCGTTCGTAAATCTTCAGGAATTGTCATAATTCCAAAGTCGGGATATAATCTTTTAAAATCTTTCATATTATAGCTTTCAAGCCCAACAGTAAAGACTTTTATGATTTCTTTTTTACTTAAGTTTCTCATCGTAGTAATATCAGCAAATATATCACTGGCATTTTCTTTTGCTTTTTTATCATCTTTAATATCTTCAAATACCCTATCTACTTCCTCATCATCAAGTGAGGTTTGTACATTTTTTTTGTCAGGAGAAGCCTGCACATTATGCTGTTTTCTCACACTTTCCAGTAGTTTTTGTATGAGTTCCATTTTTTCATACACACCATTTGCTTGTTTGTATTTTTCAAGAAGTTCTTGCTCTGCTCCTGAGAGATTTTCTGTATCTCCACTCAGTTTTTTCACTTCTGTATCAATATCAACTCGCTTTTCTCAGAGTTCTTGCAATTTTTTAAGTAAAGCCTTGATGGTATCAATATCCTTTTTTTCAAATTTTCTGGCAAGGGCATCTATCCCATTTGCAGAATTCTTTTGTGGAGAAGGCGCTGTGTTTCCTTCTTCACTTCCTGGCTTCGACACCGATTGAGAATGTTGTTTTGGTCCTGTCGCCATAATTATAAAAGAAATAAAGAATTAAGTCATACTCTTTCCTTGTTTTGTTCTTTTTGTTCTTGAATTCATATTTTTTCCCTTTCGACTTTTCCTCTCAGTATCTTGATATTTTCTATCAAGCTCTGATACTCTTCGATTTTTTCTTTGAGAAGTTTATAGATAATTTCTTCTTGCCCACTCTCCAAAAATCCAAGTAACTGCTGGAGTTCTTTCTCAGAAAAGAGAGGAAGTGTTTTCGTCAGCGTATTTACGAGGTCTGGATTTTTGAGAAGTCATGTGATAAAAAGTATCCTTTGCTGGATTTGCTTCCTATTCATATTGAATTGGTCAGAGAAGTATAAACTCTCTTCTATCCTATCATATTTTTTCGTTTTTTGCAAAGGTTTTTTTGGATTTTTTAGGGTTTTTTGTATAATTGAGTCGGTATTTTTTATTTTTAATTCCAATTCCTTAAAAATCCCCTCTGGAGTCCCCCTCTCCTCACAGGGGAAAATAATAAAATTTCTTTTTATTTCTAAAATCTTAATTCTGCTCTCTAAACTCTCACTTATGCTCTCTTTTACCCTCGAAAATACCGATAACAATGCTCGTGCTGGTACCCTCTCTACACCACACGGCAAAATAAAAACCCCAATTTTTATGCCAGTTGGGACACGGTCAGCTGTCAAAGGAGCCACCATCGACCAGGTCAAGGAAATTGGCACACAAATCATGCTCGTCAACAATTATCACTCATACCTGCGACCGGGCTGTGATGTGGTCGAGCATTTTGGAGGACTGCACAATTTTATGTCGACTAATATACCAATCCTCACCGACAGCGGAGGGTTTCAAGTGTTTTCTCTTGGGCTTGGTATGGAGAATTGAAGCGAAAAAAAACTTGCAAAAGTCACGGAAGAATGAGTTCACTTTCGGTCGTATCTCGACGGATCCAAGCATTTCTTCACACCAGAAAATGTCATGGATATGCAGTGTCAGCTCGGGGCTGATATCATCATGGCTTTTGATGAGTGTGCACCTGGTGGCTCATCTCACGACTATGCAAAATCTGCTATGGATCGTACGCATCGCTGGGCAAAACGATCAAAAGACGAGTGGCTCAAAAATGAGAAAATACGCGCCGAGAAATGACTCTATCCTCAAGCTCTTTTTGGGATTATCCAAGGAGTTATCTATGATGATTTACGAATTGAATCAGCGAAATATATCAGCGATCTCGATACGCCATGAGTCGCTATTGGCGGACTCTCTGTTGGTGAAAGCAAAACTGATATGTATCGTATACTCGACACACTTGCACCAGTATTACCCGAGAATAAACCACACTACCTTATGGGTGTCGGTACACCAGAAGATATTGTAGAAGGTATAGCCAGATGAATTGATATGCTTGACTGTGTCCTGCCGACTCGCATCGGTCGACACGGCGAAGTTTTTACCAGTTTTGGAAATATGAAAATCGGAAATGAGAAGTACAAATACTCTCGTGAGCATATACCCATGACAGCAGGATACGAAACCAGTATTTCAAAAAGATACCCACTCGGGTATCTTCGACATCTCATAAATGTCGGTGAAGCTACTGGTGGACTTCTCCTCTCTCTTCACAATATCGAATATCTTATCACTCTTACTCAAAAAGCCCGAGAGGCTATCCTTACTGGCACATTTACACAGTTTTATGAGGATTTTTGGAAGTATCCGAAGAAAAAGTAAAAACTACTTATTCTATATATCTTTTAATTTTTATATTGTTTTATTGACCAAGAGAAAAATTTTCTTCGAGTTTTTTTGGCGCTTCTTCTCTTTCTGATTTTTGTTCTTCGAGTTGTTGCAGTTTCCTCTCATACCCTTTAAATCAGTCTGGTTTTCCAGATAAAACATAATTCGCTCATTGACTCCCAAGTGCATATACCTGGCCTTCACTCGGCGATAATTGAGTATTAGGTTGTGTATATTCTCCTTTAAGTCAATGAACTACTATGTCATCCTCATTATTAGATATGGTATTATTCTTAATATCAAGAATAAAATTGTCCACCGAATATGTATCTGATACTTTTTGAATTACAATTTTTCCATCCTTATACTCTCATACAGTCACATTTTCAGGAGAAATATTGTTCCCAAGTTTATTACTGATATGATACAAAAAAGCATCAAATTTTTCATTCGAAAGACTTTGAATATCATTACTTGTATTAAGCTCAGTTACGAGACTTTCTAGTGTATGTTTTTTTCAAGATTCTTCAAGATTCTTCAGAAATTCCTGTTTTTTCTTGAGATTTTCTTGAGTACTTTGAGTTTCTGGTGCCTTTTTTGGAGACGTATTGTCTGATAAATCCGTCCGGTTAATAGATGCAAGTCACATAATTTATAAAAAATAATAATATAAAAGTTGTATTTTGAAAAGATAATAAAAATATTTTTATTTTCGCGAAAAACATATCTTTTTCTACAACAAATACATTGTAGCACGTTTTTTTTTTTTTTTTTGCAAATGT
>PDRA01000031.1 GCA_002747975.1 Candidatus Altimarinota bacterium | reverse complement strand
TGAAAAAGCTCTTGAAAAAGTAGGACTCTCTACAAATAAAAATATGATTCCTTATGATCCTAGAAAACCTTTAGACCCAAGCTGAATTAGAATTTGAACACCAGCAGTAACAACAAGATGAATGAAAGAAGAAGAGATGAAAATAATAGCAAAAGTTTTTAAAGAAGCTATTATAAATCATGAAAATGATGAAAAATTAGAGGAATTAAAATTAGAGATTAGAGAATTATGTAAGAGATTTCCTATTTATAAAAAATAATTTTTATGAAAACAATTTGAATCGATTTGGATGAAGTTTTAGCAGAAACAATAGATTATTGTCTGCTTTATAATGATTACAAAATACTTTGAAAAAGTGTGGATAGGGAAAAAATAACAGATTATTGTATTTACAATATAGATGATTTTAATATTTCTAAAGAAAAATCTATTGCCTGGTTTCAGGATCCTATGAAAAATGATGCAAATATGGAGATAAGACCTCTATCTTGAGCTTTAGAATGATTAGAAAAGTTAAAAAATACAGGATATTCTTTGAAGGTGGTAACAGCTCGGATTTGAGATATATTTTGAGAATATACACAAAAGTGGTTGGAAAAATACTATCCAAATGTATTTGATGATATTATTTATGCCAATCATTTTACCTCTAAAGATAAGTCAAAGTCTGAACTCTGCAAAGAAAATGATATTTTTACTATGGTAGAAGATAATTTTGATTATGCCTTGGATTTAGCCCAAAACGGAATAAAAACCTATTTACTGGAAAAGCCTTGGAATCGACACAGAATGGACGAACACAAAAACATTATAAAAGTAAAATCTTGGCAAGAGATTCGTATTTAATTAAACAATTATGTCAAAAATAATAAACGCTCATAAAAAACTTCAGTTTTTTGAAATCTTAGAAGAGATGAAGCATATAAAAAGAGCTACAATTCTTGAAGGTGGCAGAAGAGAAACCAACGCCGAACACAGTTATGACCTAGCCTTTATGGTATTGTTGTTTTGAGAAGATTTTAAGGAGGAACTTGACTTAGAGAAGTGCTATAGGATGGCCCTCCTTCATGATATAGTTGAGATATATGCGTGAGATACTGTGATTTTTGATGAAAAAATGGAAGCAACAAAAAAACAAAGAGAAAAGGCATCGTTAGAAAAAATAGAAAATCTACTGTGAAAAGATTTTTTTAAAGAGTACAAAAAAATAATAGAAGAGTACGAAACTTGAGAAACTCTGGAAGCAAAGTTTGTAAGGCAGATAGATAAACTGCATCCAATTATCATCACAACCAGAGGATGAGGAGCAACGTGGAGAGAATACAAAATGCAAAAACACAAACTTATCGAGAAAAAAAGAAGCCAAATAGATAATACTTTTTGACTTCGAGATATTTTGGATTCATACTTTGAAAAGGCTGAAAAAGAAGGTATGTTCTGGGAATAGTTTACTTTTTAATTGAGATGTTTTATAATGCAAAATATTTATTTTAAGGACAGACAAAATTTTGAAAACGTTTTAGAAAAAATAAAACAAGACTGACTTGAAAAACTCTATATTCTCTCTGATTTTGATAGGACTTTGACAAAATCTTTTGTCAATGGAAAGAAAAAAGCAGGCATTATCTCGGTTTTGAGGAATTGAGACTATCTCACTCCAGAATACAGACAAAAAGCGAGGGAAATGTTTGATCATTATCGCCCATTTGAGCTTGATGTAAATATTTCAAAAAAAGAAAGAAACAAAAAAATGCTTGAGTGGTGGTCGACTCATAAAGAAATTTTGATTGATGTATGACTCAAAAAAGAAGATATAAAAAATGCTATCCAAGAATCGGAAATAAGACTCAGAGAGAAAATAAAATCTTTTCTGGAATTTCTATCACAACAAAATATTCCTCTTGTAATTATTTCTGCCAGTGGAATTGGATATGATGCTATTTGATTCTTTCTAGAAAAAGAAAAATTATTAACGCCAAATATTTATATTATATCAAATAAGTTTTTTTGGGATGAAAATTCGGTAGCGATAGGCTATGATAAAAAGATAATCCATAGCTTCAATAAGCACGAGCAAGTTCCCTCAGATTATCCGGAAATGTATGAAAAAGTGAAAACAAGAAAAAATGTGATTTTACTTTGAGATAGTCTATGAGATCCTGATATGATAGAGGGATTTGAGCATGATAATCTCCTGAAAATATGATTTTTAAATGAAAAGGAAGATGAATCATTGGAGGTGTACAAAGAAAAGTATGATGTCGTATTAACAGGAGATGGCGAATGAGAGTTTGTAGATGAATTACTGCGGTAGTTGTAAAAGAAAAAGGGAGTCCTGAACTTGATTCAGGATGACAAAACCACGGGAACCTGGATCCCTGGTCAAGCCAGGGATGACAGGAATCGCAGAAACCGCAGGAATAAAATAAAATTGTCATTCCTGCGCAGGCAGGAATCCATTCGGGGAGAAAAAGGAACTATGGGAAACATAGAAAAAGAAGATCCTGAATCAAGTTCAGGATGACAGAGACAGGGGTCAGTCATTGCGAGGAACGAAGTGACGTGGCAATCTCTGTGATGATGGGAAAAAGCAGAGATCGCCGCGCTGCGTTTCACTACGCTCGCGATGACAGGAAAAGAAATCTGAACAAGAAAAAAGAAAATACAGAAGAAAATCTGTACATAATGGGGTTTGGGGGAAATACTGCCAAGAGATTTTTTTCTTCTTGAGAAAAAATACAGTGAAAAAAATCGATGAGCGATGATGAAAATCAGTTTATTATGATGAGCGTAAAGCGAGTGTATGAGCGAGTTTATTTCTTCCAAGGATTTTGTTTCTTTTGTCCGCAAAAGAAAAGAGAAAGTCTGAGGGTTTTTATAACTCAAACGACAGTTTGACAAGAAGTGTAGGAAACACAAGGAAGATCCTGAATCAAGTTCTTAGATGACAAAACCACAGGAAGCGCAGAAACAAAAATCCCCTAGCTCGCTTCACTCGCTTTCCCCCTTCACAAAGAGGACTCATAAAAAATTCTCTGAAATTCTACAAACTGCCTTCTAAATTCTAAAATCTAACTCCTAAAATCTAATTCCTACCCCCTAAATTCTAGATTCTAAATTCTAATTTCTCAATTTTTAAAGCAATAAAATATATATTGACATAAATGAAATATAGTATATAATATTTCAAGTAACTTTTTTGTATATGACAAATGAAACTCTCATTCCTCAATGAAATCAGGCAGACTGCAATACAGATCAAACAAAAAGCCCGTTTCAAATATTAGAAGAAAGTGGGCAGTATGTTCAGGAAAGTTCAGGAATTACTATCGATATGAGCTCAAAAGGAAACGTTTGCAAAGGACACTGTCAAAATCCAGACTCTGACACTATTGTTTGCCAAAAATGAGAACATTGTATTAATTTTCCCAGAGCTGATGACACAGTAAAAAGAAAGTACAATCGAGAGTTTAATAAGATATTAAGCAATGTATATTAGGACTTTTTATTTCCCAGCCTTTTCGAGAAGTTTGCCTTCGTTGTGAAGTTTTGCAATATCATCATATCCACCCAAGCATTCCGTCTCGCTTGCGAAAATCTGAGGGACGGTTCGCATACCAGAGATTTGCATGATTTTTTGAAGCGTATCAACATCATCAGTAACATCGACCTCTTTGTATGGGATTTCAAGTGAGTCGAGGAGAACTTTTGCCTTAGTGCAAAAAGGACAATAATCCTTGGTATAAACAGTAAACATATAATAAAAAATTACAAAAATATTGCCAAATATCATATATTTTTATCGTATAAAGTCAAATATTTTAATTGATTTTTTGTGACTTTTCTCTATACTTGATGCTATGTTTTGAAGTAAAAAATACAAAGATTTTTGACTGGCTCTCGGCGGTGGTGTCGCTCGTGGAATCGCTCATATATGACTTATCCAGTGTTTGGAAGAATACAAAATTCAACCAAAAATGGTCACAGGAACAAGTATGGGCGCCATTATCGGGGCTCTCTGGGCGCTTGGTGTTTCGAGTCAGGAGATGAAGAAGATCTCAAAAGAACTCGGCATACTCAAGGTTATCAATTTTAATCCTTTTACTGATCTTATCAGTCGATCTTCGGTACAGAAAATTCTTGATCCATATATTGGAAATGCTACTTTTGATGAGACAAAAATTCCCCTCAAAATTGTTGCCACCAATCTTGCTACTGGAAATGCTCATATTTTTTCATGAGGTAAGATTATGGATGCAATTTTTGCTTCTATTGCGCTTCCATGAGTTTTTTCTCCATTTTCTCTTGATGGCGAGCAGTATGTCGATTGATGAGTTGTCGAAAATTTGCCACTTTCTCCAATCCATGATCTTCCTATCCTCGCGGCATCAGTCATAGTGCCAAAAGAGCACAATATATCACAAGAGTCATTTTTGACCCGATGATTTTCGTTGCTCTACAATCTGTATAATATCATGCTTCAAAATCAAGAATCGCTGCACATCAAACTGCAAAAAAATCCTGTTCATCTTGTTTCTTTGGAATCAAGTGATGTGGGTTATATGGATTTTTGAAAGACCGAGCATATCATACAAGAAATGTATCAAATCAGCAAGAGTATTGATTTTTTTCTCCATATTCCAAAAAAGAGTATTTTTTTCGGACGTACAAAAAAATAAACTATACTACAAAGAGTATATCTGGCAAGTTAAGTTTTTGATTTTGATTTGCAAAATAGGACTATATAGAGTATAATTGACTTGAATTTTTCCCAATTTTTCTAATCAACACACGAATGAAATTATTTAATATTACCGATATTTTTAATAATATTGTCACGATGAGTCCATCGACTCTCGAGGCATTTCATGATTCGCTGCGAGATCATTACAAGGAACTCGTTGATGCTGGTGACCTCGATAATCTTCGGGTTCTACGAAATAGAATGGAGGTTATTATCAATAGTAATTATCAAAAATTTAGTGAGAAAGAACTCATAAAAATCAAGAAGATAAAAAGACTTTTCAAAAAAATCAATAAAACCATAGAAAAAATGGAGTCTGTGCTCCAGTCTGAGGAAGCTCTGATTGATGTAGTCGATAATGTAGAACAAAAATACAAACCACGTGCGCAGCTTCCAGAGAAAAAACAAAAAACTCATATTCTCGTCGCAAAGAAAAAAGAAAATATAGAATACGAAAAAGAGCTCATACGAATGCAGCTTGAGCTTGTAAAACTCCAAAGAGATATCATCAAAACTGGAAAAAAACTTCTCATCATTTTTGAAGGGCGAGATGCAGCAGGGAAGTGAGGTACGATCAAACGATTTACAGAGCATCTCAATCCGCGACATGCTCGTGTTGTGGCTCTCCCAAAACCAAGCGAAGTCGAGCGAGGACAGTGGTATTTTGAGCGATATGTTCAGCATTTGCCAAACGCTGGGGAAATCGTGTTTTTTGATCGATCATGGTACAATCGTGCTGGTGTTGAGCCGGTGATGTGATTTGTTGGTAAGCGTGATTATGAGCGTTTTATGCGAAATGTATCAGTATTCGAAAAGCTCTTAACAGATTCAAAAACCATTGTTATTAAGTTTTATTTTTCGGTATCAAAAGAAGAACAGGCAGCACGATTTGAAGAAAGAAGACGTAATCCGCTCAAGCAATTCAAACTTTCACCAATAGATCAATACTCTCAAAAGCTTTGGGATCGATATTCACTGGCTGAATATCAGGGCTTTACTCGTACCAGTAGTCCACATGCTCCTTGGACAATCATATACAGTGATGATAAGAAAAAAGCACGTATCAATGCTATAAAATACGTCCTTTCGAAGTTTAACTATCCAGACAAAATCAATTCTGGCGCTCTTGATATCGATAAAAAAATCGTCGATTCTGCCGAAAATTATGTACAAAAGCTCAAAAAAGAAATCAATGAGGATATGAGCTTGTTTGAGTAAAAAAGTATAAAAATCGAACGAATAGACTATCAATTACTCTTATTGATTTCTCCAATAATTTTTTCTATTTGGGCCATAGCTGATTCTGGCACTTCGTAGTATACATTTTGACTCAATATACTTCGAGAAGAATCACATTCTCCAAGTATAGTAAAAATACTCTCTATCGCTCCTTCGAGCGCTTTTACTCGATCTTCTAAAACTTTTACTCGATCTTCTAAAGCAAGTTTTTCTTGTATCAAAGTATCAAACTGCTGTGTCCCTCGATTGAGGATAATCTGTAAATCTTCGGGAGATGTGATACTATATTGTTGTAATATTGCCATAACCTCTTCGGGGTTTTGTAATGTGTTTGCTACATTTGTGCTTGATTTTTGTACACAATTTCCTGCTTCACTTCCAGTTCATGTATTTTGTGCAGCGTCTTTTTCAGCATTTTGAGGAACCCTATTATTCATATTTTCAAACGTTAAAAAATACAATATATTATCATTATATACTGTATTATAATATTGTCAAGTATTTCTTTCTCTTTTGATTTTAATATTCTCCTACCGATCGATAAAACTCAAGTAATCTTGTGTAATTCCAGTCAAGATGAGAGAGTTTTGTGGCTAAATCTTTGCCCACATATCGCCAGTGCCACGGTTCAGGCTCATATCCATCACGTTTATGTCCATATTGGTAGCTGAGCGTCCATCAGTGTTTATGGGCATTTTTTTTGAGCCAGTCAATATAACTCTTGTATGTCGGATCAGTATAGAAGTGATTTTGATCCGATGGATCAAAGACATCAATTGCCAGTCAAAGCTGGTGCTCACTGTGTCCTGGAAGCGCACAAAAAGCTCACTCATCACAGCGTCCAAGATCCCAAAGCCACTGCTGATATTCAAAACTACGAAAAGCACTGACGATGACAATTTTTTTTCAAAAAGAATTATAGAAATCTTTTGCCAGTGCATTGAGTGCAGGTTGGATACTTGAGCGAATTTGGCTATCTCGTCCAGCTTGGTTGATATAGGCTCCACTGATACTGACGGTCTTCGGTTTATATTCTTTGTCATGGAGAGGGTAGTGAGGATTGACAAACCGAGTGATATCACTATCATCTTGAAATCTAATTCCATCAAAAAATCCTCGCAAAGACCAGATCTGCTGTGGGGAAAACTGTAGTTTTGGGAATGTTGAGGCGTCTTCCTCTGCAAAAAGCAGAGAAAACGGAAATACTATCCCAAGCAGAAAAAAAGTGAGAAATTTGATAGGCATAGGGGTCTATTGTTTTTTGTGAATATAAATAAAGAGGATCCCAACGAAAAAAAGAGAAGTAATAGCAAGAGTCAGCCAGATAGTTGTATCTGAAAAATACCCAACTTTTGTATTCATCCCAAAAAAGCTGGTTGCCAGTGTCAGTGGCAGCATAAAAGCCGAAAAAATTGTAAGGTATTTGATGATGATATTGGTCTCAAGATCAAAAATACTTTTCAGCGTATCTTCGAGAGAATCGAGATTTTCTTCTATAATTTGTATTTCAATAAATATCTTATCAAGTTTGTCCTCAAGATTTTCGAAATAAAATTCTACTTCATCAGAAAACCGCTGTTTCATATGAAACTCTATCAGTTTAAGAACAGAAATCTGCGGTTGCATCATATGCTTGAGTGTAATAATATTTCGCTTTTTTATCATAATTTGCTGAATTGTTTTTGTATTTCGGGTTGAAAATACCTGTTTTTCGAGGGTTTTGAGATCGCGAATAAAAGACTCAAGCATTTTTGTCGTTTTATCGAGAAAATTCTCTATAATATCATAGAGGAGAAAAGCGGTAGAAATAAGTTTTTTATTTTTCCTCCTTTCACTGTATTGCTCGTAGACTCGATCAAGAGTCGAAGAAGGGTAGTAATGAAAGGTGATAAGATAGTCTTTTCAGACAAAAATATTGATCTCATTTGTGATATATCGCTGTGTTTCTCTATTGAATTTCGGAAAATGAAGTACCAAAAAAAGATAGTCATCATAGGGATCGAGACGAGTATATTGATGTTCCTTAATAATAGCATCTCTATCAAGTTTATGAAAATTATAACTCTCAAAAATTTCGTCAATATATGACTCTTCTGGATCAAGAGCGTCAATCCAAACGTGTTGAGGATGTGAGAGGTTTTTTTGCATAGAAATAATACACTATTCATCGTAAATTAAGAAGACTCCGCGAACACTTGGGGCTCGTTTCTGAAAAATTGATTTTTTTTGCGTTATTCCATCAGGTATTGAAGTATGGTGCCCAGAGCGGGACTTGTTCTTCTCAGTCGCTTTCGCTCCCTGCCAGAGACGGCTCGGACACAAAAATGCCATTCAAGGCATTTTTTAA
>PDRA01000008.1 GCA_002747975.1 Candidatus Altimarinota bacterium | reverse complement strand
GCCGCAGACCTTTCCCCGAGCGCATTGCTGCTTTACCCTTGCGGGACTATCCGGTATTAAGCTGGATTTCTCCAGACTATCCCTGACTTGGGGGGAAGTATCAACGTGTTACGCACCCGTTTGCCGCTAATCGATTTTCTACACAGAATAAAAAGAGTATACTCTTAAATACTCTGTGTAGAAAACTTCATCGCTCGACTTGCATGTGTTAGGCGCACCGCTAGCGTTCATCCTGAGCTATGATCAAACTCTTTGAAACGTTAGTTTACCTTTTATTTATAAATAAATAGATAGGATTTTGGTTGTTGTGTTTTTTATTAGAAATTACAGCTTTCTTAGAAAAAAATCCAAGAAAATTGTCTTCTGATATATGAGATGTTAAGGTGCGTTCCTGCCGAGGCAGTGAGAAGATTTATATTCAAAAACATTATAAAGTCAAAACTTTTTTTTACTTTTTTTTACTTTTTTTTGTTTTTGGCTTAGATAAGGCAAAAAAAATACAACAAAAAAGCTGCTATCCTATGAATATATTGTATAAAATTTGTATATGACTTTTTGCACAAAATCACAAATCTTGTGTATTCTTTTGTAAAAAAGTTAAAAAAACTTATTGTATCTTCTCGAATCACTCCTTTCAAATGTACCAGTGCCATTTTTTGTATGAATCAAATGGAAAATCAAGTCGAATAGCTGAGCCAATATGCGTTGGCACAACCTGTTTGTTTGTTTTTGGGTCAGAAATACAGTCCATTCCAGGCTGACATCATTTGGCTCACCAGTGCTGATCAAACAAAAAATTACCCAGACTATAGAATATATACTTCGATTTATACTGCTCAATTTCACCAAAAATATGAGAATGAGAACCCACAATAAGTGTCGCTCACGCATCTATAAGATTATGAGCGAGCTTCCGCTGTGAGCGCGTCGGAGCCACTTTGTACTCTCGTCCCCAGTGCATTACAAAAATCTTGTAATCACAATTCTCTTGTTTCATGGATTCAAGATCTGCCCTGCTTTGGGAAAGTTTGTTCATATACCACATTATCTGACTGGCCTTGTCCCAGTAGGATCGCCCATCATAGGAATACGCTCAAAAACAGTATTTCTCTCCTGATCTTTCAAGAGAAATAAATTTTTGTCGCTCTCATTTGCCCAGTCCTATCTGCCGAATTGAAGCTGATTCGAGAGTTTTAAGTGTCTGCCGAAGTCCAGCAAATCATCGGTTCATGCTATGATTATTTGCCAGTGAAACAATCATTGTGCTCTCACCTCGAAGCCAATCAAGGACCTTGATGCTGCGTGGATTGGCACCAAAAATAAAAGTCGCCTCATCTCTATCTTTGTCTGGAAGAGAAAAAGGCGACTCAAGGTTGAGAAGAGTGATATCTTTTTTTGTGGCCGATTTGAAAGGATGATAGGAACCGGTCAAGCTATCAAATCAATGCTTTTTGAATTGGGCTCATACTCCACGAGAAAGCATCACATCTCATCAGAGATACACACTTGGTTCGTAAGAAGGCGGCAAGCTTACAGACGACCAGAAGAAGGATAATGCAAAAAGAGAGGTATATACCATCAGCATCAATTAGAATTATCTCCATTATAGGCAGAAGTCGAGTTCTGTCAATCTCATGCCCCTATGTAACTCTCCTGACACCAGCAAAACTTGCAAATATTTGAAATATTTACTCTATCGCAAAATTTCGCAATATTAGATAAGCTCATTCCAATGGGAAAATCTATGAATATTTGGATGCTCTTCTGTTCGCTGTCTATTCCACGGTTTTTCAAGAAGGAGAGTCTCAATACCACCTTTAGCGCAATCAAGGGCAAAATCCATACTATCATCAATCAGGACTGTGGCTCCAATTTCTTTACAAATTTCAGATTTGTTTCTTTGATGTTCAGTAAAATGACTGGCAAAGTGTATATCACAAAAGATATCTGGAAAGTGTTTTTGGATATATTTTCTGGTATACTCCTCAACGAAATAAGGACGAGCCGTGATGACAAAAAGTTCTTTTGACTGCTTCTTGAGTTTTGAGAGTGCGTCAAAAGCCCCATCAACAGTCGGAAGAGCAAGCATCTCTTTGTCTTTTTCCATCGGTCCCAGAAAAAAATCCCCTATCTCTTCCCAAGAGATCTCCTGAAAAACATTTTTGATATAGTAATCAGTGATCTGCTCTCGAGAAGAAAGAAGCTTAGCAAGTCTTCCTGTTGAATGCATGATAGCAGAATCGATAAGTTCCGCTAGGACTTCATCACAGTCCACAGCAATAGTCTGATGATTTTCTAAAATTTGGTGCATACAAGTATATTATATCCAAAATAGGATATAGAAAAGAGAAAAATAAGCAAATAAAAAATACTCTCAATCATTCTATAGAAAGAGAGTATTTTTGTGGGTGATATACCAATTACTGAGTCACTCGTGTGAGGTTGTAGTGATTGATATACTGTGTCAAAAGTGGTGGAGTATTGCGCAGTGCTCGATTTGAGTAGCTGAGGATAGTACCTGTTGTTAGCGTATCATATCGTCCATTTCCTCGTACATAGGTTCGAGAATCAAAGAGTGGTTTTGCATTTCCATAGAGAGTACCGACAATTCGCAGAATAGTAGATGTTGATTCTCCTTGTTGTCAATTGAGGTCTCCTCCATTTGAATTTTCTCTGATAGCAGCATATACACCTTCGAGACGAGTGAGGGCTTTATATCCGTTGGTTCCATTATTGATAGAGATATTTCCTCCCTGAGCAATCCATGCCCAGCTTGCCCCGTAATCATTGGCTTTATATTGTGTATTACAATTGAAGATGATATTTCCTTGTACAATGACTGTCTTGACACCAGACATTTCAAAGTATTTTTTTCCGCTCTTACAGTTGACAGTGAGGTCTCCTTTGAGAGCATAAATACGAGAGTTTCCATTGTATCGAATCGAATTGAGGTCAGACATCTCATCAATAGTCTTGTTTCAGGTATGAGAGATATATAGATTCAAAGGACGAGTTGTGAGTGTATTCGTATTTCGACCAGTGTTTCCAGATGGATTTGATGGAGTCACACTTCCAAGGATAGAAGTTTGTCCTTCAAGTGATCGAAGATAATCTCGAATAAATTGATCTGGAGTTGTATTGATAAAGTCACTTACTCTTCGATTGACTGGAGCTCCAGCTGTACCGAGAAGGACACTTGATACCTGTACTTTAAACTCTACAATTCCATTATACGTATTAGGATCATTGGCTGACTGTGCAGCAAACTCTACTTTTCCTTGTGTATTTCTTGTTGCATTGTCTTTTATTACGAAGCTATCTCGAAGTGTTGTACCATCATAGATTCCAGCTCCTTTAAACATCTTAACCTCATTTGTACTATTGGCTTGTCTTGTTTCATATCTTGGAGCATCGACCGTTGTATTTCCAACTTGGATTTGGTAGGTTCCATTTGGGACAAGGTAATCTCCTCGACCAAGGACACCATAGTTTCCAAAGGTATCAAATGCATTTCCATATTGACTTCGAGCTTCACCAAGAGTTGTACATGATTTTGCATTTCCTGCAAATACAGGACTTTGTGACTGAAGACAGAACTCTTTATCAAGTGAAATCTTGATTGGAGTTGGATGCGTTGGTTTGATACCAAATCCGACTGTATCAGCCAGAGTAAATACATTAGTTCCTTTTCCGACGACAATAGCATATTTATTGAACTTAATACGATTTGGAAATGCGTATGAAGCTCCAATTCGAGCATTGGTCAGTTTTGGAACTGTAAGCCAGAATTCAATTGGATTTTCTCCTGGATTCGTTGGCATTTTGATTTTACAATCGACACACCATGTCGTATCACCACCAGTATCACATTCTTCATCAGTTCCATCGATGATACCATTTCCACATGATGGGTTCCATACCGTATCACCACAATCTGCCTGCACATTCTGATATCTATCGACATTATTACATTGATTGTATCCATCAGTATCACCATTTCGACATGGTTCTGTACGATCAGAGTCATTCTCACAAGCTGAAAGACTATTATATGAGACACAGACTTTTGATGTCGGAGTCAGACATTTTGCAGCTACATAGAGTCCATCAGTCGAACTTGGAATTTTAAATCGAGCTGGATCTATATTGTTACTGTCTTCTGGACAACTTGTTTCATTTCCATTTGGCATTCGATTATCATCATAACACGCATTATCATCGTTTTCATTTGGATTGTGAACCGTTGCGTAGTTTGAAATGGTTCCAGAAGTTGCAGTTACTTTGACAGGGATTCGGATGTCTGGGAAGTATTCATTTTTATCAACACTTCTATACGAAACACAGGTAATTTTGCTTCCATTTGTATTACAAGACCAATCAGTTCCTGTAATAGAACCATTTTTTTCAACTCCGCTTGGAAGTGTATCTTGTACTGTAGTTTTTCCAGTGACTTCTTTTGTTCCAACATTTTGAACCTTGATAACATAATCAAATGTTTCATCAGTATCTTTGCTTATAGCAGTTTGAGCATCGTTTGATTCTATGTATTTTTTGAGAGCCA
The DNA here is from genome assembly GCA_002747975.1 of Candidatus Altimarinota bacterium. GTDB lineage: Bacteria > Patescibacteriota > Gracilibacteria > BD1-5 > UBA2023 > GN02-873. Next base: position 33,162 of record PDRA01000008.1, on the reverse strand, counting down.
GATCCACTCCAGATCGTGGAGCAATACAAGCTGGATCATAATTTGGATCACTTGGAAGTGTCGAACACTCTCCTGGATCTCATGGGTTACACGCTGGATCATTTGGATCGAGACAGTCTGGATCACATGATCGCTCTCCATTGCTATTTACGTATGGTCCAGTTTCATCACTACAGATATAGGCAATGTTTCGTAGATTGGCCGTAGTTGTTGTGCTGTCTTTGAGTTTTACTTTGACTCGAACGGTATGAGTTCCAGCTGCCAGCGTAGCTCGCGTACAGATTACAGTTGGATGCGTATTTCCATTTATTTGTTTGGTTCCTTGTCTACAATTCCATCCACCAGCATCAAATGAGAGAACTTCTACTTGATGTGGAAAGGTATCAGTAATAGTGACATCAGTATGGTTTCCAGTTGATTGAACTTTGTATTCGTAATAAAATTCTTCACCCGGATCAAGTTCAAGAGCGTCATTTCCATTTTGTCCATCTCGTCTGTTTCCATCAAGATCGACGGCATATTTTTTGATAGAAAGTTCTCCGACTGTATCATCAACCGTGAAGACGGCTGGATCTTCGTTGTTTCCATCTTGTGGACAACTTGTCGCTGTCACTGATGGTTTTTGATTGTTTGGAAGACAAGATCTTGTTGGATCTTCATCTGGATTATAGACAGTTGCATGATTGGTTACCGTTCCAGAAGTGGCCGTTACTTTGACAGGGATTCGGATTTCTGTGAAATACGCTCCTGCTGCCACATCTTGACCAGTCGTACATGTTATCTGTTTTCCTGACTGATTACAATTCCAGTTTGATCCTGCTGGATTTCCATTGAACTCTACTCCATTTGGAAGCGTATCTTGTACGGTTGTCGTACTGGTTACCATTTTTGTTCCGATGTTTTGTACTTTGATGACATAGTCAAATGTATCATTTGTATTTTGGCTGATAGCCGTTTGAGCATCATTTGATTCTATGTATTTTTTGATAGCAAGGTCAATATATTCTCCATTTTGTTTTGGTTCTTTTTGACAAGAACTTGTACAAATTTCTGTATTTGGATCATAGGTTGATGGATCACTTGGTTCACATTCTTCATTGACTCCATTATCATTTGGTGTTTGAACAATTCCATCACCACAATAGTTTCCAGTTCCCTCTTCTACATTTACTGTTGCTGTACATGGGATAGAAGGACTAAAATTTGGAGTAATATCACAGCTGAGGGTATACGTACCAGCAGCGTTATAAGTACAAGTGGTTGGACCAGCTCCGCCACCAGTTCCACCTCCACAAGAGATGGTTGTGTCTAGACCGACAGGGATTGTGGTACAGCTTGCATCCACTGATTCTCCTACTTGGATATTTGCCTTTGAAACAATAAGCGTATCACACTTTTTATTTGGTGTTTTACATTGATTATTACAAGCGTCATTGTCATTCGTGTTTCCATCATCACACTCCTCACCTTCCTCTACAATTCCATTTCCACAAATAGGATTCGTTTTACACTGATTGTTACAAGAGTCATTGTTATTAGTATTTCCATCGTCACATTCCTCACCTTCCTCTACAATTCCATTTCCACAAATTGGGTTTTTCTTACATTGATTATTACAAGAATCATTGTCATTCGTGTTTCCATCATCACACTCTTCTCCAGGATCTACATTTCCATCACCACAGACAGGAGCATTTGGTACAGTTCCTTTACAGTCAGTGCTACACTTTCCAGGTTTCCCATTGTCTTGTCCATCGTCACAGGTTTCTCATTTATCAGAGTCAAGAACTCCATCTCCACACCAGTGGACACCAACCTGCTGACACTCAGTATGTATTCCACCATTAAAAGCTGGAGTGAGTCCTGTATCAGTCTTATAATATCATTTCAGTTTATATCGAATGATAAACATTTTTTTTCTGATATTTGGAATATCACTTGGATTGATTCGATCATTGTGGACCTTACTTACCCCAAGAAATTGACTTGTTTCCCACCAAGGAGCTGATGAATTGGCTGGTACTCATACATAAGCTTCCCCAGCACTTGATTGACACCATGTATTGTTTCCACATACACCAAAGAAACCACTTGGATGACGAAATACTGGCTGTTGAAAATCCATTATATTCGTTCGGTACAATTCCAATGTCGGAGCCATTTCATCTTTTTGAAAGTAAATAAATGGCTTATTCGAATATGTATTTCGTATCTTGTCCGTGAGAGTAGTTCCTCCTTGTCATGCATAGATATATCCATGATCAAAATATTGATCACAAGAAGCATCAGGAGAAGGGATAATCTCTACATCAGCAGCTTCTACAAAAGAAGTAAATGAGAGAAGTAATACTGTTGCCAGTATGTACAGAGTATTTCGAAAAGTTCTCATAATAGTATAAATAAAAGAAATAAGATTTAGATTTCGTATGGATTTTTGTCTCATTGTTGAGAAGAATCATCCGTTTGTATTTGATAGTTTTGTTTTTGATTTCCGACTGTATTGGTGATCTGTTTGTTATCTTGTCCAGACTGACAGCCTGTAAGCGCAAAAGCAAGTACGAGAGAGAGAAGAGTATATTTCATAAGAAAAAAGGATTAAAAATAAACTTATATATCAAAAGGATTACGTTGTCCTACTGTTGTACCACTTGTGTCAACTTCTGTTGTTACTGTAGGAGCTTGATTTCATGCCTCCGTTACATTAGTAACAGGAGTATCTACTTGTGTTCCTCAGGTTTCAGTCGTAGTAACATCATCAACTGTTTCACCTCAAGTTTCCGTATCAGTATGATCTGGACCTCATTCTTGTTTTGTACCAGTATACATAAGTCCGATATTCCAGTCTTTTTGTCGAGCACTAAAATTATTAATTTGCCCTGTTTGCTCTACAAATGGTGTTACTTTTTTTCCATCAATTTTCCATGGTCCAACTTCTACAAATGCACATCCATTAAAACAAGTCGCATTTAACTCACCTGACATACAGAGCTTCACCCCAAGTGAAGGTGTCACTTTCTTCCCGTTTATGGTACGAGTATCCCCATTAAGAAGAGATATCATATCACTATCGGTAACAGCTCATCCTGTATATCCTGCTAATTGATTTTTGAGATCCTCAAACTGTCGTGGTCTGTCATTTTTAAACTCGTTTACCAGCTTTGGAAGGAGAACTTTTGCTTGTGCTGAAGTTGCACTCTCAACTCCATATACTGGAGTATCAGCTGAAAGCTGATCAAGTCCACGTGCTCGTCCTGCACGTATCTGACTATATGATATGCTTCCAAAGTAATTCGAAGATACTGATCACATAGTTTGTGTTCATCCTTCTAAATGTCTTTTGAAGTTAGCCCGAGAGTAGTAGTCTTTGAAAAGTCATGGCGATCCAAAACCATTTTCAGCTGCTTTTAGTGAAGTTTTTCGTACTGTCTCTACCATTTTTGGGTTCCTACGAATATTTTCAGGTTCATAAGCAATAAGTCTTCCAAGATTCCGAGAAGTATTCGTACCAGACGTTAATACTAATATTTGAGAAAGTACATCGTTATCAGCAATCAGTTTTTGAAAGCCAGAAACTGTCATTCCAGTTGCGTTTTTAAGTCCTTTTGAGTGTTTTTTTACATACGCTGTAAGTGCTGCTCTTGCATCCTCGTGACTATTGCGACGAGTCAAATCTACCTGATATTTTCGAAATGCTGCATCATACCGTGCATTCAAGAAAAATTGTACAGCCTTAGGTGTTTTGAGGTAAGCTGGAAGTGAGCTCTCTTGTGCAATTTGCAAAGCTTCCTCAACTTCTGCCCCTGTTATCATGGTACCAGATACAGTATTTGGTATTCATGCCCCATTCATATTTTCATATCATCCTTTTACTTGATACATATTGACACCAACACCAACAAGCGGTGTTGATCATGCCAATCAAGCTCCAGCCATAACTCCTCCGTACGAAGGAGCATCCTTTGTATTTTGCATCTCATTCATAAGGTAGTTTTCTCTTTCCCAACCAGCAAAAGATTGAATCATAAGAAGTTTTGTTTGAAAACCTGTATTTGAATTAAGTCCAAGATTTTCCATATACTGGAAAAATTTTTCTTTTTGTGGTCCTTTGAGGAAGGTATCTCAATCAGCTCCAACAGCTGCAGCAGCAATCTCTATATCCTGTCTAATAGTTTCTGAAGTCAAAGGAAGAGTTGCCAATTCAGCTAAAAACCGACTCATAAGTTCTGCATTTTTGTTGATATTATCTACTCTCCTATCGAGGTTACTATACCCAATAAACCCAAATCCTGGTCATCCTATTACATGAAGTCAGTGCGTTTTTGCGGTAATATCACTTCCATTGAGAGATGTGAATTTTTTTCGAATATTTACAGAGGCATCTGCAAAGTAGATAAATCCTGCGGTCGTGTAGCCAGCATTCAATCCTCACCCTACATTTACATCATATCCGTTTACAGTTCATAGATCCGTAGATCCACCATATCGCACCACCAATCCCAGTGCTGATCATTTTTCAGAGTATCCAAGTGATGGACTTATCGTAAGTCCTTTGATTGCAGTTTCGTATGTTTTTGCAACTCATGCTCCCATATTTCCTTTTTCAATATTAGCTCAAATATGAGTTCCAATATCAGTCAAAATACGTCATTTAATTCTCTGTGTATTAAGATTATTTAAGGTAAAAAGAAGTTTTGTTTTTTCTTCTGATGAGAGATTAGCAGATTTTATTTGGTTTTCAATATCACTAAGTACTGTCTTTAATTTCTCACTGACAAGTTTTTCAGCTCCAGCAGAGTTCAGTCTTTCATCAAAATCAGAAGCAAGTGTTCCATTAACAACCTGTCCGATAAGAATACTATCAATATATCCCTTTCCATAATCACCTTCAAAACGAGCAGCTTGATCAATAGCATTATAGAATTTGAATCTTGCTTCAGGATTTGCCTTAAGGTGAGCAAGAAGCTGCTCTCTTGAACTTGCTGGTTTTCCTAAAAACCTCTGCGAAAATTTATTAATATTCGAAGGATCTCTCTTGAAATAAGTTTCAAGGGTTCCTGTAAGATGCGATTTTGTAACTCGAGCGTTCTCATAAGTACCAGCAAGAAAGGATTCAAGGTTATTTGTATTCAAGTTTTGAGCTTCCTGCTGTGTTCTCATTTGTGCTGCAGCTCCAACTCATAGGAGATATCCATCGGTAAATTTACGATATTTTTGTTTTGCATTTCGATCATTGAGTCCTTCGATCATTTTTTTGGCAAGTTTCATAACACCAGTTTGTTCTGTTGGTCAAAAAGAACCATTTGAAACATATCATCGATCTTTCAAAAAAGCTAAAACATTTCATTTAGCTCGATCCTTTCTCTCTCTTGCTTCTTTTCCGCTTTCCCAAGAATTTCTCTCAAAATTATCATATCTATTAAGAAAATCCTTTTGTTCTCGTTTATTTAAAGTTGCAATAATACTCATAAGTGAGTTTGTATTAATATTGCTGATGTAATCAGTAGCTGAATCATCTCAAATAAGACTTTCTACATACTCCTCTTCTTGTTCACGATTTACATTTCCTCTGTGTTCTACTGTTTTTGCCTGAGTTCCTGACATAGTGTTGAGCACATTGGCCGAATACTTCGTATTAAGCGGTTCTGCCTGAGGTGATGATTCAAGAGCTAGTCTTTGCTGTTCTTGATTTGATGTAAGCCCACTATAATTCATAATCTCTGAATCACTCATAGACCGCCCACTAGCTGCCTTGATTTGTCATTTAATATATGCAAGTTTCTCTCTTTTGTTTGTTTTATCATCACTATCAAAAGCAGGCTTACTTTTTTCTTTTTTATATTGCTCAATAAGCGACTGTAGGCCAGTATCCTGTACTTCAGATGATCTTTGCGATTCTCTACGGAGATCTTGATGATCTCAATAAAAAATCGATACTGATTGCCCGAGGAGTGAATTTTTTTGTGTAAACATAAGAATAAAGATTAAAGATTAAAAACTCTTAATTACACGAGTCCTATACAGGATAGCACATTTTTTCAAAAAAAGCAAACAAAAATGAAACTTTTTTCGAGGAAAAACATTTCTTCCTTTTCCTGGCAATTGTAATAGAAAAAAAATATTTGTCAATAGTTTTTTGACAAATTGTTAATTTTATGGTTATATATAGAGTAAATTATGTGAACATTCCAAGAATGCACCAGCTTTACAGCTCATATTTACGCTCATTTTGTTTCAATAATAAAGAATATTTCTCAGTTATCTATTTTGGTGATCAGAGATTTCAAATACCTTCAAAATTCCATTTTCAACTTTTCCTAATGCTCGATATTGTTTATTGATACGAAAATAATAAATACCGGCTTGTTTTGGTTGTCGTATTTTAAAATCTACATTTTGTAAAAAGCCTTTTTCTAAAAAATATTTTGCTTTAAGGTACGATTTGATCATTTGTTTTCTCTTCAAAAAACGCACAACTCCTTCACTTTCTATGATTTCTTTAAACTCCATACTCTTCTGGTCTGAGATTATAAAATTTCATTGTATCTTTGTTTTTCAGAAAATTATTATATGATTTTTTTTCTTTTTCTGTCAAATCTTCATAAGCAATAGGATGGGGAACTCAGATATCTTCATTTTCTTCTGGGGAAAATGAAATATGCAGTGTCCTTGTGCGAACGGCTTGCTTTGCCAACATATTAAAAAGATTTGATGGCGTTGTTTCCATCTCTTCGGCAAGTTTAAAAAACTCATCTTTCAATCCCTTGCGAATAGTGAAATTCATTTTGACTTTTTTGTCTGTGAGAGTTGCCATAATATATAAATAAGAAATATATTGTATACCCATAATATACATAATAGAGGAAAAAGCAAAAGTTTTTTATAGACAATACCCTTCCTCGAATAGAACATATATAGAATAAAAAATATATTTACCGTTTCTAAATGAAAATTTACCGTTTCTTTTGTGTTTCTTTGGTTGTATATAAAATAAATTCGGTTAAATAAAGGAATGTAAACTCTAAACAAAAAAAAGAGGGATTACCGTTTCTAAATAGAATTTTACCGTTTCCTCTCATTCTCACTATAAAACTTCTTGCAGAAACTACACCTTGTTTTTCTTTGTGTTTTGCATATAATCATTTCATGAACAGGAGGATTATATAATAATGTTTTTCTAAATTTATTATACTCCTGTTCTTTTTTTAATACAAAGCCAATTTTGTAAAAAGTGGTACCTATGTTGTGGGACGGAAACTTATTTCTAACAAAAAATATTTGACTTTTATCGCATTTTTTGATATAATGCTTGCACATTACGACAAAGGAAGTCTTACCGAAAGGAGCAATACCTAAGGGCGACTCCTTTTTTTATTATCTATTTTTTATAGACAAGTTTTTTTCGTATAGCCTCATTACTGAGATTCATTCAAAGACTTCGAAACTCCCCAGTCTTATAGAGACTAGAATATTTATTACTTGGAAAAAGGATCTTTTTGAGTTTCTTTTTTTGTATAAAATACTTCACAGGTTTGATATAGTCTCCATCTCAAGAAACGAGCACAATACCATCACAATTATTCTCGGCGTAGTGTCTCATCATTTCAAATACTATATCGGTATCAACATTCCCCTTTTTCTTTCCATCCATTTTTTGATGGTGTTCTCGAAAAACTACAATGAATCAAGCGTCTTGTAGATCAGAATAAAGATCTTGTAATTCTTCATTTATAATTCAAAGAAAATAGTAGGCTTTTTGGACCTTGAATTTTTCTTTTAAATAGGTACGAAAACGATATATATCAAGCTTCCATCACTGTGCCTGAATAGAGAGACGAAGGTTTTGTCCGTCAATAAATGCGTAATTGGATTCTGCTTGCATAGAGAAATAATATGAATTGCAAATAAGTATACAAAAAACAAAAGAAAAATCAATGTATATATTTTTGTTACCGAATTATGTGACTTTTACAGCAATAACTCTGGTCCAGAAAAATGAAAATAAAACTCATATACACATCTTCATACTATAATCTTACAAAAGCACAACCATGCACGAACACTTGCTTTCAAAAAAAACTCCAGAAAACTGGAGTTTTATTTATAAGTGGTGGGCCTGGTTGGGATTGAACCAACGGCCAATCGGTTATGAGCCGACTGCTCTAACCACTGAGCTACAGGCCCGAAAATACTGTAAATGGGGGGGGGTTCGAACCCCAAATTTTGTGCGAAAATCATATCTTATTCCATACATGATACCTTGTCCAAAAAAACAATGGCGGTGGGTGGGGATTCGTTCCTCTCGTTTGCTTCGCAAACTGCCGGAGACGGCTCGTCCACGAAAGTCAAATTCAATTGACTTTCTCTCGCTTTCGCTCGGGACTCTTTTCGAATCCCAAATTTTGTGCGAAAATCATATATTATTCCATATATGATACTTTGTCCAAAAAAACAATGGCGGTGGGTGGGGGATTCGAACCCCCGCGGCACCTTGCGGCACCCTACAGCTTTAGCAAAGCCGCCTCTTCAGCCTCTTGAGTAACCCACCTCAAGACACCTCACTCGAAGTGAAGTGTTTCAGATTATAGAAAAATAGAGAAAAAAAGCAAATGTTTTTAGAACTATTTTATTGAGCGACAACGACAACTTTTGGCTCTTTCCCTGTATCATGAAGCATTGTGTCACAGACTTTTCTTTCAGTGAAATTCGAAAACTCCTCTGCCGACTTAAATTTCGAAACATCTTTGAGGATTGAGAGCACTCTTTGGTCAAGACTTTTTTTGAGTCATGGCACACTTTCGACTGGTGGCAATCCAACTGTCGCATAGTGGATGACATACTTTCCAGATTTTTTTGAAATCGTGACGACCAAGACTCACTGAGAAGAAATTTGCAGCCTGTCATGGAGCTCTTTTGGTCCTGTATATCCAACCATTCTTCCATCTATGGTTTTGAGCTCATGGGAAGCATATTGATCAGTCTCGTACATAGCATCCTTGGTAAATTCGAGAAGTTTTCCATTTCGCAGAATCGGGACTTTTTTCTTATTATATCCCATTTCATAGGCATTTCTCGCATTTCCTCGCAGCATATGTGGATATCCATATATAGGAATATAATACTCTGGTTTGACGAGAGAAATCATTTTTTTTGTGTCCTCTGATTTAGCATGTCCTCAGGCGTGGATCTCTGATTCTCGATAGTGATGAATTTTTGGTCCTTGCTGAGAGATAAGATCAAAAAGCGTTTGTACCGCTCTCTCATTTCCTGGGATTACCGAAGAAGAGAAAATAATCGTATCATCTGGCTTGAGAGTTGTATCTCTTGATTCCCCTGTTACAATTCGCATCAATGCAGCATATCGCTCACCCTGAGCTCCAGTACAACAAATCGTTACCTGATCGTCTGGAAGCTGGGCCGCATCCTGCATAGAGATGATGGTTCCTGGCTTTGGTCGTACATATCCAAGCTTCATAGCAATTTCGATATAGTTATTCATAGATCGCCCAAGGAGAACCACCTTTCGTCAGAATTTTTCAGAGGTTGAAATGATCAGCATGACTCGGTCGATAATCGATGAAAACGTTGCCGTAATCACTCGAGCTTTCGCTGTTTTGAAAATATCCTCCATCGAGTGAATTACTTCTGATTCAGAAATAGACGAACCGATAAGATGGGCATTTGTCGAGTCAGAGAAGAGTCATCGAACCCCTCGTTTCCCAGTGGCTTCAAGCCAATCATAATTGGTCGATGGACGATATGGAAGTGGATTGCTATCAAATTTCCAATCCCCAGTATGAACAAATCGTCCCACTGGCGTCTCGATAAGGAAACCAGCCGAATCAGGAATAGAGTGATCAACAACAAAAGGAGTAATTTGGAAGTGTTTTCCAAGTTGTGATGGTTTATAGACCTTATATTCGTTCAGTTTTGTGAGTTCAGCCTTCATCTCTCACTGCTTGAGTTTGATAAGCTCATACGCCATAGGAGTAGCAAAAATAGGGGTATCACGACCCAGTTGCTCCATCATATAAAAAACTCATCCAATATGATCGATGTGTCCGTGTGTAATACAAACTCCCGTTACTTTTTTGTTTTTACAATAAGAGAGATCAGGAATAGAGGCATTGATACCAAGTTGATACTGGTCAGCAAACTGTATTCCCATATCGACGATGATAAGCTCATCTTCATATTCAAAACCCATACAATTGAGTCCGACCTGTTCTACTCCTCCAAAAGGGATAACTCGAAGGGTTCATTTTTTGAGTGGTTGTACTTTTTTTTCTGGAATGTGCAGATGCTTATTGAGAGCCTGTCCTGGAGTCAAAAAAGGAAATGATCTGCGAGGACGAAAACTGTCTTCAAAAATAAAAGAATCACCGGCTTGCAAGTTTTGCTGTTTGGTATTTCATTTATCATAAAAATTTCGAAACTTTGGTTTTTTGTTTCCGTGTTTTTGATTATGATTTGGCTTGTTTGATTTGTTTGAATGTTTCATAACAATAAAAGTTAGAAAATAAATGTGAGTATTGAGGAAGTAGGAATTTCTTTGATGCCTAAACAAAAATATGAACAAAGTGATAAGCGTGTGAAATTTCCATACTTTATTGTATTTGGAAAGATACTATTTTTTTCCTCATGGAGGAAATTCAAAAAAATATAAGAAAAAGTGTGCTCTATGAGCTACGAGTGGTCTATACGAGTGTCAATAATTATCGGCATCACAACAGGAGTACGACCTGTCAGTACATAGGCATACTTTGTAATTTCTTTTTTGAGTTTTTGGACGAGTTGTCCTCTTTCGATATGAGGATCATCAGATCGAATCTGTTCATAACTGACACGCACAGCTTTTACAATCTCCTTGTGAATGTGCATTACTTCATGTCTGTGGACAAATCATCGAGAATCGATAAAAATATGTCCTTGGATTGTTTTGAGGTTGACGTCTTCTTGAAGGGTAAAAATCACCACTCATCCTTCTGAGAGCATTTCTCTATCAGAGAGTACATATCATGCCTCGACTCCGACAGATTTTTCATCAACATAAAAAGTATCAAAGGTAAATTTCATCTTCTGTGTGTGTATCGAAGTTTTGTCAAAACTCATGACCTCTCCCAAAGAAAAAGTCGTATCATTGACCTGAAGTGTCTCCTTATCTGTATACGAAAATGTATGCGTTGGCTCGATTCATGGTGTCGCTGATGATAGTGCCGATGGTGTATATGGGTATGCAAACACTCGACTGTCAAATCGCAGACAAAAATGCCCTCTCTCCTGTGAGATTCCATATTCGATTGTACCGATTTTTTGTGTTTGATTATTGTCATCAATAATTTCAAAAAATCGACATTTATCAAGAATTTTTGCATCTGAAATATTATTGCGAATACTTGCAATATTTTGACGAGTCGTATAGATATGAGGAAAATTAAGCACTGGCAAAACCGTCGTAAGCAAATCTACATTGATAGCATCATCAAGAATAATCCAAGCAACGAGAGAGTCTTTTTCAGCAAATGGAAGTCGCATATCAGGAAATGATGGATAGGTTTTTCCAGCACAAGAAACCTGCGAAAAACCAGTTCCAAACAGAAACGTAGAATGCTCTTTTTTGATAAGAAAAAATGGACTTGTCGTATCACTGCCAGGCGCGATGCAGACCTGTCGAATGATTTCTTTGTTTTCTTCTTTTGGAAGAAATGATGGTTTCATACTTTCAAGAAGAGCATCAAGCGATGTTTTTTCTGAATGTGAATCGTCAAAAGCAAGTTCTTGCTTTGCAAGTGGTACCACTTGGCTCTTTTTGTTTTGAAGCCTTTTTTTTGGAAATGAAGATGAAGCCGATTTTTGATTTCATCAAAACTCTATATCATCACTCTCCTCAAAAAATGATGGAGACATACTATAATTATAATTAAAATATAAATATCACGAAAAAACACAAAAATGTGTCCCGAGATGTAAAAATATTGTTATACTGTTATGAACAATGGGCTAACTTGAAATGGGAGGTTCAAGACAATCCACTATCCAATACATACTGTCTCTCTTTTTCTACAATGGAATATGGCGGCATTATATATATTTTTGATCCAAAATCAAGAAAAAAATCAAAAACTCAAACAAGAAATCTCCAGAGATATTTGAGATAGAGCGTATATATGAGAAAAATACTCGAGAAATTTCTTTGTTTTTTATAGACAGTTAGCTTTCACCAAGTCAGTAAATAAAGTCAACAATAATTCCAACCAATGGGAATGCAATAACCAATAAAACAAGACCGATAAGAGCATATATAGCAATATTTTTTGCTGTTGTCATTCTCGTATCATCACCATAGGCAACGGTATACATAATACCCGATGCTACAAGGGCACCGACAGCAAAGAGAGCTCAATATTGAATTACCATTTTTGCAATATTTTTGACATATTCTTTTATACTCGTCACTCATGAGCCACCAGTACTAATATCGATGGATCCTTCTCACTGACAGTCTTGCAATACTGATGATATATCAGTTCCCATATTTCCCGTCACTTGACAGTTTGCCGGATCAGCAAAAGATGTATGAATTGAAAGGAAAAAAATTCCGATACAAAAAGAAAGAAGAAAAGTGCGCATAAAAAAGAAGTATTAAGAAAAATTGAGTCCTCAAATAAGAGAGATGATAAAATACGCCATTAAGATAAGAATAATAGCGATAGCACTGTAGGTGACAGCAAGCCAAGCCTGTTTCATCTTGCTCTCATCACCATCGGCGGTAAATAGTTCATAGGCAACCCAGAGAAAGGCTCACACCACGACAACTGGCAATACGACTGATATGAGGATATCTTGAATGAAAGCCAGAAGTCAGTCTATAGTATTTTTATCTCCAAGGTCAAGACTTCCCTCCGGAGTGATGGTATCAGTAATATCACTTTCATCAATAGCAAATACATTTTGGATGGAAATACATAGAAGAGCAAAAAATGTAAAGAGAAGTTTCATAATAGGAAAATTAAAAAGTCTTTTAAGCAAAACTCAAACGAGTAATGATCTGAACGATGAGATAGGCGCTGGCTGCAATCGCAAATCCGATGATGGCAAAGGCGAGAATTTTTCGAGCTTTTTTGAATTTTTCTTCTTGACCAACGGCCAATATCATCATAATTCCACCAACAGTAATTGCAATCACAGAAAGTACCGCAGCATACCCAATCATACTAACAATAAATTGAGCAATCGCCTCTCATGGTTCAAGTTCATTGATAGGAGGAAGGTTATCCGTAGGAGAAATAACACTAATCTCTGAATTCTGTGCACTTACAAGATAAGGAAGCGAGAATGCAAAGACAAAAAGTCAAAAAAGAGAAGTTTTCATAAGCGAGTTTTTTTAAAAAAATGAAGCAATTATGGTAATAATTCCATACGAAAAGAAAGCAACAAGAAGAGCAATCAAATTCCACTTGATAATAATTTTTGCCTTTCCAACCATATCAGACTGTCCACCAGAAAAGATATAAAAATATCCAGCGACAAGAAGGGCAATTCCAGCTAAAATAGGGATTGTAAACAGGAGAATGTCGGCTACATTTTCGAGGATTTGTCGTAGTGCTCAGACTCATCCGTCAATACCTCCTCCTGTCTGTCCAATTGGATCAATTTCAGTGAGGGGAATATCATAATTGACATCATTGAAATTATCAGACGCCATAACTTCGAGATTATAGGCAAAAAAGAGTGCCCCGAGTGAAAGGAATATTGCCAGAAGATAGGTGCAAATTTTCATAACAAAAAATTATATTTCTCACACATCATATCATATTTTCAAAGAAAAAGCAAGAAAATTTACAAGATTATTTGCAAAAACAAAAATTGTCAATATAATACCGTTCATATTTCTTTGTTTTTTTATTATGATATACTTTATCAGCGGACTTTCTATCGCTCTTATCGCCATTATTATGCTTCAAGCAAAATGAAACGGACTCTCTATTGTTCCATGAAGTGAAGATTTCGGAAAATTCGAAAAACGAGGACCTGAAAAGATTCTTCACAACATCACGATTATAGCCATCGTAGTGTATGTTGCAACGGCTCTCTTGATCTATCTAACTCGATAGAACTCTTCTCTTCTAAATTTATTTTGATATGAAACCATTGGATCACTACAAAAAATACATATTCATTTCAAGTGGTATCCTTTTTTTCGCTTTCTTTATTCACCTTATCGGTGTCTATGTATACTCAGGCGGAAAATTTATTGGAATTCCGCAAGGAAGTATCAGTATAGGAATCGTCGGAAAGGCACCAGATGTCAAAAATCCATTTGAATATGGAGATAACCAAATCAATGATCTTGTATACAAATTTTTGTTTCGATCACTTCTCTATTACAACCCTCACAAAAAACAATACGAGTGAGATCTCAGCTACTGTGATATTGGAAATCCTGCCAAAGTAGTGTGTACCCTGCGTGAAAATGCTATTTGGTCAGATGGAACCAAGGTAAAAAGCGAGGATATTATCGCGACCTACAATGCCTTTGCACAAAAAAGCAGCCAAGCAGATATGAAAAAGTTTCTTGAAGGACTCAAGATAGAAAAAACAGGAACAGGACAGATTACATTTTCTCATACGGTGAGGAGTCCATTGATGATAGAAGCTCTCGAGTATCCTATTATTCGAAGTGATATTATCGATCAAATCAACAACGATCGGCTCAATACACAAAACTATGTCGCATCTGGTCCTTTTATGTACAAAGAGGTTTTTGATGACGAAACGTACAAATTCAAACGGATCAGTTTCCAAAAAAATCCTCACTATTCTGGGACAAGATGGCTTGAACGACTGCACTTCAAGTTCTTTGATGATGTTGCTTCTCTCGAAAGAGCCATCGACACGGTTACCGTCATTATACCACCAAAATTACAAGAAACAATCAATGTTGGTCCACGGTTTGATAATAAGGAGTACAAAAAACAATACGAACTATTCGGACTCTTTTTCCGAGATAAAAGCTTCCCAACACAAGTACAAAAAATCATCTTTTCGTATCTCTACAATGCCTTTCACAAGTATGAAATTGAAAATAAAAAACACAGTAAAATGACAGGGGTTTTTGAGAGTGATGGCTATATTGAACCAAAAATAAAAACAGACATTCAAACCACCATGAAGTCAAATGGATACAAAACAAAACAAATGCTCCGAGCAGAAGCTGAAAAAATGTCAACTGATTTTAGTGGTGCAATCGCCTATGACACTCTCAAGTATGTCAACAATGGCGGAGGAAAAGAAGTATTATTTTCAGATGACCAAGCTGGAGAGATTAGAATCCAATGAAATATACCAGCCGACGTTACCAGTGTTTCTATCAATGGATATACTCTCAAAGAATATAAGAAAGGAAATAAAAAATATATCTATAAGGCATCCATCGAAAACTGAGCTCTCAAAGAAGGAAAAAACATATTTGAAATTGTGCTCTCTCGAGACAACAAAGAGCCTCTCAAAGAGACTCTCACACTCTATCACACCACCGACAAGAAAGCTATGGATGCTTTCAAGAGCGAAGCTGCTGATGCCTACCGAGCTATCCAAAATACACCAGAAAAAAAAGCCGAGCGGGAAGCTGAAAAACAAAAAAAACTCGAAGCTATTGCAAAACTTGAAGAAAATGCCTACTATAATAAAAAATGAGAAAAACTTATTTTCAAAGTTGCCTATGTTCCATGAATACTCGATGAATATATGAATTTTGTAGAATCTACACTTGGACAAATGTCGATACCAGTTGAGAGAATTCCGCTTGAATGAACCCAAATCCGCGACATCATCAAGAAAGACAAGAACCTCTATGATGCTATACTTATCGGTATAGAAGCACCAAAAAGTCTCACACAAGTACTCAAAAATTTTATGGGAAGTGAAGCAGAAAATGGCGTCAACCTCAGTGGTATAAAAGACGCTCAACTCGATGCTCTTATTCGCTCTCTTCGTACAACCACTGACAAAAAGGCTTTTGAAGAAGTTGCTTCAAATATAGAAAAAAAACTCATTGAAACATCACTCTTTATTCCGATTGCAAGTCCCCTCCATACTATATATATCGACAAAAATATCAAATGATTGAAACTACCAAATCAAATCAGAAATCCTCGAGCCTTTGCTAATATCCTTGATACCGTAAGTATCTCTGATCGCTATGAGCTCAATATGGATGGAAAGTCTGTCTCTTGATTTTTTGGTTGGCTTGCTGACACTCTAAAAAACAGGTAATCTATGAAAGAAAAAAATATACTTAATGCCTGGTCACTCGTTACAGAGTTTCACTCACTCAAAAAACTTAACTTCGTTCCAGCCTTATTTGGAACGGCTTGGCTGGTACTTGTTCTTACCTATCAAGTTATTTTTGCATTGGTTTTTCTTCTTTGATGGCAGGATTCTGCTCTCAAAGTGATTATTGACTTTTTGCACCAAGATTATGTGGTACTTGTTGTTACTACTGTGAGTATTATCTTCTTCGGATTTATCATTTTACACGCTATCTCTATCGGTGGCATCATAGAAATGATGGACAGCTACAAAAAAAATAATAAAAGCCTACTGCATCGATCATGGCAGGGATTTTTTGATGGACTTTCACATTTTTTGCCAATGTTTGAAATCCAAAATATGACAGCTATTTTTCATCCTGTTACTATTATCACATTTTATATTTTTCTTTTGAGGATTTTTGGAGATGGCTTTTTTTGGCTTATTACCATTATTATGAGTGTGTATTTGGTTTTTTCTTTTTTGGTTAATATTTTTATTTCGTATGCTCCGTTTTGTGTTGTCCTCGAAAACAAACGCTGAATTGCCTCTCTCTCAGCATCAACAGAGATGGCATTTCGAAATATAGGCATCACGACAAGACTGTATTTTACAAACTTTTTACTCTATTTTCGAGTGATCTTAGTCGGCTGAGCCTTTCTCCTTCTCCCATTTGTTATTGTCACTGGACTTACTTTTTTTACCGTTGCATTCGCGAAAATTACCTTTCTTATCGTACTGGGAATTGTATCTGTCATTCTCTTTATTTTCATTACACATCTCAATTCCACACTCGAAATTTTTGTCTACGCTCTCTGGCATGAGGCCTATATCACCTGTAAAGAAAATGATCTCCTTCGAAAAGAAGAACAAGAAAAACTAGAATCTACTTTTTAGCTCTTCTTACAATCAAAATTCTTCTCTATCGAGCAAAAAATCATCCGGCGATGGAGAAGCATCGATGTATTTTTGTGCCATTTGTACAACCTCCTCGATCGCCGGAGGAGTTGTATTTGGTACAAAACCTCGACAAATGTGATCCACATAGAGTGCAACTCCCATTACAATTCATGGGGTATTGGCATACATGGGCCTATGTTGGTTGAGATTGTATATTTTTTGTTCTTCATACTGGGGTTGAAATCACTCTCATCCACACTGAGCAGAGCTTCCATGAGTGAGGACTTCATAACTTTTGTCTTTGTATGTAAAAATATTTCTCATACGCGGCGCATTAAGCCTCGTTGGTTTGAGTTCTGGGGCATCTGGAGGAAGCATCCTCGCAAAGACATAGGCGGGTTCTTTGTTTATAAGCATAGACTCATACTGTTATATATAACATATATTATAATTATATAAACATTAAAGTCAATACATTTTTATTAAAAAGGCAAAAAAACCTTTGCAAAAAAAGAGAAAATATGATTTAATAGAAACATAACTAATTTTCTCTTATGAAATTCTTTCAAAAATCTATTTTTCTTTTTCTCCTTGTCGTCTCTGGGTTTGGACTCTTTTTTGGAGATGTCTCTCTCCCAGAAACTTCAACTTCTCAGGAAGGTATAGCTGGCATCGAAATAAGCACATATACTCTGGGAGTAAGCCAGACATATGCACAAGGAGGAGCACAGACAAATCCAACACCTCCAACAAATACAAATACCCAAAAAGAAACTCCAGGAGACAACAATTGGGAAGAGACGATGAATCTCATTATTAGCGGAATAAACTTTTTCTTAGGACTTATTACTTCTATTGCCAGTGTTGCCGTTGGTATTGTTGGTTGGCTCCTCTCACCAGACTGGACCAGTGGTGATCTTTTTTGACTTCGAGAGTATCTCTATAAACTCTGGATAACTGTTTCAAATATCATCTACTTCATCTACGCCATTGCTCTTATTATCGTGGCAGTGATGACGATGTTTAACAGTGAAAAATATGGATACAGAGCACTCTTGCCTCGACTGGTTGTCGGGATACTTATGGTTCCTTTTACTTGGTGGGCAGTACAGTGGGCGATCTCCGTCTCAACAGTACTTACTGCTTCGGTACTCTCTATTCCTATGGAAACAATTGGTCAGGATGAAAAAGATACATGGTGGACCAAATGACAAATCCCAAAATGTATTGCCTCTGGAAATCCTGATACCGAAAAAGAAGTATCTCTGTGTAATGAAAAGCAAGAATATGTCAGTCCAAAACAATTTAGCAGAGATGTATGAGGAATCTATGGAAACCTTGTTATCTATGCCTATTGAGTCTTTCGAATGCATGAAGTAAAAAGTATCCCAACAACAGCTAATGCCATTAAGACGGCTGCTGCTATTGTTCATAAGTGACTTGTTTGAGCGGTCATGTTCTTGATATTTGGAGTGATGCTGATAGCTCTGACCTTTGTACTCTTTTTACGAGTCTTCAAACTGTGGGCGTATGCCATATTTTCACCGCTCTTTACCTTTGGGTTTGTTTTTAAGGATAGTACCAAGTGACTGGATGACGAAGATACATTTTCTGTGCGAGAATTTCTTGGACTTGTATTTTTACCAGCCATTGTAGGGCTTGTCCTCTCTTTTGGTCTTATTCTTATCAATGCACTCAATAATGGAAGTGAAAGCAAACAAAGTAATAAGGAGCCATGTAATATTGAACAGCTCAGAAAAGAGGGGGGATGTAAAATTGCAAGTCTCATGTGAAATCCAAACAATTCGATCAAAAGAGAAATCGAAAAGAAAGGAGATGGAGAGGAAATTGTGGTGACAACATTCTCATTTGGAGGTATTGACATGAAATGGTATGGAGGATCTGTTAGCACCGATGGACAAGAAGCCGAAAGTGCAAATACGACTATTGGAGTCTTTTCAGCGGTTGGTTCAGCCTTTGGCGTAATATTCCTCGATCTTATTGCTATTATATTTGTCTGGATTGCATTTATGGCAGCCAAAAATATCAGTAAAACTGCTAAAAAGGTTATTACACCGGTCGAAAATGCTGGAAAAGATCTTGTAAGTGCGGCAAAAGGCTTCCCAGCTCACGCTATCAAAGTTCCATGATTTGGAAGTATTAAATGAGTAAAAAAAGCAGTTGACTCAGTTGGATATGCAATGGAAAGAAAAGTTGAGGACTCGTATCGTGCAAGTAGCTGGTACAAAATGATGAACAAAGATGATACAATTACTCCCGAAACAAGACAGACACTGACGCAAAATGCACAAAGACAAGCCAATGAAGCAAATAATATTCAGCATTATTTTAATACAAACAAGACTGTTCAGAATATCAAACCAGCACAAAATTCAGTTCAAATTATAAAAAATTGAAATCCGACCTGGTTCAAAGATGTTGCTAAGAGCTTTGTTGGCGCAAACGCAAATTCATTAAAAGAGGCTTTTTGAGACGATGTATACAGAAGTATCAATAATGACCTCAACCTAAGTGAGCTTGATCCTAAGAATCTAAATTCTCAGCAGGAAGAAATTCTTCTCGCATACCACCGATGATGGAATGGAAGAGAAAACTGAACAGGGTATCGATGAGCGAAAACCTTTAATGTAACACAGGAAGCGAGAAATCTGGCATGAGATCGCTCTTGAGATCAATCCTGAGATCAAACTGGAGATCAATCCTGAGATCAAACTGGAGATCAATCCTGAGACCAAACTTGAGGTCAAAACTGAAATCAAAATCCTTGAGGAGGTCAAAATCCATAGCATTTCCCCCACCGCAAAGCGGTGGGTTTTTTGATGAAAGACTCCTTATTTCTCGACTTCTATATCACTAAAGTCCTCTCGAAAATCATCTCCTTTCCACTGTCGTATCGCATTTTTGATAGCAAGTAGTCCAATCAATGAAGCATACCGTCGCCGTGGTGAGATATCATCTCCAATATTCTCAAATACAAACCGCTCATCGAGTTCTAAAATAGCATCAACTGGGGTCTGCTCGCTGGCAAGAATCTCCCCAGTAATCGCCACGCAAGCGGTCGCAACAATAGACATATAACCATCGAATGAGAAGTCGGTCAATTTACCATCTTCTATTTTCAAAAATACTTCTACCTGATCTGAGCAAACCCTATTATCTTCAACATATGAAATCGTCGGATGTTCCATTCGATATTTATTTGGAGTATTTCTGGAGTAAGCGATGATAAGTTCATTTGAATTCATATTTTTTTAGAGAGAAAAAGTATCAAAAAAGGAAGAAAGGGCTTCAAAAAATCGATCAATATCGGATTTTGTATTGTAGATATACAGACTCATACGAAGTGAAGCTCCCACTCAAATCGCATTATGAAGGGGCTCAGCACAGTGGTGACCAGCACGAACGCAAATATTTGCATCAGCTAGAAACTCTGCTACATCACTTGGATGATGCCCATCAAAAACAAAAGAAAAGACTCAAACTCGCCGAGTATTTTCATCACATCCAATGAGCCGAACTCCTTTTGGCAAATTTTTGCAATAAGAAAATGCGTGTGCTATCAGCTCATTTTCATACTTCCCTACTGTGCTGTATCAACCAATATTCTCTATATATTCAAGTGCAGAAAGCAGTGAGACCGCCCCTGCAATATGCGGTGTTCCAGGCTCATGACGAAACGGTAAACCAGCTGGCAAATACTCATCTATAGAAACTCCATTGATCGCTCATCCACCACAAAAAGCTGGATTCATCTCCCGCAGAAGTGATTTTGGTGCATAAAAAAATCCAATACCTGTATCACTCATGACCTTGTGTCCAGTTCCTACAAAAAAATCAATTCCAAGTGCCTGTACATCGACCGGCATATGAGGAAACAGCTGACTTGCGTCAACGAGAAACAATGGACGCTCTGGAAGAGTATCCAGCAAATCCTTGACTCGATTCAGATCAGTAATCTCTCCAGTGACATTTGAAGCGCCTGTTATCGCCAGGAGTTTGGCATGAGGGATTTTTGCTTCAAGAGAGCTATAATCAAGAGCTCAATTTGCATCGACATCTATCCAATCTATATGGACTCCATATTCATCTTTTATAATCTGCCATGGGACAATATTAGCATGATGATCGAGTTTTGAGAGGAGAATTATATCACCTTTCTGGAGCATTTTTGACTTTATAAGTGATCGAGCAATAAGATTGAGGGCATAGGTCGCATTGTAAGTAAATACGATTTCACTGCGATTTTCTGCCCCAAGAAATGAAGCAACTTTTTGCTTTGCTGTATCATAGAGCATCGATGAATCCATCGAAAGATCGTAGGCACCTCGATGAATATTGGCATATGAATTTTCAAAATATGAACGCATCCCCTCTATCACGTGTGATGGCTTTTGAGCGCTGGCTGCCGAATCAAGAAAAACCAAATCAGGATGGTTTTGAAAAATTGGAAAGTCGTTTTGAAACATAGAAAAAAAATAAAAAAATTATTTCCAGAAATCAGGATCAAACTCATAACTATCATCATTTGTTGTACCAGATGATTCATATGAATGAGCAATTTCTTCAAGATTGATTCTATCAAGATACTCCTTTGACTCGATCCCAAAATCAGCACCAGCATCAAAATCAACAAGAGATTGAAAAATCTGTTTTGCTCACTCAAGATCGGATTTTTCATAACGAAGAATTGCCTCTTCAAGTCGCACCAGCGGCAGTGCTCGAACCTCTGGTGTGAGGGTTTCTAGATATCGCTCACCATCAGAGAGCTGATGAGAAAGGCGCGTTGATTGCAAGTAGAGTGGGATCAGTATTTTTGACCCATTGAATCGCTGGAGTCATTCATAGGACCAAGCATAGGCTTTGGTATATTGTTTTTTTGAGAGAGCCAGAGAGATCGCAACAGCAAAATCATCTTCGGTCGCATCTTCTTCTTGCATCAGATATGAGAGGACTTTTTCCATGGAACCCAGATCATCAAGTTTTGCATAGTTGTACGCGAGGCGTCGCTCGAGAAGTGTCTTTGGCTTGTAGCCAGCATTGATCGCATTATTGAGGTAGAGAATCGCTTGATTATAATCTTCTTGATAGGTAAAAATCTCTCCAAGTCGAATAATAACTTCTAAATCTTCCGAATCATTGTCGAGATATGAGAGAAGAATTTTCTTTGCCGCTTCATAGCGACCAAGCTCATAGAGAGAGAATCACTGCAACTTTTTTGCTTCAGTATAGCTGGGATTATTCTTGAGAAGACTCCCAGCAAAAAGAGAAGAAAGATGATACATATTTTGCTCATAGAGTCCGACTGCAAGACGAAATTGTCGATACGATGTCGTTGGGCTGACATAGTCAACATCTTTGAGAATTTTTTTGAGAGCTGTTAGTTTTTCATTGCCTCATTTATACGCATTGATACTGCGCCGACAGGCATTTTCTCCAGAAAAACACGGGTGCAAAGTCGAATAATAAAGAGCCTCTTTTGGGAGCGATTCTGCCAGCGTATCGAGTTCTTTTTTTGTACTCCCCTGATTTTTTTGATAAAATAAACTCTTGAACATCTCATCTCTCTGGGCATCTGAAAGCTCAGATCGAGGCACACGAATATAAAAAGAGTAGGCATTTTTCCAATCCTTGAGCAGGAAATAGCTGTGAGCGATTTTACGCAGAAGCACAATATCGTCTGGAATTTTTTTTAAAACAAACAAGTAGTATCCAAGAGCCTGTTTTGGTTGATTTTTTGCAATCATATAATCCCCCTTTCGAATCGTAGAAATCTGCTGTTTTCGCTGAAGCGCCAGTCGCACTTTTTCCGCCTCATCAATAGTGATTTGATGGGCTTTTGAATCAATTTCTATACCAGAACCTGAAATATCTCCAGTTAAATAATCGATTTCTTCTTGTGTATCTTTTGGCTGTGGAACACAGGCGCTCAAGAGAAAAACACCAAAAAACAAAAGAAAATGTAAAAAATATTTTGTAAAAAATTGCATATCGCTATAATATACAAAAATTCTTTTTTTGCAAAACTTCTCTTACCCATTTTTTTATTTTGTAAGCCACAAAGTCGTCATACTCGCCTATGTATCAACTCTCTGATTACACTTTTGACCTGCCAAAAGAAAAAATTGCCCATAAGGCTCGCCATCCAGCCCATGATGGGCTCGTTATGGTTATAGACAAAAAAACAGGAAAAAAAGAAGCTGATACCACATTTTGGAATTTAGACAAGTGGCTGACTCCAGAGCATACACTTTTTTTTAATAATTCGAAAGTGATTCGAGCTCGAGTACCACTTGAAAATATCAAATATACAACTCCCTTGCAAGAACAAAAAAGACTCAAAGAAGGAGAAATATTTTTTCTCAAAGATACAGGAAACAATACATTTGAAGCACTGGTTCGACCAGGAAAAAAGATAAAAGTATGAAGTCGGTTTTTTGTGGGAGATTATGTGCTCGAGATCAAAGATACCAGTGATGTGGGAAGAATTATAGAGATACATCCGGGAAATATCGACCATTTCCTCGAAACCTATGGCAATCTCCCACTTCCACCCTATATCGAATATAGCAGAGAAAAAGAAAAAGACTACCAGAGTATATTCGCCAAAAAAGATGGCTCAGTTGCGGCTCCTACTGCTTCGCTTCACTTTACCGATGCGCTTATGGGTAAGCTTCCCTGTCGTACCAAGAATATCACACTCCACATCGGACTTGGAACCTTCCAAACAATCAATACAAACGATATACGAGAGTACAAGATTCACAGCGAAACAGCCAGCATTCCGTATTCGCTTTTTGAATATATTTTCGAAGAAAAAAAAGCCGGACATCCGCTCTTGGCGGTTGGTACTACCGTATGCCGTACACTCGAATCCCTCCCAGCACTCTGGCGACATATGAGCCCCGATTTCAAGTCAAAACTCTCACATGAGTCTCAGCAATACTGGGATGCACAAAGTCAAACATCTGATCCAAAATGGATAGAAAATGTCAGCGAACAAGAAAATGAAATACAATTTTCAACCAGAGCCTACATTTTTCCTTGATACCAATGGAAGATTGTCGATGAAGTAGTCAGCAATTTTCACCTCCCAGAGTCCTCTCTGCTTCTGCTGATCTCAAGCCTTATCGGGAGAGAAAATCTCCTCGAAAGATACAGGGAAGCAATCGCTGGCGCGTATATGTTTTATAGTTTTTGAGACGGCATGTACATTCATTAGAGGATACAAACAATTATTTATTTCTTTTTTCTTTTTTTATTATGGCAAAACTTCTCTCTTTTTCTCTTATTTGCGTATACATACTTTGTTCATGTACTGGGAATCCAGAGCAAAAATCACCCGTCAAACACCCAGAATCGCTCTCACCAAAAAATACACCCAAAAAACCAGTCAAAGCAACGGTCGATCCATCCGCATTTGGAACAGAAAAATAGACGCAATAAAAGTGGGAGCAAAAACAATCTCAAAAAAACTTGCACTTTTTGTATTTATAGTGTATAATAACAAAGTATTATTAACCTTTATTTCCTATGAGCAACGATCATTTTGACGACATACCAAATACTCCTGAAAATTCGGAAACGCCTGAAAAAACATGAAGAAGTCCAGAAGAAAAAAGTAACACTGTTTACAAATGGATCAGTGACGGCATAGAAAAAAAACAAAAAGTCGAAGACAATGCAAAAATTCGAGATGCTATCAATGATCCTGCGAAATACGATGAATTGATACATGAACTGCGCGATGATATTGATATGAAATTCCGAGAGGATGCCGATAATACCAACGATCCTATTGACAAAGATACCATCAATGACTGTCTTGAAAATAAAACATTTATTATTCTCAAAATACAAAAATCCCTCTTCAAGAGAGAACTCGCCGAACGAGATCTCCATAAATATTGGACCAAATATACGATCAAAGATGCCAGTGGAAATACTCTCTCTGCCGATGAAATCCAAGATATTATCGAAGAAATCCCGGCAAATGAGCTCTCTGCCCTCAAAAGAAATATAAACCGAAGTATGGATTTCTTTGCAACTCTTGATCATACCATTACCACACCTCATATAAGCGAGTATATTGCAGATATGGGAATCGATATGATGAGCATAGACGAAGAAACTCGAAAAAGAATCCTCCTGCAATTTGCCGTTTTTGAGTGAACCTGAGACTTTGACGAAGAAGTCCTTTCTCTTCTTCTCGATCGCATTCCAAATACAGAAAAAAGGCGCCAGGCCATCGAACGTATTCTCCCGAAGATTAGTCTCAAAGACGCCGTCGAAAAATGACTTATTTCTGACAGAGAAGAAGAGGATTTTCTTGAGAATACTTTTTTTGAATACATACGAGATAATGGACTCTTTCGATCGGGTGAAAATAAGAGTAATTATTTTGATTCGAGCCTGGATCCTATTCTCCTAAGCCAGCGAAAATATCACAGAGAAGCATTTCTTGCCGAGGCGCGAAAAAACACGAGTGGTGTTTTTATAAAAACAAAAGATCTCGAATTTTTCCAAGAAGGCTTAGACACGAGTGAGAGTTCTTTTGATCATAGGAAATTTGATGCGGCCTTTGCTGCCCTCCTCCCTCTTCTCTGCGAGGAGTTCAAAGAGAGAGTCACAGATAACGAACAACAAAATCAAAAAGATCTTCTCGAAAGTGCCGGAAGTTTTGATGAAATCCGAAACTATATGAGTCGTCAAGATCTCCCTGTTTTTGCCGAAGGAAGCGTACGGGACTTGGAGAGTGGCGCTTATATCTCTACTCAAATTGCCGATCCTGATACCGGTATGCGACAGGATAGAAGCTGGAAAATTGCAAGCACAGATGAAGTCATCGATGGAGTTCGCGGAGTCAGGCTCATTTCTTATAATAATCTTTGAGAGCATATCAAGGATGAATTTGTCAGCTACGCAGACTTTGCAAAAAACTTTATCGCAGAGGTAACTGGTATCGCCATAGATGGAAGTGTAAAAGTTTCAAAAAATAAACCAAATTTTATCGAAAAAGAGGATCTTATCGACAGTATCACCGACCTGACGGAAGTCCTCAATGATATCGACCCTGAATGAAGGAGATTTTCTCTTGAAAATGGGCTCTACTTCACGACTGAAATGAATGATACCAAAGAAATTGTTCGTATTTCAAATATTCTCGAAAGCAGTCGTCAGATACAAATCACCGATAAAAATGGTGAAGACTTTACTCTCAGTTGGCTCGAATTCGTGTACTACCTCAAAGAAGGAAACAAATGAAAATCTCTCAATTTCGAACGAATTGGACACTTTGAAAACCAAAGAGACTTTGTTGAGTATTCAGCAATCTCTGGCAGCCTTCGAATTGAAGACAAAAAAATCCAATTTGAAAATACGGGAGAAAAAGATGCAAGTGGAAACAATACATGGAGTAATCTCAAGGTCCTCTCAAATGGAGAATGAGAGCATATTTTGCTCGAAAAGATCAAGGAAAATTCTCTCATCATCAAGCACTACAAGAATGAAACAAAAACCGATAAAGATGGGAATGAAATTCCTGTTTTTGATAAAAATGGAAACCCGAAAAAAGGCTATGGCAGTCCTATATCAGCCAACTACTGACGACTTGAGGAATTTGTGCGACAGGGATTTACTGAACCGAGGAAGGCTCCACCAAAAACACAGAGAACCTCGCAGGAAATGGCCGAAAAAGAGCACGGTAATAAATCATTTCTCTGGGGGGTCCTCAGTGAGCCTGGAAGTCTGTATTCCAAATACTTAGCGGTAAAAATGGGGTTCAACAAGCTCAAAGCAAGCCAAGACCAAAAAGCACAAGTCCAAGCCGCGGAAGCAATGTACCACTGGGCAAAACGCTATCTGCCAGAATGAAGTGATATGCGATATGCTTTTACGACAGAATTCTCTCATACAGTCGGTGGAGAAATCAACAAAAAAATAGAAGAACTTGGTACTCTTGGTGCCTCAGAAAAGCGAGCTCGGGTGAGAAAAATACTCCTAACAAAACCAGCCAAGCCATATGAGCTTTTTGCAGCACTGATTGTAATAGCCAAAATGACAGGAGAACTCTATCCAGACCAAGAACTCGGTCCACTCCAAGGAGACAAATATCTCTGGTTTCGAGCCCTTGCAGAATCGATGAATCTCAATCCAGATGAAGAGCTCCAAGCAGCCAAAAAGAAAGTTATCGATGAGTACAAACTCCAATCGAATCACCCACCAGAAACCGCCCTCATTACCCGACTTTTCAAAAAAAATAATGCCCACCCCTATGTAACAGCTATTTCAAGTGGATCAAAATACTGGCATGCAGTAACCGAGGGACTCGAATGACAAAAATCCAAATGACAAAAAGAATCCAAGGTCCTTGGTGGTGCTGAAGAAGCCTCTATCTATGCGATGAGTAAATTTAAAAGTAATGAGCTCCCAATTGTAGCCGGAGCCATTCCTGAAATTTATGGAAAGGATCCAAGTGCTCAGTATATGACCCCAGCCTTTGTATGGGCAATGAGTAATGCGACCAGTATCGTACGATTTCATGTTTCAAAAGAAGATGTGTTTAATAAAAATATTTTTGGGAACGGATCGTATTTTCATGCATTTCCATTTTGTATGAGTCCAGCAGGAGCCAAAAAATATCAAAATACCGTACGAGAAGTTGTTAAATACCTTGTAGCAAAAAATAAAATTTCTGCTGGGGATCAACAAAAATTTGAGTCTCTCTGTGCAAAAATAGAACAAAGTCCTAATACTCACGACGAAGAAGTTTTTGCAGGATTTGGAGCTTTTTGGAACAAATACTACTCTACCCTTCATCCTATCCTCCAAGTAACTACTCCAGAACTTATGGTTATGCTGCGTGATGATACGTACAATCAAGAGGTCATAAAAGATTATCTCTATACATTTCATGATCTAGCCGGTATGAGGGGAAGTATGGAAGCGCCTATGAGTGAGGAAATTTTGATTCAAAATGGATATAACGCTGATGCCAATGGATCGATGAATTTCGGACTCAAAGTTCTCAAAGAAGGAATAAATGGTGAAAAAGATATATGTGATTATAAAAACAGATCACTTAAATATGTTATCGAAAAGGCGACCAAAAAAATCAATGTTCACAATCTGACCATGGATTCAACAACCTATAAATATATTTGGAGAAATCAAGTTTATGCATATATCAATTCGATACGTACCAATGAAACATTTCGAGAAAATCCAGAGTTTCAAAAAGAGCAGTACATCATTCTCATAAAAGAGGTTATCTCTGCTCTTCGTGAAAATATACGAGGAGCCCACCACACAAGCGAATTATTTGAAAACGCAAAAAAAGACCAAGATAATGCCTACCTCAAAGATCTCGAAGGTTTGGGCGTGAACATCTCAGATTATGAAAACTTCAAAGGAAGTGATCTCGATACTATGGCAGAAGAAGCCTATTGACGTTTTATTCGGTCACAGCCAGAACAACATACAACAGATGATATCTTAAAAAGTATCCCAACGACAGCCCAGAAAATCGTAAATACTGGATCAATGGGAAGACCCGCAAATGATGAAAATTTCGAAGGGGCTGCCTAGCTAAATCTCTATTCCCTTGATATGAAAAAGGCGATGTCATCATGCATCGCTTTTTTTGATAATCCCAATTACATCCACCCTACAATCATCGAGATCAATTCTTTTTTTGTTCGCATACGCAATCACAGTGCGTTTGAGGGCTCGTTTTTTTGCAAGAGAAATACTTTCGAGAGGATGTCCATATTCGATGTTTTTTCGATATTTTACTTCGATAAAGATATATATATTTTCGTGATTTCGAGCAATAATATCGATCTCACCACCAACGATGCTATAATTGGTGTCAGCAATAGTATATCCATGTTTTTGAAGATACTTCAAGGCGATCGTCTCACCCATATCACCAATAGCTCGATGTGATTTTTTGTTTGACATATTACAGCGATTGAGCACGCTCTTTGATAAAGTCTTTTACTTTTTCGCCAATATCATCTCGTGCCAGCGCAAAGTCAATGGTCGCCTTTACAAAGCCAAATTTATCTCCTGTATCATAGCGATTTCCCTGCATTTCTACTCCGTAGAGCCTCTTCATTTGAGCAAAGGCATCAGCAAGGCGATTTTCCCCATCTTTGCTGGCAATAGACTTGCCATTTTCCAGTTTTTGAAATACTTCTGGTGTGATAATATATTTCCCGATGACGCCCAGTCGAGAATCTGTCTCATCTGGATTTGGTTTTTCGAGAAATCTTGATATCTCAAAAATTCCTGCCTCTTTTTCGTCTCCCTCAATCACACCATACGATGAAACCTGAGAATCTGAAATCCGCTCAAGAGCAATCACAGGAGCCTCGTACTTCTCATAGGCTTCCACAAGTTGCTGAGCCCCTGTTTTCTCTCATCGGATAATATCATCTCAAAATAACACAAGAACTGGCTCATCCCCAACAAGATTTTTTGCCTGCAAAATAGCATCTCCATCTCATCGAGGTTCGCTCTGTCGTACATAGGAAATACGAGCCATGGTATGAAGTTTTTGTATCATCTCAAGCTCTTTGATTTTTCATTTTTTCGAGAGCAGTGCTTCGAGCTCAAAATTGCTATCAAAGTGATCAATAATACTCTCTTTTCCTCTACTGACAACAATAGTAATATCGGTAATACCAGCAGAAACTGCCTCTTCTACAAGAAGCTGAATAACTGGAGTATCGACAATTGGAAGCATTTCTTTTGGTTGAGATTTTGTGGCTGGAAGAAACCGGGTCCCAAAGCCAGCTGCTGGGATAATAGCCCGTGTAATAGACATAAGGAAAAAGTAAAAGGAGAACTATTGAGAAGGAGTCTCTTTAGAAGGAGTCTCTTTAGAAGGAGTCTCTTTAGAAGGAGTCTCTTTAGAAGGAGTCTCTGCAAAAACCATACACTCTTCTTTTATAAACTCATCTTGAATTTGTTCACAGTCTTTTTTTGAGAAGGTACCAGATTTTTGAAGGATATTGAATTTACAGTTTTCAACATGATTGGTTATTGCTGATGAAACACTTCCAGAGGCTGCATCTGTATCTTGATACTTCTGTATGACTGTAGCGATTTTTTCACAGTTTTTGATATCTCAGCTTTCGAGGGCAATATTCTCTTCAATAGCCAGAACACAGCTTTTTTGTTGATCTTTATTCTTGATATCCTCACAGCGTTTGCTGTTTTTCTCTTTGAGTGCATTGCCAAAAATAATTCCAAATTTACAATTTTCTACTTGAGTTTCATCACCGATATACTCACAAAATTTCGTGTCATTTTTTTCTCTTGCGAGTTCGTTTCCAGCTTTAGCGGCACAGTACTGGGTTTGTTCTTGGATACAACTTTGATAGTTTTGAGAATTTTGAAGTTCTGGAGCCAGAACCGGAGATTGTTTTGATTCTTTTTGATTTGGTGAATTTTTCTGATCTCATTGTCCAGTATTTTGAGGCATTGAAGATTGATTGGTACAAGCAGAAAGCGAGACAAAAACTATTGCCAAGAAAGAGAGATATCGATACATAGGAGAAAAAATAATGATATAAAAAATAATACCACTCTAGAGTATATGAAAAAATAATTTATATGCAAGGGTTTTTTAATGATGACTCCTCCCTTTTTAAAGAAGAAAATAAATAAAAAATTCCTCAAGTCTCTCCTATCGTATACAAAATAAAAAAAACTCTTTCAAATGAAGAAGTTTTTTTTGTTTGTAACCAATGGTGCTCGAGGGGGGACTTGTTCTTCTCAGTCGCTTTCGCTCCTTGCCAGAGACGGCTCGGACACAAAAATGCCATTCAAGGCATTTTTTAATTTTCTTTTTTCAAAGAAAATTGTCCTCTATTCAAGTCCCCAAGTTCCTATAAAATAAAAAACTTCTTTCAAATGAAGAAGTTTCTTTTGTTTATAACCAATGGTGCTCGAGGGGGGACTTGAACCCCCACGCCATAGGCATACGCCCCTCAAGCGTACGTGTCTACCAATTCCACCACCCGAGCAAAATAACATTCTCGCCCTATCTTGTACAGAAAACTATATTCTGTGCAAGAATGATGCAAAATACAAAAATGAGGTATGGTGCATCCAGTAGGGCTCTCGGCTCTCCGCCGCCGACCGGCTCTCTTCGCTCTCGAAATGCGATTCAACGCATTTCTCGTAAACCGCTCAGATTCTCGCCCTGTCTTGTACAAAAAATTATATTCTGTATAAGAATGATGTAAAATACAAAAATGAGGTATGGTGCATCCAGTAGGGCTCGAACCTACAACCTACGGCTTCGAAGACCGGCGCTCTTCCAATTGAGCTATGGATGCAAACAAGAAAAAGTGTTGGCTATTATAGAAATAACTTTCAAAAAAGCAAATTTTTTTCTCATAAGAGAGAGTATCCTGCTCTATACAGTGATCGAACAGGATACCCGGATCAATTACGAGTCTGATTTTTCTTCTTTTTTTGCTTTTGCTGTTGTCTTTTTCTTTGGTGCTGCTTTCTTTTTTGGAGCTGGTGCCTCCTCTTCTTTTGTCTCTTCTTTTTTTGCTTTCGGAGCCGCTTTTTTCTTTGGTGCTGGTTTTTCTTTTTCATCTTTTGCTGTTTCTCCTTCCATAGCCATAGATTTCAGAGAAAGTCCAATTCTTTTTGCCTGTGAATCAAAGGTAATAATTCGAGCTTGAATCATTTCTCCTATATGGATTTTTTCTTCAATGCTATCAAGCGTCTCTTCATCAATTTCAGAGAGGTGAATAAGTCCAGAGATTCCTCCGTCAAGTTCGAGGAAGATTCCAAACTGAGAAATTCGAAGCACTGGAGCCTCGATAACATCTCCAACCTGGTACTTATCAGAGAGTACTTTCCATGGATTATCTTTGAGTCGTTTGATTGAAAGTGAGATCTTTTCTCCTTCAATTCCGATGATTTGTACGGTTACTTTGTCTCCAATTTTTGCATACTTTTGAGGATTGTTAACGTGTCCCCAGTCAATTTCAGAAACGTGAACAAGTCATTCGATTCCACTGAAAGTAACGAAAAGTCCATAATTGAGAATTCCTGATACACTTCCCTCTACAACATCACCGACCTTGATATTGGCAAGTGTTTTTGTTCTCTGTTCTTCGATCGCTGCTTTTTCAGAGAAGATAATTTTCTTTCCATTTTGATCGAGATTGATTACTCGTACTTGAAATGGTTTTCCAACAAGTTTTCCAAGGTGTTCAAGGATTTTTTCTGGATTTGCATTTTCAACACGAGGATAGTGAATTGGAGTGAGCTGTGAAACGGGGATAAATCCTTTGATTCCATCAAGATCGATAAGAAGTCCGCCTTTGTTTGCTTCGCTTGGAACCACAGTGATAATCTCTTTGGCATCAAAATTTGAATAGAGTTTTTCGATCAATTTGACCTGACTTGCCTTTCGAAGTGAAAGATGAACAAGTCAAGAGTGTGGATCATTTCCAATAATAATTGACTCAATTTTATCACCAGGAGCAATAGTGTCAGTGTTTTCTGTAGAAGACTGCATATCATTTCCTGTGATAATACCAGTAAACTGCCCATCGAGATCAACCAAGATCATTTTTTGATCTGAAACAAGCACCGTACCAGTGACAACTTCACCTACATCATAAGAGTGAATAGGATCAGCATCTTTGAGAATTTGAGAAAAATCTGCCATAAAAAAATAAAAATTAAAAAAATAAAAATAGAGAATAGTAAGTAGAGTTTAGAATTTAGATGAAAGGCTATAAAAAAGATAAAGGATAAAAAAACCTTTCTAAAATCTATCTTCTATTTACTAAAAACTCATATAAAAATGGGGCGAATAATGGGGTTCTCGGCTCTCCGCCGCCGACCGGCTCTCTTCGCTCTCGAAATGCGATTCAACGCATTTCTCGTAAACCGCTCAGA
>PDRA01000010.1 GCA_002747975.1 Candidatus Altimarinota bacterium | reverse complement strand
CGAATCCTTGGTATCCACAGTGTTTTTCTTGTGCATTCGTACTTATGTAAGAATGAATAAGAAAAAATGGTTGGGGTAGTAGGATTCGAACCTACGCATAGAGGATTCAGAGTCCCCTGCCTTACCACTTGGCTATACCCCAACAAATACAATGTCAATCAAACCAATGGTCGACGGGACATTATTATATTATTTTTTAAGAAAATGCAAAAGTTTTTTAACTTTTTGTAAACTTCATATAAATCTTTATTTCTTCTTATTTTTTACTTGGTAATTTATTGAAATTCAAAATATTAGCTCAGTAACTACGTGAGAGATTAGAAATTATTTCATTTCTATTTCTATATTCGAACTCGCTACTTTGTGAATAATAGCCCCAAGGAGTGTCTGATATGGAATACCTTGTCTTTTGGCTTTTATTTGAATCTGTTCGAGATCATATTCTGGAATACGCAAGCTAATATGGCGCCGTTTTTTTGTATTTTCAAAGGCTTGCTTCATTTTTTGAATTTCACTCGTATTGCGTACAGGTGTAATATTGGAATTTTCGATAAATTCTATAAGTTCTGCTTCTTCTGCATCAAGTGGTACAAAATGTGATGTTGGGAGTATTTTTTGAGACATAAGAGAAAAATTAAGAATTATAGATTGCATTGAATTTGCGAGAGGGGATGATATTTTTGAGAAAGAAGTATCCATCGTCTTCCTCTACAAATGGGACATAGTATACATAGCCTCGTAATCGAATAATGAGCAATTTTTGATTTGGGTATTTTTCTGGATTGAAATGTGGAATAACATCGAGAATCTCAGCATCAAGAACTTCTTCAAAACTCACATCTCTGCGTTGTTGAATTTCAAGATTTTTTGCTGAATTCCATCGAACGAGCATGTGTTCTAAAAATTAAGTATATACACAGTATATACTTTTTATTAAAAAAAGCAAACTTTTTTCTTCTGAATGTGAAATTCTAAAAAAACAGATACGGTTTTTTTCAACACAACCTAAATCCCACTTTTTGCTTCCTGCTGGAGCAATGAAATCATAGATTTTATATTTCTCATAATAGCATCATGCGCTCGAATACCACCAAATTGATGAGCAAAATAGTTAAAACTTGTAATCGTTTTTCACTCAAAATCTCACCGAGAATATGCATACAATTTCTTGCCTCCATTTCACGAGTCTATCTTTTGAATAGATTTGAGAGTAGTCTGTGTTGTAAAATACGACTCTTGTGAAGGCAGTCTATAGTCTACTGATTCTCGAATATGACAGTGCGAAAATGAGACCAAAAAATGTAAATATTGATTTTTTGAATTTTCTTTTTTGATTTTGATTTTTATCCCAGATATACGCCCGTCCGAATCAGAGAGGATACAATCTTTTGGATAGAAGAAAATATAATTTTGGCTTCCTATCTGGATCATTTGTTTTCTTGATTTTGCATTTTGGAGAATAGCTTTTGTTTGAGTAGGAGAGCCCGAAACAGTCTGCTCTACAGCAGAAGCAACCGATGCAACTTGGGTTTGAGCTTTTTCTTGCGAGCTTCCTTGACATACTTTTTGTATTCATAGAGCTTGTGGTGTGGCTCTTCCATATCTATCAAAAAGACTTCATTGTTTCATTTCTTAATAAATTATTTTGCAAAAATAAAAAAATCCGTATACTAAAAAGTAGCATATGAAGTTATAATATATATTTTTATAAAAAAGTCAAATATGAAATTTGTTATTGGTTTTCTCCTCATTATCCTTGGAGGAGTCATCATCCGCTATCGATATCACATCTACAACTTCACTGGCGACTGGTGATGGGCTCAAAAATACCTTGGTGGAAATGGAACTGTTACTGCTATCAGCCTTATTTGAGCAATTCTTATTTTTGCTGGATTTGCCTATCCATTTTGAGCCTTTGACTTTGGTGATAAGCCAATAGGTCCACAATTTGGAAATCCAAACAAATAATTAACTGCGTTTTTTTGAGAGGAGTTGAATATCCTGAATATCGGGAATCGTAAATTTGAGCCGTTCAGAGAGTTTCTCGAAGAAAAAATGATCATTGGTATTAACTTCAAAAGAGATAGTACTCTTGACAAGCTCGCCACTATGAATCAAATTGAGGTCTCGAATACTCACTCAAAAATCATAGAGAATTTTGGTAATTTTCATAAGAATTCATGGAGCATCAGGAGCAATAAAAGCAATCTTGAAATGCGAATACGTGCTCTCTGGCATATGGCTCCAGTGCACTGGCATAATCCGGTCAAGTGATACTTTTTTGAGGTTTCCACAATTTTTTTGATGAATCGTAGCAATTCATTTTCCGATAACAGAAACGATTTGGGTATCTGACTTTGTCGGAGTACAGCATTTTGCAATACGGTATGGAATATTTTTTTCACTTCAAAAAATAGGGTAAATCTCTTTGCTGGCAGTTTGTTTTTTGTCTTGAGACGATTCTTTTTTGGGCTTTGCTTTCTCATGCTTGATTCGGTGTTTTCCGAGAATAGCAACAATGATATCGTCTTGAATTGCCTTCATCACAGAAGAGGGCTTGCGAGAAAGATTTCATATTTGGACCAAGATATCCTCTTTTTTTACGGTATCAAGCACATTTCCATCGACAACCTTGAGAAGAGAAAGATCCTTATCGAGGGTTTTTCCATAGTACTTTTGAAGATATTCATTAAAAATAACCCTTCCTTTTTCGATAAAGGTCTGTCGCTCAGATCGATTGATATGCTGACGAATATACTCTTTTGCCTTTGCTGTCTTGACAATAGAAAGCCAAAGTGGTCGAGGTTTGTTGTCTTTTTGGGTGATAATTTCTACCGTTTCTCCATTTCGAAGTACATAATCAATAGGAACAATTTTTCCATTGATTCGCGCCATACCAAAAGTATGTCCAACCTTCGAGTGAATTGCATAGGCAAAATCGATTGGAGTTGATCCTTTTGGAAGGGTGATGACATCACCAGCCGGAGTAAAAATAAATACCTGATCATGAAAAATATTGACTTTCATACTATTCATAAACAGTCATCACTCATCGGCACTTTGTATGATTTTGTTGATACTCTTGACCCAATAACTGTCTTTTGAATTTTCAGATTTTCCTGATTCTGAATAGCTAAAATGAGCAGCGATACCCATCTCAGCAACTTCATGCATCTCGTGAGTTCGAATCTGGATTTCTGTTGGCTGACTTCGCAGCTCTGGAAACAGTCCTATAATAGTCGTATGTAGTGATTGGTATCAGTTTTCTTTTGGAAGGGCAATATAGTCTTTGAACCGTTTTGGTACTGGTATAAAAATATTGTGAAGGACTCATAGTATCTCATAACAGTGTCGAATATTGTCAGTAATGATTCGCACGGCAAAGAGATCAAAAAGATCACTGGTTCGTCCATATCTATCTCATTTTCGTACGAGTTTTTTGTAAATACTCATCGGAGCTTTGATTCGATAGGATATATCAATATCATCGACATATTTCTCAATCGTGCTTTTGAGCAGGGAAGTGGCCTGATTCATAAAGAAATACTGCTCTTCTTGAAGTTGAAGGAG
This sequence comes from Candidatus Altimarinota bacterium, assembly GCA_002747975.1. Taxonomy (GTDB): domain Bacteria; phylum Patescibacteriota; class Gracilibacteria; order BD1-5; family UBA2023; genus GN02-873. Next base: position 6,360 of record PDRA01000010.1, on the reverse strand, counting down.
TTCTTTTTTGATTCGTTTATAATCTTGGGGGTAGAGATTTTTGAGACAAAAAGTTTCAAGCTCTTCTTTGAAATGGTACATACCAAGTCTATCAGCAATAGGTGCGTAAATATTGAGTGTTTCAAGAGCAATTCGCTCTCGTTTTTCTGGCTTTGGGATATGATGAAGTGTCGACATATTGTGAAGTCTATCAGCGAGTTTGACGATGATGACACGCAAGTCATCGACCATAGCAAACAGCATCTTTCGAAGGCTTCCGATGGTTCGCTCTTCTCATCGATACTTAATAGCAGACAGCTTAGAGAGTCACTGACAGATTTCTGCCACTGATGTTCCAAATTTCTTTTCTATATCATCTTGAGTATATTCGGTATCCTCAATCACATCATGCAAGAGAGCAGACTGAAGAGTGATAAGATCAGGACGCAGAGAAAGGAGGATTTTTGCCACCATAACAGGATGATTGATATAGGGCTCTCCACTTTTTCGGATTTGTTTACTGTGAGCCTCTCGAGCAAAGAGATAGGTTTCTTGCAAGAGATATTCTATTTCTTGAGGACTGTAGCCCTTGAAATACTCCTGCACTCGTCAGATAATCTCTTGCATCACTCCATCAGCAAAAGTATAGTCGAGTTCTTTGTCGGTTGTTTCGTTATTTTGAGGATTCATAGTATCAAAAAATATATCTTCCATTATAGGAAAAACTCTATTTTTTTCAAGTCTGAAATAGCCTGAAATATACCGCAGACAAAAAAAGAGGGGAAGATTAAGTTTTTCCTCTCTTTTTTCGATACGGTCTCTTTTTTTATTTGTCAAATGCTGTCTCTATTTCCTCTAAAGTAGGCTTATCTGAAAGGTGAAGTATTTCTTTGTCGGTTTTTGCAAAAAATTCTCGCAGTTTTTGTGGATTATCCTTACAAATACCTCAAACAATGAAGCCCACTCTATCTGAGATATCAAGCCTATAAACTTTTTTAAAAATAGGTACAATATCATCCCAATCGAGAAGACCTCCGAGGACGGTACATACTTCATTATTCATTGTTTCAAGTAATTGGGCATGAAATCATACTCTTACATTTTCTGCATGTATTGCCAAATCTTGGTAAATCTCATCTTCACTTCTATTAAGAAAATTGTAGACCCCATCAAGTGTTTTCCCAGAATGACGAAAGATAAAAGGTAAATCATCGAATAAATTCAACTCAAAAAGTTTTGATTCCACGAAATTATACTTTGTTGGGTTTTGAGCTGCAGCCTCTAATTCGCAGTCTGTTCTTTTGAAATATTTTTCGCCTATTTCATCAATGTCTGGTTCATATGTTTGGATTCCAAAATTCAGTAGCGAAGAGAGTATAGCCTCTACTTCTGGAGATAATTTTCTTCCCCCTAAAACTTCTGTCATAAGAATATAAAATTAATACATTAAACAAAGTTATTCTAGATATTTTACTATTTTTGTCAATATTTTTTTACATAAAAAGTGGGGATGTCTACTTTGTCACTAGAATTTTTTTGCTTTTTGAATATATTTGCATATACTTACCAAGATATTTTTTACCTTCTCTCGAAAATATGATTCGATCTCTTATTAGCAATGATGCAAAACTCACAAAAGCCCTTGTTCGCATTCTCAATCTCGAGCTAATTACCGAGAATGCTCTGGGAAGTTTTTATAAAAAATGAGGATGGATACTTGTCCTTGGGCAAGAAAGTGAAAAAATTCGGGAATTTCTCATCACAGAATTTGCAATTGATTCTGCCTACTATATCAGGCTGGGACGGTCTATCGACACGGAGCACGAAATTGGTGATGTTATTCTACCAAATACATTTTTTGTCTGTGATGATACCATTTGCAAAAAAGAAGTTACCGAGCAAAACTGTAATGATTTTATAAAAAATCCTCAATTTCTCGAAATCTTTGATGAACAAAAGGACTATTATATCGAAGACTTCGGACTGTCTATTGGTGGAATTGCCGTCTCAAAAACTCCGAAAACAAAAGAAAATATCGACGCATCTTTGATGATGGCATACGCGGGTGATATCTATTTTACAGATGATATTTCTCATCTTATTCCTCTTACAAATCACGACACTGTGGGAACTGTCATTCTTGGATCGATCATTGACGGCAAAAAACCAAGCGGATTATCGGATCCATACGCCCGAGCCGCTTCAAATATTACGACCACAATCAAACTTCTCGAAAAAGAAAACTAGTAAATATTTTACATCTCATTTTCATCATCTTCATCGACGATGTGATTATTTTTTGGGTTCGATACGTAGCGTCCATGGAAGATATATGAGGTCAAGAATTTGCGCATATCCTCATCAAAAGCCTCATTTTCTTCTGGAAGCTTGACTTCGATAGTATAGAGGTACTCTCATGAATTTTGATTTTGAGCGGTGTATTCTACATCAATCGGATAATAGGACGCGATTTTTCATTCTATGATTTTCATCGAAAGATCCACCTCTTTTGGTGGTGTATTTTTTGCAAAAGGCACAAGATAGCTATATGTATAGAATCGACGACGAGAGAGATTCTCAACTGATTCTGTATAGACCTTTCGATTTGGAACATAGACCACTTCTCAGGTTTTGTTGGTAAGTTTGGTATGATTGAGGGTAATTTCTTCGACCAGTCATTCGACCTCAAGTCGAAGCATACGAATACGAATAGTGTCTCAGATTTCAAAAGTACGAGAAAAGAGAATAGAGAGACTTCCTAAGAGGTTGGTCAGGAGATCTTTACTGGCAAGAACTACGATGGCACCACCAATACCGGCACCAGCGAGAATACTATTTGTATTAATATTGAGGGCTTCCAGCATGAGAAATCCTGAAACCACCCAGATAATCATCGTCAATAAGAACTGAATAATTGGCAAAAATCGACGGATAATATGATGATTGATATTGCTTCCATATCGAACAGAGTTCAAGAGAATATTTCCAACACTTGAAATAGAGGTCGCAATAAAAAAGATACGAATAATATGATAGGTCATATCAATTCGAGCCAGCATTTTTGGAGTCCATTCTATATATGTTGTTAGATAATGATGGAGAATCATCACCAAAAACAAACACATAATCCAGATCAGGATATGAAGGAAGTATTTGAGGTTCGATGTGAGTCGGTTTTGGTTCATATAGAAGTATTATGCCATATTTTTATTTTTTTTGCAAATATTTTCTCTACTTTTTTTCGTAAAATTCTCATTTCCCCTTGCTTTTTTGATTTTTTCCTTATAATGCTTTCGACTCATTTTCGGAAAATGAAAATTGAGTCCAGAGTTTTTTCGCTAAGTAATATGATTTCTTCCTGTCTTTTTTCTTAAGAAGAGAGATATTCGAAATCTATGAAATGCTCTGGAAAGGATTATTTTTTTACTTTTTTTTTATTATGACACAATCGACTCTCGTAAAGAGTATGCTCGAAAACGCGGTCCACATCGGACACAAGCGTGAATTTTGGTCTCACAAAATGCGAGACTATCTTTTTGGTGTACAAAATGGTGTACACGTATTTGACCTCTACAAAACAGCTGAAAAGCTCGAAGAGGCAAAAAAACTTCTTGAAGACCTCACTTCAAAAGGCAAAAATATTCTTTTTGTCGGAACAAAGGTCCAAGCAAAAGATCTCGTAGAGACACTTGCAACAGATACTGACTATTTTTATGTCAACTCTAAATGGACTGCTGGTATCCTAACCAACTTCACAACTATCAAGAAACGAATCAAATACTACAATGAACTCGAATCTGATATGGAAAAAGGAATGCTTGATAATCTCTCAAAAAAAGAGAAAGCTATCAAGATGAAAGAACTCGAAAAACTCAAAGAAGCCTACTGCGGTGTAAAAAATATGAGAAAACTTCCAGATATTATTATCGTTGTTGATGGACACTATGAAGAACTGGCTCTCACAGAAGCACACAAGCTTTCTATCCCAACTCTTTCACTGCTAGGATCAACTGGTGATATTGATAAAACCACTTATTTCATTCCATGTAATGTAAACTCTATCAAGTCGCTTGCTTTCATCCTCTGAGAACTCAAAACAGCAATCAAGCCTCGAAAAGCTCCTGAAAAACGAAAAACATTTGCAAAAACAAAAGCCCTCAAACCAAAAGAATCATAATTTTTTACTCTCTTAATTTTTTCATATATGGATACTCCAGGACCAAACAAACAGGCAAATTCTCAAGAGCAAATCGCTGGTGCACTTGGTGCATTTCTCTTTGTGATTCCACCAATTATGGGACAAAAAACAGAATTTACTCTTTTTTATATGAGACAAAATTTTCTCATTATTTTGTGTATGATGATCTTTGTCATTATTGGTAAACTCATCTCATTTTTTGCAACTGTGATGACTCTTCTCAATATACTTCTCTTTTTCCTTATACTCTTTCTTATGTGGAAAGCGTATTCTGGAGAAAAATTTGCGGTCCCATATCTCTATGATATGAGTATCAAAGTGATTAAAATTCTCAAACTTGATGGATTTTTCTCTACAAAATAATTTTAATTTCTTAATTTTTTTTAAATATTATGGTAACTGCTCAAATGATAAAAGAACTCCGCCAGCGAACTGGTGTGGGTATGTCTGACTGTAAAAATGCTCTTGTCGAAGCAAATGGTGATATGGAAGTAGCAATCGAAAGCCTGCGAAAAAAAGGTCTTGCAAAAGCAGCAAAACGAGCTGGAAATGAAACCAGTGAAGGAAAGATCAAAATCATCCAAGAAGGTGATGCTACTTATGTTGCTGTCGTTTCTTGTGAAACAGATTTTGTCGCTCGAAATGAAGTATTTGACGGTATGCTCACTCACTTTATCGACCTACGAAAAGAGGCGTCCTCTGATGAAGAAGCCCTCAAAAAAGCTGAAGATCTCAAGGCTTCTGAGTACACACTCAAAGTCGGGGAAAATATGCAAATCAAAACTCTCACAAAAATAGAGGGAACTCCTGCTGGAGTCTATGTTCACTCAAATTTCAAAAACGCAGCTGTTGTTGTTGGGAAATCTGGTGCCGACGAAGAAAAACTCAAACAAGTTGCTATGCATGTAGTAGCGATGAATCCTCAGGTTATCTCTCCAAGTGATCTCGCGGAAGAAGTCGTCTCAAAAGAGAAAGAAATCCAACTGGCGATCATGAAAGAAGATTCAAAAAATGCAAATAAACCAGCTGAAATTCTCGAAAAAATCATCGAAGGAAAAATGCGAAAATTCAAAGAAGAAAATGCGCTCCTCACACAAGCTTTTGTTGTCAATCCTGACCAAAATGTCGGTGATTTCATCGGAAGTGATGCTGTTGTAGCCTTTTACCGATACAGTATTTAATTTTTTCTTCCACAAAAAACTATGATAGACCTTCAAGAGCTTCAGAAAAAAATTTACCAAAACAAACTCGATAAATGATTTAATACCAAGGATATTCACCTCGAATTTAATTATATTTATGGAGAACTCTCTGAAGCTTTTGATGCCTATCTCAAAGAAAAATGAAATGTATGAGAAGAACTTGCCGATGTAGCTATCTATCTTCTATGACTCTCAGAAATTCTCGGCGTCAATCTCGAAACAGAAATCTTAGAAAAAATGAAAATAAACAAAGCTCGAAAGTACAAAAAAGAAGGTGGATGACATACAAAAATCTAGTTTTTAGCCCCGTAGTTCAATGGTTAGAACGATGGTCTCCAAAGCCACAGATCTGGGTTCGATTCCTAGCGGGGCTGCCAGAATTAACTCTACAATACCAGTATTCAAATGAATATTGGTATTTTTTTTAAAAAAGGTAGAATTTAGAGTTTAGATTTTAGAATTTAGAGGGTAGAGATTTTTTTGGAGCCCCCTTTACAAAGGGGGCTGTCCGTAAGGACAGGGGGATTTTCGTAAGTCCCCTTTGTAAAGGGGGAAAGCGAGTGAAGCGAGCCGGGGGATTTGGTTCCTGTTGTCCCTGTGGTCTCTGTCACCCCGCACTTGATGCGGGATCTTCCTTTTTTCTGTATTTCCATTTTCTTCAGACTTCTCATATTCTCCCTATCTTCAGAAATCTCCTGACTGGATTCTTGCCTACGCAGGAATGACAACTTTTTTTCCTGTGGTTCCCGTGACTTTGTCATCTAAGAACTTGTTTCAGGATCTCTTTTTTCCTCTTTCAAAGAGAGAATACTGAAGCAAGAGGTGAAGAAAGGTATTTTGTAGAGTTTTTTCAAAGAAAAACTTGCTTTTTCATTCTTTCAGATATAATAGAGATACCACTAATACACACACAATATGAATTATTGATGTCAGAACATTATTTTCTGGTAAGAGCACAGCAATTTTGCTGTGTTTTTTTAT
>PDRA01000030.1 GCA_002747975.1 Candidatus Altimarinota bacterium | reverse complement strand
ATCCAAATATTCCAGAAGGAAATACCTGTGAAAACTGTGGACCTGGAGGTGGTTATGATCCAGAGAGAGAACCAGATACTCCACATGAAGGAAGTGTTCTTACAAAAGTATGGGAAACTTCTCTTGCTCTTACAGCTACAAACAATCTCAAAGATCCAAATGCAAGACAAACGCTCTATGATGCTTACTGTCCAGCTTTCATCACAGACATAGATGAACTCAAGACAAGAGCTATCTACTACGACAGTTTCATTAGCAATAGTGAAGATGACTATACCAACCAACACATTACCTTTGGACAGTTCAAGAGAGTACTCCAAAAGTATGAAGGACTTCTTACACACATCCCAGTACAAGAACAGAGCATACAAAGCATACTTCAATCGATCCAAAGAAACCTCAACCAAACCATAGAAAGAGAAACAGCAACCAAAATACTGGTTCAAAGTCTTCAAAGAAGATACAGTCATGTACGACCATTTGCTGTTCTTGCCACAGACAAAGACAACTCAATTGATGTCATAGACACCTTTACTGACATCACACAACAAAACCCATACGCTCCATACATCCAAAAAGCCTACAATCTCTGTCTTGTCCATGGAAGACATACCAGATGATGAGATCCTGTCTTACAAGAAACAGAAGGAACCACAAACATCAAAGATCCAAGCTGAAAACGATTCTTCGAACCAAAACGAAACATCACCATTGCAGAAACCATTAAGATTCTTGTAAACATGAGCTACTCTTGGGATCATATTGCAGAGTTGACAGGGGAAGAGAGGGAGTAGGGATTCTAAGTTAGAAATCCTCTCACCCTTTGAGAAAAATGTTAGCAAGCAAAAGAAAACCCTTCATTTGTAAGTGAAGGGTTTTTTTGATTGGACAGATTATGTATTTTTTTCAAAGATTTTAAGATCAATATTCTTTTTTGCATTGTCCCAAGAAAAGATTTGTCCATTCATCACAATATATACTCCATTTTTGAGGAGCTGCACGGATGTAATGGCTGATCCTATATTAAAAAGTGCGTCTGAATTTTCCTGTATAAAAGGAATCATTGATCATACGAGCACAATAGTTTTTTTATCGACTTTTTTTGCCAGTAATTTTGCCATATCAACCATGGTATCAGTCCCATGTGTAATGATAATGCGCTCTTGAGGACTCTCTTTGCAAGCTGTTACTATCTTGTCTCTGTCTTTATCTGTTATATAGAGAGAATCTTTTAAAAAAATTGTTTTGACATCTATTGGAATGGTGCAATTTCATTGTTTGAGCATTTTTGGAATATACGTCTCTGCAAACATATATTCGTCATTGTTTTTTATTTCATTGACATCAATAGTGCCACCAGCTGCAAAAATCTGTATCATATGAGTAGTACAGTTAAGGAATATAGGAAATTATATCTATTTGTAGAAAAAATCAAATTTTTCCTCTGTCCTTCATTTTTTATAAGAGATTTTCTTTTTTGAAATTGTATCTATATCATAATAAAAACCAAAAAGATACAATAAATATTTTTGATTTTTTTGATTTTTGTATATACTCTTGAGAGTACATCTGACTTTATAAAACATTTCAACTATGAATATTCTGCGATATGCGTGGCAAAATATCTTGCGTAATATTTCTCTCTCTGTCTCATCAATTATTGTGATTGGGCTTCTTGTTTTTTTTGTGAATATTCTTTTGTTTGTGCTCTATGCATCTGATCGTTTTATTGATCATATCAACAGTCGAATATTTATTACGATCAACCTCAAACCTGGATACACTGACGAGCAAATCCGCTCAAAAGACCTTATCGCAGATATAGAGTCGGGATTTACTGGAGCGCAGGTGCAGTATATTCCTCGAGATGAGTGACTCAAAATGCTTGGAATTCGGAATCCAGATTTGGTTTCTATTGTAGAAAATAGAGATGAAAATCCACTTCCAAATGTACTTCGTATTAGTGGAATCCCAGTTTCTGATTATAATAAGCTTGATATTTATATCACCAAATACAAAGACATTCTCCAATATGATGGAAGTAATGCTAGCAAGAAACTTCTTGACTATCGATCTCAATATAACCAGATTCAGCTTGCTGTCAAAATGATGCAAGGACTCAAGGTTTTTGTCTATATTTTGATCGGACTCTTTCTGGCGACAGTGTTTCTCGTTGTCAATGTGATTATTAGAAATTTTATTTTCCACTTCCAAAATGAAATTGCTATTATTGAACTTGTATGATGAAATTCAGTATTTATTTATGGACCGTTTGTATTGCAGGGGATATTCTATACCGTGATGGGAGTTGTAGTATCACTTGGTTTTTTTGGATCTCTTCAATTCATCATTCCTTTTGAAAATTTCCCAATGTGGTACAAAAGCTTTTTTGAACTTTTCTATGTCTATTTCTTTGCATTCTATAGTGTGCCACAATTTCTTTTGGCTCTTTCCATCGGTATTATATCAGCACTTTTTGCTTCTTATCGCTATATGGATACCACGATTCGTCGTGATGAGTAATTTTTTTTGAAAAAAGATTTGATTTTTCTCAAAAGATATATATAATCCGCTGGCATTTGTAATGGTATACTGTATAAAAAAGCTATACAGATACGGTTCAAATTTGAGATAATTGCTCTATTCTAAGCAATTTTCCTCTTGTTTTATTTTGGTGCTATAGCTCAGTTGGTTAGAGCGCTGCCCTGTCACGGCAGAGGTCGCGAGTTCGAGTCTCGTTAGCACCGCCACTTACATCTTTTTGGGGCCTTAGCTCAGTTGGCTAGAGCGCCTGCTTTGCACGCAGGAGGTCAGGAGTTCGACTCTCCTAGGCTCCACCACTTTCTTGGGAGTGTGTTCTATACTCCAAATTTATTTTTTTAAGAAATTTACACTATGTGACTTCGTAACAAACGACCTCATAGCCTCGTATACTCAGTCAAAAGAAAATGAGTCTACTCTGGAAAAAAAGTAGAAAAAGCCATTAAGCACTACAAAAAACTTCTCAAACGAGAAGAGCTTGAAGGAAATACACTTTGGATCCAAAATGCGAAAAAAATCGTGCTGGCAAAATTCAAAAAATATTCAATTAATCCAGCAAAAATCTAATTTTTTACCCTTTTTTCTTATGCCTCGACTTACTACGTACGCACACAAAAAACTCAAGAAAGCCATTACTCGTATAAATAAAAAAGCGAGAAAAACAAAGAAATAATTTGCTTTTCTCTCCATTTTCTATACAATCTATTTGCTTTTAATTTTTTAATCTTTTTTTCATATGTCTACTTTTGATAGATCTATGCCTCATATGAATATCGGTACTATCGGTCACGTTGATCACGGTAAAACGACAAGTACTGCTGCATTTACTCTCGTACTTGCGAAAAAATATGGAGGTGATGCAAAAAACTTTGCTGAAATCGATTCTGCTCCAGAGGAGAAGGCTCGAGGTATTACTATTAATACTGCTCATGTAGAATACCAAACTGCTAACCGACACTACGCTCACGTGGATTGCCCAGGTCATGCTGATTACGTAAAAAACATGATTACTGGTGCCGCTCAGATGGATGCTTCTATTCTTGTAGTTGCTGCCACTGATGGTCCTATGGCCCAAACTCGAGAGCACATTCTTTTGGCTCGTCAGGTTGGTGTTCCATATATCGTTGTATGGATGAATAAATGTGACATGGTTGATGATGCAGAAATGCTCGACCTTGTTGAAATGGAAATCCGAGATCTTCTTTCAAGCTACGACTTCCCAGGTGATGACACTCCAGTTATCCGAGGTTCTGGCCTTGTTGCTCTTGAAAATCCAGAAGATATGGATAAAGAATACGGAGCAAAAGCTGTTATCGAACTCTTTGAGAAACTTGAGGAGTACGTACCAGTTCCAGAGCGACCACTTGACAAAGACTTCCTTATGCCAGTAGAAGACGTCTTCTCTATTAAAGGACGAGGTACTGTTGTAACTGGTAAAATCGAACAAGGTGTTGTCAATGTTGGTGACGAAATTGAAATCGTTGGTATCCGAAAAACTCACAAAACAACTGTTACTGGAGTAGAAATGTTCCACAAACAACTTGATCAAGGTCAAGCTGGTGATAATGCTGGTATCCTCCTTCGAGGTATTGAGCGTGATGATGTTGAGCGAGGACAAGTTCTTGCAAAACCAGGTTCTATCACTCCTCATACAAAATTTGAAGCTGAGGTTTATGTTCTTACAAAAGAAGAAGGTGGACGACACACTCCATTCTTCAAAGGGTACAAACCACAATTCTACTTCCGAACAACTGATGTTACTGGTGCTATCGAGCTTCCAGATGGTGTAGAGATGGTTATGCCTGGTGATAACATCCAAATGACTATTGAGCTTGGTGCTCCAATTGCTATGGATCAAGGTCTCCGATTCGCTATCCGTGAAGGTGGACGAACGGTTGGATCTGGGGTAGTTGCAAAAGTCATCTCATAAATAAAATTTCCTTTGAAATAACATATTTTTTGTAAATTTTCCTTCGAAATTTTATCATTTGCGCCTGCAAACTCAAAAATCTCTTGAAAAATTTCCTAAAAAATCTTGATCATTTCAAAATGAAAATTGAGAAAATAGATTTTTATTGAAATACTTCAGGCAAACTCAAAAATTAAATTCTTATAAGGATTTTCTCTCATCTCGCTGTATTCTCGGCGAGATGGAGAAGGTACTTATCCGTCATTGCATTTGCTTTCGAGCAAGTGGGAAGACCTTACATTCTTATTTTTCTTTTTATTATTATGGCTACAAAAAAAGCAGCAGCAAAAATTCGTATCCTTATCAAAGGATTTGAGCACAAACTCGTCGATGATGCAACTCAAAAGATTATTGCAACGATTCGAGATAGTGGTGCTGTCATTTCTGGACCTGTTCCACTTCCAACAAAAATCGAAAAAATTACTCTCAATCGATCTACTTTTGTCAATAAAGATGCTCGTGAGCAGTTTGAGATTCGTCGTCATACTCGACTTGTGGATGTGGTAGAATCAACCCCTCAAACTTTTGAAATGCTTCAAACCATTACTATTCCTGATAGTGTTGGAGTTGAAATAAAAGAATTATAAGTCTTATTTTTTTTAAAACAATATTTATTATGTCTCGAATTTGCCAGCTTACTGGAAAACGTACACGAGTTGGAAACAATGTTTCTCACTCAGTTCGTCGAACGAAACGAACCTTTCGTCCAAATCTTTTCTGGAAAACGATAAAAGACCCTCAAACTGGTTTTGAAGCTCGATTCCGTCTTTCAGCAAAAGCTATCCGTACCCTGAAAAAGAAAGGACTTTTATAAAAAAAGCCCTTTTGTCTGCCCAGGTGGTGGAATGGTAGACACGAAGGACTTAAAATCCTTTTCCATAATATGGAGTACGGGTTCAAGTCCCGTCCTGGGCACCACTTACTTTTACACATCTTCTTTCTTCATGTTTTCGCTCAAAAAAGTTAGGGACTTGAAAAGAGTTCCGAGCGTAGCGAGAGAAAGTCCACCTAATGGACTTTCGTGAACGAGCCGTCTCTGGCAGGTTGCTTAAGCAACCGAGAAGAACAAGTCCCGTCCTGGGCACCACTCTTTCATTTTGTTATTTCTCAAATTATGTTAAAAATTCGTCTTTCCCGTGTCGGTCGTAAACATGTTGCTCTATTCCGTGTCGTTCTTACAGAACACAGAAGATCAGCAAAACACGGTTTTATAAAAATACTTGGATCCTATAATCCACACACAAAAGTGCTTGATATGGATATGGATGAAGCCAATAAATATATCAAAAATGGAGCTCAATATTCTGAGTCTCTTGCAAAGATTATTGCTCGAAAATAGCCAAATACTCTCTCATATTCTCTATGGGGGATTTTTTACTTTTTAATTTTTTATCTTGTATGTCTGCTACTGATTTCCTACAGAGTGTCATCACTCCTCTTGTCCAAAATCCAGATGCTGTTTCTATCGAAGAAACACACGATGATCTTGGGACACTTCTTACTCTCAAGGTTGATGAAGGTGATATGGGTGTTATTATTTGAAAAGGAGGAAAAACAATAGAAGCGATTCGAACGGTTCTCCGAGTTTTTGGTTCTAAAACAGAATCTCGAGTCAATTTGCGACTTGTAGAAGATGCAAAAGACGATTCGGAAGCCTAAGGTATATAAAAACATTTTTTTGTAAAAAAAACTTTACTTTTTTTATTTTATCTATATAATTCAGATATGAATTTTTTGCAAGCCTACACACTTGATCAAATTGTTGGCACAGCTGTTGCTGTAGCGGTTCTTGCTGCCGGACTTTTTTCTATGGGATATGTGATTTGGTGATCTCTTTTGCTTGTGGTCTCTGGATGAGATGATAAAAAAGTGAAAGATGCTATCAATCATATGCGATATGCTGTGATTGGGGTTGTCCTTCTTGTCCTTATCCTTGTCATTGCTCCTGTGTTTTTCCGATTGCTTTGACTGCCAATCTCAGAACAATTTACGCCAAAGGTTGTATTTCAAAATATTTCTCAGCTTGGAGATCAAATTTTTAATAATGGATGATGATCATCTGGTGATACTAAAATTATCGATACAACCAATGAAACTTTATCTCCTGATTTTAACGATATTTAATATGAATTTCTCATTTCTTCCAGAGGTGTATGCTACCTCTTCTGATCCTGTTCTCAATACGGCAGGTTCTTACTGAGCAAGTGAAATCATCGGCACAGCTGTTGCCCTTGTAGTCCTTGTAGCGTGACTTGCTTCAATTGTGTTTATCATTTGGTGAGGACTTATGCTTATCCTCTCAGGATGAAAGGATGACAGAGTCAAACCAGCTATCAATAGTATTCGATATGCTGTTATTGGTATTATCGTTATTGTGATTGCTATATTTGTTGCGCCTCGTGTGGTGAGTTTTCTTGGACTTTGAGATTATTCTTTTCTTTCTCCTCAGGAAATTTTTCATACCATTCAAGATTTGATTTCAAGAATTTTTGGATGAGGCGGTGGAGGAACCTCGACTGTGATTGCTCCTTCTGCAGGAGATGCGAACTTTTCGGACTTATAATGTAAGTAATATTTAAAAAAATACCTCTTTTTTTAGAAGGAGGTATTTTTTGATGTATGAAAGTATGCCACTCATTTCTTTATTGAGACGGATTTTTTGTTTTCTCCATAGAGAGGAAGACTCGAAAAGGGGAACGCAGTTTTTCTCCATGTTTCTTGAGTATAGTATTGTGTCCTCCGCTTTTGAGATCGAGAAGATACTTTTCTCATTTATAGTTATCAAATACCTTTTGTCCTTGCCAGAATGGCACAAGCTTGTCATCTTTTGCATGCACAATAAATACAGGGAAGTCAAAGTGTTTGACCTGTTCATACGAGACAAAGCTATCTTCTTTTGCCAACAATTTTTGGAGAGGGAAACCAAAGAGATGAGTTGACATATCATATCGAGAAGAAATCGGCGCCAGAAGTATCATTCTATCGATATTTTTGTGCTTGCTTGCAAAGTCGATAGCTGCGGCTGATCCAATGCTGTATCCCCAGACAATGATATCTTTTTCTTGCCAGTCTTTTCTTATTTTAAGGTGTTTGTATATTTTTTCTGAAGCATCATCGATGCTTTCTTTGTCTGGAAACCCTTGGGAGATTCAGTATCAAGGATAGTCATAGGAAAATACATTATAGCCCAAATCTCAAATATACTTGATTTCGTCATAGAAGTGTGGAAGTGATCCGCCATTTCCGTGGAAATAGTACACGGTTTTCTTTGCATTTTTATTGAGAAATACTCCGTGAAGTGTATTACCATCCTTTCATTTTATTTGTATGATCTCGAGATTTATATCTACATTTTTTTTAGGAGTAGAATTTCTAAAAACTCCTGGAAAACTCGCCGCTGTTTCGATTTCTTTTGCGAAAAAACAAGAGAGCCCATAGAGAATTAAAGAAAGTATTGCAAATATTTGCAATGATTCGAGTTTATTCTTCGGATGATAAATTTTGATTTTCTTTTTCATATGGATTTTTTGAAAGAAAAAATAGCTATATCCATACTATACGAAAAAAAGCAAAAATAACAAGAAAAAAGCCTCAAATCTCTTTTGCAAAAAACGACTTTTTGTATATAATAAGCCTTAAATTTTTATCTTCTTTTTCCTTTTTTTATGACTTCACCAAATAAAGATATTCCTTCTGATGAAAACAAAGAAAATGAACCAACTTCACTTGTCCATAAATATGAATGAGATGAGTCTCGCAGCATTGTAAATGAAATGGAAACCTGCTACCTTGATTATGCGATGAGTGTAATCGTACAGCGAGCACTTCCAGATGTACGAGATGGTATGAAGCCAGTTCATCGTCGTATTCTCTATGCAATGCACGAAAGTGGACTTCGAGCCAGCGGAAAATACCGTAAGTGTGCAACTGTTGTCGGTAATGTACTTGGTAAGTATCATCCACATGGTGATACCGCTGTTTATGATGCTATGGTCCGTATGGCACAGGATTTTTCACTGCGTTATCCACTCGTCGATGGACAGGGAAATTTCGGATCTATGGATGGAGATGGAGCGGCTGCGATGCGATATACAGAAGCAAAGATGGCAAAAATCTGAGAAACACTCCTTCTCGATATCGAAAAAGATACGGTTGATTGGCGAGATAACTATGATGCTTCTACAAAAGAACCAACAGTACTTCCGGCTCGTGTTCCAACTCTTTTGCTCAATGGAGTGATGGGTATTGCTGTTGGTATGGCAACCAATATTCCGCCACACAATTTGCGTGAGCTCATCGAAGCTATCAATTTCCTCCTTCGTCATCCAAACCATGAGGAAGTTACGATAGCAGATCTATTAGAGTTTATTAAAGGTCCAGATTTTCCAACCGGTGGAATTATTTATAATAGAGAAGATATTTTACAAGCCTATACTCGTGGTCGAGGATCGGTTATACTTCGATGAAAGGCTGATATAGAAGAGGGAAAAGGTGGAAAAAATCACATTATTATCCGAGAAATTCCATATCAACTCAACAAAAAAGACTTTGTCGAAAAAATCGCCAATCTTGTTATCAACAAGGTGCTTGTTGGCATTTCTGATATTCGAGACGAATCAAACAAAGAATGAGTACGAATTGTGATTGATCTCAAGAGAGATGCCTTCCCAAAAAAAATATTAAATCAACTCTTTAAGCTCACCTCACTTCAAACAAGCTTTTCATTTAATATGATTGCTTTGACAGAGCGATGATTGCAGCCAAAACTTTTCAATCTCAAAGAAATGCTTTTGGCATTTATCGAGCACAGAAGAGAAGTTGTCACTCGTCGAACCCAGTATGAGCTGGCGCAGGCAGAAGCTCGGGCACATATTCTCGAAGGTTTTATGATCGCAATCGACAATATCGATGCCGTCATCAAGACAATTCGAGCCTCTCGAAATAAAGAAGAGGGAATTCCAGCATTGATGAAAGGCTTTGAACTTTCTGAAAAACAGGCTGTCGCTATTTGGGAAATGCAGCTTGGTAAGCTCTCTGGGCTTGAGATAGAAAAGGTAGAACTCGAACTCAAAGAAAAGAAAATTCTTATTGCGGATCTTCGCGATATACTGGCAAAACCAGAGCGGGTGAATACTATTATCTCAGAAGAACTCGATGAAATCAATGATAAATTTGGAGATGATCGATTGACAGAAGTACATCCATGAGCAGTTGGAGAATTTAATCCAAAAGACACAATTCCAAATGAAGATGTCGTTGTCACTCTCTCTCGAAATGGTTATATCAAACGAGTAAAGGCATCAGCCTTTCGTACGCAGCGACGAGGAGGAAAGGGTATTGCTATGGCAGTAAAAGATGAAGATGAGATGAAGGTTATTCTCTCAACTCGAAACCATAATAATCTTCTCTTTTTCACAGATACTGGTCGAGTGTTTGATTTTCCAGCCTATGAAATTCCAGAAATGCAACGAACAGCGAAATGACAACCAATGGTTCAGTTTCTTTCTCTGGCAAAAGATGAAGAAGTCAGTGCCATCCTCGATATGACACAACTTGATGGAAAGTATTTATTCCTTATTTCTCAAAAAGGAATCGTAAAACGAATCAATATTTCTGATATTGCAAATATTCGCAGTAATTGACTTATTGTTATGAAGCCAAAAGATGG
>PDRA01000029.1 GCA_002747975.1 Candidatus Altimarinota bacterium | reverse complement strand
TTAATTTGACTGCTAATGCCTTTACTCGAAATGGATATTCATTTGTAGGATGGAATAGTCAGGCTGATGGAAGTGGAACAGGATATGCTGATGGAGCTTTATTTACTATGCCAGGACAAAATACAACAATCTATGCACAGTGGAGTGAGGATACAACAATCATCTCTATTTGTGGAGATCCAAATGCCGATAACTACGACGATCGCACAGGAAACAATATTGTTGTAGATAACTCTCTTTGTATCTATTCTGCCTGTAAAGATCCTGAAGCTCTTAATTATGATCCTGATCCAAATAAAAACGCGGATAACAGTCTGTGTGAATATGGTGGTACAGGTTGACCTGGAGGCGGATACGATCCAGAAAAACCACCAGAAGAACCATTTACAGGAAGTATCATAGATGATGTCTATCTTTATAACTACCGATGTGAGGATCTTATCAAAAACCTCAATGAACTTAAAGCAAAGTCTGTGTATTATAAGACCTTCATCCAAAACGATTCATCTTCTTATGTAAATCACAAAATTACATGGGGTCAATTCAAGAGAATACTCCAAAAATACGAATCACTTCTCAAAAATACACAGAGTATTTCTGACGCAATTAACTTGATCGAGAAGCATATGAATGAAGAAGTAGAACGAGAGATAGCAACAAAAATACTTATTGGCTCTCTTGAAGAGAGAAATAAAAATAATATCAAGTTCCCAACTCTCCCAACTGCTCCTAACATAAACGCATTTGATGATGTATCTCCATTTAGTATTTATGCACCATATATTCAACAATCGTACAATCTCTGTATTTTCCACGGAAGACACACAAAAAATGGCTTGCCGGTCAATCAAAAAACTGGTCAAGTTGATCCAAATGCTCCTCGACTTTTTGAATCAGAAGATGGTATCACTATAGCCGAAGTCATCAAATGACTTATCAATATAAGTCATAGTTGGGATGCTATTCCAGGACTCACTGGAGTTGGAGATCACCAAGAAAAAACACTTGAAGAAACAATTCGAACCATTCGATATTTCTATGGAACCAGACCAGCTGGAACTGGATCGACTCAAACAGGCTCAGCCCAAGTTGAATGAAACTGAGGTAATAATGCTATAAATGAACCGAATGAAAATGAGGTCGTCTGAGGATAATACATAAAAGTATACTTTCTCAAAATAAAGGAAATGACAAAATAATGTACATTTCCTTTATTTTTTATGAAAATATATTTCTACTGTAATTTATAAAGATTTTTCTTAATAATCGATAGTTTTATATTCATTCTTTTATAAAAATAATTTCCAAAGGTTCTTGTGGTAAAACAAAACCACCTCTATCTTTGTATCCCATATTACGATAAAAATTTTGAGATTCTTCGTTTGAAAGCGTACTTGTCATCAATATTGTATACCCTTTTTGTTTCATTGCTTGTTCCCAAAAAGACACCAATTTTTTCCCATATCCTTTCTTGCGATATTCTTTTTGTATAAAAAGCATATTTATAAATGGATGCTCATCCCAAAAGAGGCTATAACGCAGCCATCAAATAATTGTATTATTTTCTAAAATAACAATTATTTCTTTGTGTTCGATTTTTTTCTTCAATACTTGGTCATTTATATGTGTTTCTCGTTCTAAAAGAATATCAAAATCGTCTATTATAGCTTCTCTTATTGTCACCATACATTAAAATAATACAAAATAAAAACAGATGTAATTATAGAAATATTCTACTTTTTTACAAGCTCTTTTTTGTTTTCAATTACTCCACTTCCCAAAACTCGCTCTCCACGATAGATTACGCAAATCTGCCCTGGCGCAATGGCTCGTTGATTTTGCTCAAAATGAACCGTATATTTCCCATTTTGAAGGCGTGAAACCGTACAATTTTGATCCTCTTGACCATGGCGGATTTTCGCTTGATACGCTGTATTTTCTTGCAGAGTGCTTCATTTCCAATCACAGAGTATACATTCTCTCGAAAATAGAGAAAGCTCATCTTTTGTCCCGACAGTGATTTGATTTTTTTTGGCATCTTTTCCCACAACAAACAGCGCTGGACCACCGCCGATTTCTATTCCCTTTCGCTGACCGATTGTATAGCGATGAACTCCCAAGTGTGATCCGAGAATATTTCAATCTGTATCGACAATATCACCAGGATTGTCTTTGATTTTTTGAGCGAGAAATTCCTTCATAGGGACTTTTCCAATAAAACAAAGCCCCTGAGAATCTTTGCGATCAGCATTCGGAAGTCCTATTTCCTTGGCAATTTCCCGGACTTTTGATTTCTCAAGTGCTCAAATCGGAAACACTGCGTGAGACAATTGAAAATCCGAAAGTCTGGAAAGAAAATATGATTGGTCTTTTTTTGGATCAACTCCACGAAGAAGAATTTTTTTCTCATTCTCTCAAGGGAAATATGCCAAATGGTGTTTGCTAATTTTCTGAATATATGTTTCTAAAAAATCATAAACTCACGATATATTTTCTAAAATTTCAAATGCCGGAATACGAAGTATATGGTATCAATATTTTTTCAATTCATTCTTTCTATTTATATCTTTTTCTCTTTGCTCACTGTGAAAATTGCCATCAATTTCAACAATAAGCTTAAGTTCGTTGCAATAAAAATCAACAATAAAAGAATCAATGGCATGCTGACGAAGAAACTTGTATCCAAGAAGTTGTTTTTTTCGAAAAATATATTCCCAAGCAAGATACTCTGGATAACTTTGATTTTTACGCAGATACTTCGCAAATTGCTTTTTATCTGTAAGAAAATTTGGAAACACACCTCCCCTCGCCCCTCCTCAGTGAGGAGGGGAATTTTTTTCTTCTTCTCAGCAAATATATCAAGTTCGAGATGAATCACTGCACTGAAAATGAGTATTTTTTTCTCCCCCTCAGTGAGGGGGATCAAGGGGGTGTGTCCGAGCATAATCCTCAATCGATACTACCCTGGCATAATGCCCGGTTGCAACCCCATCATACCCAAGTGAAAGAGCTTCTTCGAGAAAAAGATCAAACTTAATAAGGTTGTTGCAAAAAACATCTGGATTTGGGGTATTGCCTTTTTCGTATTCTCGATAGATATAGTCCACAATTCTCGATTCATACTCAGCTCGATAGTCAAAAGTATACAGCGGCACATCAAGAAATTTTGCCACCTCTTTTGCGACTTCAAGATCTTTTTTTGTTGTACAGTTTACATTGGCTTCATCGAGATAGTTGATCATAAATCCGCATGATATTTCATACCCTTCTTGTTTCAAGAGATAAGCCGAAACGGCAGAATCTACTCCACCAGAAAGTCCAACAAGAATTTTTTTATTTTTGTTCATATATTATCGAATAATTGTTCGTTTTTAATAATTTGTACAAATATTATTTAATATTTGCTCATTTTACAGTTTCTAAGAAGAAATCTTCAAGAGAGTTATTGAGCTCACTGACCGGCATTTGCGTCAAAATTTTTCCTTTGTGGATAATGGCAAATCGATCACAGAGCACCTCAACATCCGAGAGAATATGAGAATTAAAGAAGATTGTCTTTCCTTGTTTTTTGAGCTCTTGGAGAATATCTTTTATCATCACACGGCCCAGTGGATCAAGTCCACTCATCGGCTCATCGAGAAAGATAATCTCTGGATCGTGGATGATGGCTTGTGCAATTCCAATTCTCTGGAGCATTCCTTTTGAATACGTTGAAAGTCGCTTTTTACGCGCATCAAAAAGTCAGACTTTTTTGAGAAGATCTCCTTTTCTTTTTTCCAAAATATCATGTGGCACCCTATAAAATGATGCCGAGTAATCCAAAAATTCTTCTCCTGTCAAAAACTTATAAAAATAAGTATGCTCGGGCATAAATCCAATTTTTTTTTGAATTTCTTGTTCGCGTGGTGATTTGCCAAAAAGAGTCACTTCCCCACAGTTTGGCTGCAAAATTCACAAAATGATTTTGAGGGTTGTTGTCTTCCCAGCGCCATTTGCACCAATAAATCAAAACACTTCTCACCTATTGACCGAAAAAGAAATATCGTCAAGAATGGTCGTCTTGCCGATCGATTTAGAAACATGAGAAAGTGAGAGTGAAGTGGTCATTTTTTAGGGAATCTTAGGAGTGATATGAACACAAATTTCAGTAACTTCAAAACCCTCTGGAATATTTTTGATCTTGATATTTTCTATCGGAAAGTCAGTACAGTATTCACCGGCATCATTGATAAGATGTGCATGTGGTGCGATATTACACTCATAATACGTCTTGCCACCCAGTCATGGTACACGTCGCAATTTTCACTCTTCGGCAAGGCTTTCAAGATTTCGATAAATCGTGGCTTTTCCAACTTTTGGGTGCGTTTTTTGGACTTCCAAAAAAATATCCTCGGCAGTACGATGATTACAATCACAAACCTTACAGATGGTTTCAAGATATTGGTGTTTTCGCATATGCCAATTATGTACATTTTTTTGAAAAAAGCAAGAAAAAATTCTCTTTTGAGAACTATTCTCGTTATTCTTTTGACAAAAAACGACTTTCGAATACAATACATATGCATGCTGAAATAGCTGCTTTATTTCATAACTTTTTGCTGTATGAAAAAAACAATTTCTCGACTCAATCACTTGCTCTCTGCAAGCACCGTCCTCTCTCAAAAAGCTCGACTCTGTCACTGGAACTATGAGGGATTTGATTTTGTCGATATGCACGAGCGATTCGAAGAAATCTATACTTATTTTTCTGACCTCGCTGATGTTCTCGCTGAGCGAATCCGAGCACTTGACGCTTTTCCAAAAGCAACATTTGCAGAATATATCAAGACAACAGAAATTAAAGAAAAGAAAACCATCAAAAGTGATAAAATGATACAGACTCTTATCAAAGATATTTCTCATATCACTGGTGAACTGCGAACTTGGCTCAAAAATGAAAATGATGTCGTCACCGAATCAATATTTATGGATACTCTCACTGAACTCGAAAAAAAGCTCTGGATGCTCAAATCTTCATGATCAAAATCCTCAGCAAAATAATACTATTTGACTTTATATAAGAGTTTTATATACTCTTATTTACTATTTTTTAACCCTTTTTTATTATGACTTTTCAAGATGAAAACACACTGTTTTTTAATCAGGTAAAAATCGATGAGGCAGCTCCGATTTTTGATCTTCCTGCCTATGATCCTACAAAGGATGATGTGATTCAAGTTTCAAGTAAGGATCTCAAAGGAAAGTGGAGCATTCTCTTCTTCTATCCTGCTGACTTCACTTTTGTCTGTCCAACTGAGCTCAAAGATATGGCAGATGCAAAATCTCAATTTGATGAACTTGGTGTTGATGTCTATGCGATCTCTACTGATACTGTCTTCTCACACAAGGCTTGGGTCGAGCACGAGGGACTCATGAAAGATTTCCCATATATTATGCTTGCAGATCACACCCTTGATATCGCAGAAGCCTACAATCTTCTTGGCGAAGACGGAACCGCTGGACGAGGAACTTTTATCATCGATCCAGAAGGAATCTGCCGAGGAGTCGAGATTACAAGTGGGCCACTTGGTCGAAATAGCGATGAACTCCTACGAAAAGTGGAAGCACTCCAATATATGGAAAAAAATCCAGGAACTGCCTGTCCAGCAAAATGGGCAGTTGGAAATAAAACCCTTTCTCCATCAATCAAAATTGCTGGAAAAGTAGAAGAAGAACTTAAATAATAGCGAATTTATTTCATTTGAATTCTTACTATAAAATATACTCAAGATCTCAGTAAAAATTTCCTCATACGTGGGGAAATTTTTATTTGACTTTTTAGAAAAATGCATAATGTATATAGTTAGATTCGAGAAAAAATACATGTAAATACGATTTTCATTATCTTAAAAAAACTTATGATCAGGCTCAGAAAATTACAAAAAAATGAACTCGATGACTATAAATATTGGAAGCTTCCAGTCCATGAGTATCACAAATTTAATGATCCCTATTTTAAAAAAAGAAGCAAGCAAGAAGTCGAAGATCTCATAGAAAAATACAAAACTCAGATTCCAGAAAATATCAAGATCATCTCCAATGAAAAAAACCAGATCATCTGAGAAGTCAACTGGTATTGGAAATCAAAAGAAACACTCTGGCTCGAAGTTGGGGTCGTGATTTTTGACAAGGAATTTTGGGGACAATGAATTGGATACGAAGCCCTCTACAAATGGATACATGAAATATTTGAAGAAAAGCCAGAAATCATAAGGATCGGACTGACTACCTGGTCAGGAAACAAAAGGATGATGCAGCTCGCAAAAAAACTCAAACTCAAAGAAGAGGCGCGATACAGAAAAGCAAGAATTGTCGATGGGCAGTATTTTGATTCTGTCAGTTATGGAATCCTCAGAGATGAATGGGAAAAAATAAAGAGAATACAAAATGACTCTATTGACTTTTAAAAAAAATTTAATACCATGCCTGAAACCATTGATGACAATGCGTCTATATGCAAAATGGTAAAAAATATCAGCGCATATATACCTTTGTTCCAATAAAAATTTATTTTTTAATCTTCTTAACTATGAAAGATAAAATCCAGACCATTATAGGTTCGATTATGCTTATTTGACTCATTTTTTGAATTGCCTATTCTCTCTACAATAGAAATTTCAAAGATCCAGAACTCATTGTTGTCAAGCAAACTTCGGTTGAAGCTCCTATAAAAAATGCTCTCTTTTGGTATGAAACAGAACTCGAAAAAATATCTTTTGGTATAACTCCACAGCTCTCTGCAGAGGGTTCAGACTTTACAAAAAAACTCTATGATACGCTCAAGGCAAGTGGTACGGTAAGCGATCAAATAGAAACAATGTCAAAAAAAGCTACGCAAAAAATGATCGAACTTGATGCCTACAGAGGGACTGAGCCAAATGTTTGGAAAATCGCACAAGAAAAAGGCTACTCTCATATTGTGATGGTTACGATTGTGGACGCAAGATGGAAGAGAAACAAACTTGAAAATGCTACCTATCAAATCAGTATCTACGCTACCGGTGACAAGGCCCTCATTTGGGAAGGAAAAATCGAGAGACTCGCAGGATTTTTTGGTGGAATGCCCGAGAGTGACGCAAGTATCGCTGCCATCAAAAAAGCCCTCAAAGAAGCAAAAATTATAGAATAAGAGAAATGCCCTTATTGACTTTTAGGAGAAATTTCATAGTATATTTGCTCGCATTATTTCCTCACAAAATAATTTCTTATGAACGAAAAAATTGAAATTCCACGAAGTAAAAACAAACTCCTCTTCGTTGTTGGAGGTTCGATACTTTTTGTTGTACTTGGTGTTTGGCTCTTTTTGAATGCTGAGAGCTTTCGAGATCACGCTTTCAAAATACTCAGGAATCCTCTCATCATCCAGTGAATTGGGATATTGGGAATCGTATTTTTTGGTGCAACGGGAATATTTGGAATCAAAAAACTATTTTCCACACAAATAGGACTTACAATTGATTCCACTGGAATCACCGATCATTCCAATGCATCGAGTATTGGACTCATTGAATGGAAAGATATCACAGATATCACTCCGAAGCAAATTATGTCCACAAAATTTCTCCTAATTCATGTTGCAAATCCACAGGAGTACATCGCAAAAGCAAAAAATGCAATCACTGCAAAACTGATGAAATCAAACATGAAAATGTATGGAACACCACTTTCGATTACATCAGCTTCTCTCAAATACGATTTTGAAAAACTCGAAACACTGATACAAAATACGTTTGCAGAAAAGAAGAAATCTGAAAAAAGTTAGACTGACTTTAGTGGGATACAATAAGTTATTACAAAAGATTTAATTGTATAATTTTTATTCCAATTATGAATACTCTCAAAGAAATCAAAGATACGACCACCTCCGATGATGCAACCTTGAAAATAAGAGAAGCATCGAGGGCTATTTGTTTTGATGAGAACAATCTCGTTCCTCTCCTATTCGTCTCAAAATACAACTACCACAAACTTCCTGGTGGCGGAATTGACAAAACAGAAAATAAGGAGCAAGCACTCAAGAGAGAATGCCGAGAAGAAATTGGCAGTGAAATCGAAGTACAATGAGAAGTCGGTAAAATAATCGAGTTTCGTTCAAAGTGGGACTTGAAACAAATATCCTATTGTTATTATGGAATGATAACTTCAAAAGGTGAACCTGATTTCACCGAAAAAGAACTAAGTCAAGGTTTCCAAATTGTCTGGTTGCCTCTAGAAGAGGCTATTTCCACAATTGAAAATGACACACCCAAAGACTACGAAGGCTCTTTTATACAAAAAAGAGATTTGGAATTTCTGAAAAAAGCAGAGCAAATACTGCAAGAAAAAAAATAATTTACTAAAAGTACCAGCTTCAAAGCTCCGCACTACACAGAGCAAAAGCTCCTCAATATTCTTAACACATTACACTCTATGGAAACAATCTTTTTTAAACAAAGAAGTCAAAAAAAATCAATGTTACTTTTTGTCTTCTATTGCTTTTTTATTCTTTTGGTCACAATTTTTATTGGTTCTGGACAATGAGGAATATTAGATTTTATAAATTCTTTTAACAAACCAGTCATCCCTACCATAATCATAGCAATACCACTTCTCTTCCCAATATTGTATCTGAAAAAATTCACAAAAAGAACAATTGAAATAAATCTTGAGGAGAAGCATATTGTCATAAATGACAAAGAAAAGCGTATTGAGTTTTCTATTAGACAAATAGATTGTATCAAAATTCACGAACCAAGAGCCAATACTCTGAACCTCTATTCTCAATGAGAACTCTTATATAGTTTTGATACAGGAGAAAACGATGGTGGAAAATCCCTCACAAACCTTGCAGAGTCAATAATCCAAAAAGGTCACTTCGAAAAAGTTGTCAAAAAGAAGAAAATAATTGGCGGAGAGATGGATACTTTTGAATATACCAAAAAATAACATTACACATACATAATGACAGCTCATCTATTTGACCTGAACTTTATTTTGTATTCTGTAGCATAAGTTTTTCTCTTTGGGAATATGGAGCATATTTGAGGTTACATTGACTTTTAGGGGTAAATCGATAATATGTTCGTATATTTATATATTATGTATAATCATTTTTTTACAATTTAATGATTTGCAGAAAAACTTTAGAAAGAGGAACAAAAATTTAATTTTTTTAAATACAATAATGAATCAATTAGAATATTTTGATGATCAACCACAAATTCAAGTAAGTGCAACATCTGATCAAAGGGACGAATTAAAGGATATTTTAGTTAATGCAACAGATTCGGAAATAGACAATATCTTTAATGTTGTTCAAGCAAAAATACAAGAAGCTGTTGATCAAAATTCTGAATGGAATTACGAAAACGTACAGATAGTTTATAATAATGATATGGGCTGGATTGGAGGTGAAATTCGTAATACAAATGGTGACTTATTAAAGATTTTTGTATTCAAAGAAGATGGCTCCAACATATCATCTCCTAATGTTGAATTATCAATTCATAATGGACCAACAATTCATTATAATGAAGAACACGAAGAGGAGGAAAGAATGTGGGTTAGTGATGTAGCTGGAGTTGAGTATGAATTTGGTATGAGTTGTGAATATTTAGAGGAATTTATGTCACAAGTTAGAGATACTATTTCAAGAAAACTTGCTACATGTTTGCTAAAACCAGAGGAGGGGATAAAAAAATGACCTCTCCACTTCGCTCCGACCATGTTGCACTCTCGCTCTGCAAAGCTACAATCGGACACATAACATAGTATATCTAGCTCGTTCGTGCTCTCGCTCGACGCATACTTGCTTCCATAATAATTGATAAAATGGAATGGGGCAAATATCAGATATACTAAACGCTCGCCATAAAAATCCAAAGCCTTCCAGCTCTGGATTTTTTTAAAACCTTATAATCCTATTTTATATTCTATACATATATAATCTTTTCTATTCTAGAATATGGAGCGTATTTAAGGTTATATTGACTTTTAGGGGAAAAATAATAGTATGTTGGTGTATTTATATGTTGCATTTCATATTAAAATAAACAATACAAAAAAGCATATCTAGTTTTTCCCAATATAAAAACCAATTCCGAAAAACTAGATATGTTGTTTTTGTCCAACATTTAAAATAATTGAATAATATGAGCAGACTACAAACAATAGAAAATCGATTGAAAGAAATAAATGGAACTGTGTTTCAGGAACTTTGCGATAGTTATTTAGCGATTAAAGATAATAATTACTTGGCTATATCAAGAACAGGAAGCCAAACAGGAAAGCAAAAGACCACAAAAGGAACACCAGACACATTTTTTCAATTACCAAATGG